>NC_006177.1:1296776-1620970 GCF_000009905.1 Symbiobacterium thermophilum IAM 14863
CTGCTGAAGCGGCTCGACCGGGACCGGTGGGAGACCCTGGTCAAACCGGGGAAGAAGGCCCGCCCCGGCGAGCGGATCGTCTTCGGCGACGGCCTGCTCGTCGGCACCGTGGTTGGCCCCACCGACTACGGGGGCCGGGTCATCGACTTTCATTATGAGGGCGTCTTCGAGAACCTGCTGGAGCGGCTGGGGCAGATGCCGCTGCCGCCGTACATCCACGAGCAGCTGGAGGAGCCCGAGCGCTATCAGACGGTCTACGCCCGGGAGTGGGGCTCCGCGGCGGCTCCCACGGCGGGGCTGCACTTCACGGCGGAGCTGCTGGACCGGCTGGCGGCCCGGGGGGTGGAGATCCACCGGATCACGCTGCACGTGGGCCTGGGCACCTTCCGCCCGGTGGAGGTGGAGGACCCCACCCAGCACAAGATGCACAGCGAGTTCTACCACGTCTCGCCGGAGGCGGCCGCCGGCATCAATGCCGTGCGGAAGGGGGGCGGGCGGCTGGTCGCCGTGGGCACGACCTCCGTGCGCACCCTGGAGACCGTCGCCGACGAGGACGGGACGGTCCGACCCGGCGAGGGCTGGACCGACATCTTCATCTACCCGGGATACCGCTTCAAGGCGGTGGATGCCCTGGTGACCAACTTCCACCTGCCCAAGTCCACCCTTCTGATGCTGGTGTCCGCGCTGGCCGGCCACGACCTGATCATGCGAGCCTACCGGGAGGCCGTGGCGCAGCGGTACCGCTTCTTCAGCTTCGGCGACGCGATGCTGATCCTGTGACGGGTCGCTGGCGGGCGCACCGGCGGTTGTGTTACCATACCTCAGGAAACTCAGGGGAGGCATTCCTTTGGCGGTTCGTTGGGAGTTACTCAGGCGTGATCCGGCCTCGGCCGCGCGGCTCGGGCGCCTCCACACCCCCCGTGGGGTGATCGAGACGCCCGTCTTCATGCCGGTCGGCACCCAGGCCACCGTCAAGACCCTCAACCCGGAGGAGGTCTGGGATCTGGGGGCGCGGATCATCCTCAGCAATACCTATCACCTGTACCTGCGCCCGGGGCACGACCTGGTGCAGGAGGCGGGCGGGCTGCACCGGTTCATGAACTGGAAGGGCGCCGTGCTCACGGACTCGGGGGGCTTTCAGGTCTTTTCGCTGGCCGACCTGCGCAAGATCACCGAGGAGGGCGTGCAGTTCCGTTCGCACATCGACGGCAGCACCCACTTCCTGAGCCCCGAGAAGGCCATCGCCGTGGAGAACGCGCTCGGCGCCGACATCATCATGGCCTTCGACGAGTGCACCCCGTGGCCGTGCGACTACGACTACGCCAAGCGCTCCATCGAGCGGACGGCGCGCTGGGCCGCCCGCTGCAAGGCTGCCCACGCCCGGCCTGACGAACAGGCCCTCTTCGGCATCGTGCAGGGCTCCACCTTCGCGGACCTGCGCCGCCAGTCCGCCGAGGAGATCGTGGCGCTGGACTTCCCCGGCTACGGGATCGGCGGGCTTTCGGTCGGTGAGCCCAAGGAGCTGATGCACGAGATGCTGGAGGTGCAGGTGCCGCTCCTGCCGGACGACCGGCCGCGCTATCTGATGGGCGTCGGGTCGCCCGAGGACCTTGTGGAGGGCGTCTGGCGCGGCGTCGACATGTTCGACTGCGTGCTCCCCACCCGCATCGCCCGCCACGGCACGGTCTTCGTGCCCGACGGCAAGATGACCGTGCGCAACGCCGAGTTCGCCCGGGATTTCCTGCCGATCCAGGAGGGCTGTGACTGCTACGCCTGCCGGAACTTCAGCCGGGCCTACATCCGCCACCTGCTGAAGGCGGATGAGATGCTCGGGCTCCGACTCTGCTCCATTCACAACCTCCGTTTTCTGGTCCGGCTCATGGAGGAGATCCGGGCGGCCCTGGCCGCGGGCACCTTCGCCGAGTACCGCAAGGCGTTCCTGGAGCGCTGGCACGCCGGCGAGGCGGAGCGCCGGGAGCGCGCCCGCGCGGCGGGCGGCGCCGGCCACGCCCCCGGCCCCGCCGAGCCCCTCCTGCCCGAGAACCGCTAGCTGCAAGGGGGAGTCGAGAGTGGCCATTCAGTACCGCGCCGCGACCCGTGCCGACCTGAACGCGCTTCTGCCCCTGGTGGAGGCCTTCGCCCGGGAGCAGCAGAACCAGCTGGGCCTGTACTCGCTGGCCGAGGGGTTCATGCAGTTCGCCAAGACGGGCCTGGCCCAGGCCCTGGAGCATCCCGCAGCCGTGGTGATGATCGCGGAGGACGAAGGCCGGGGGGAGGGCCCGGTCGGCTACTGCGTCGGCAGCCTGCAGGAGCCGCCCGCCCTGTTCCGGCCCGAGCTGTACACCTACATCTCCGACCTGTACGTCCTGCCGGAGTACCGGCGCCGGGGCATCGGCACCGGCCTCGTCGAGCGGGTTCGGGGCTGGGGCTACCTGAAGGGCGCGTTCTCCGTCTCGATGATCGTGCCCACCGGCAGCGCCGCCGTGGGGTTGGGCGAGCGGGTCGGGATGCGGCCCATCCAGGTGCTGATGTACGCCTCCGGCCAGCGCTGAGCCGGCGGGGTCTTCGACAGAATACCGGATGTGGCCGTTGGAAAATGTACAGGCACTCTGCGCACGTGGTATAGTGAACCCATGACACAGCGAGGAGGAAATGGCCTTGGACTTTCTTATGCAGTGGGGTCCCCTGATTCTGCTGTTCGTCCTGATGTACTTCATGATGATCCGCCCCCAGCAGCAGCAGCAGAAGAAGCGGCAGGAGATGCTGAACTCGCTCAAGGTCGGCGATGAGATCGTGACTATCGGCGGGTTGCACGGCGTGATCCAGGCGGTCGACGAAACCAACAACACCATCCGGGTCAAGGTCGCCTCCAACGTGGAGCTGACCTTCAACCGCAGCGCCGTCGGCACGGTCCGGCGCGAGAAGTGACGGAACCCGAGGCGGACGAGACCACCCGGCCTTCGACAGGGCCGGGTGGTTTCGTGTTATCGCCAGTCAGTTCTAGATAGCGGAAAATTTCTGTTGACTCGGCTCAGGGCCATACGGTAGAATGGGTGATGAAATCGACCGAAATAAGCGCTGGATGAGAAATGGGGATGTCGGATTTCTGTCGCAGAAAACGGTCGGGCGTCCAGGCGCGAACGGGAGGAGCGCCCATGAGCTTGATGGTGCGGGAGCAGGCGTTCGCAGCCGTCCCCCAGGAGGTTGTGGTCGACCGCCTGCGGCCGCTTCTGAGCCCAAGGGAACTGGAAGTCGCGCAGCTCGCGCTGTCGGGGCTGCCCACGGCGGAGGTCGCGCGGCGGCTGTTCGTGACGGTGAACACGGTGAAGACCCACATCCGCCACATCTTGCGCAAGACCGGCACGGAGTCGCGGGCGGAGCTTGTCCGCAGGCTGCTCATGGAGGAAGAACTGGCCGCGGGCAAGCGGGATCCGGTGACCGGGTTCCTGCCCCGCACGGCTTTCCGCCGCCGGGCACTGGATCTCATGCGCAAGCACCGGGGGCAGGGGGTTTCGCTGATCTGGCTCGAGGCGCAGGGCAGGCAGCGGCTGTCGGTCGTGGAGCGGGTGGCGGCCGACCTGGCCGTAGCCGAGGCGCTGTCGGAAGCGGTCCGCGCGCCGGATCTGGCCTTCCGCTGGTCTGAGGACCAGTTCCTGGGGCTGCTGCCGGCCACGGACCGGGAGGTGGCCCGAACCGTCACGATGCGCCTCGGCCTGTGGTTGGGGGAGTGGGCCAGCGTCAGCGGCTGCGACCTGCTCTTCTCGCTGGCGTGTTCCAGTTCGCTGGAGGGGCTGACCTCGCCCGAAGCCCTGATGGAGGCGGCGGTACGCCGCTCCGGAGAAGTCCTGGAAGACATTGCGTAGCCGGGTGCTGGTTCACAGCACCCGGCTCGTCACTTCTTCGCCATGGCAGGTGTAGACGGTGTTTCGGCCGCCCTGCACCGTCTCCAGGTGGACGGGCCGGCGCCAGATGTGATGCACGTGACGCAGCGCGTGCGTCAGGTGGGTCACGTCCAGTTCCACTCCGTCGTAGCCGTGGCGCAGGTAGAGTTCGCCCCTCCCCTGGTAGTTGTCGTCCTCGGCGTAAATGTAGGGAAGCCCGCAGTTCTCCAGCTGGCGCAGGAGCAGGTCCCGCACGGCGGTCCAGTCGGTGGCCGCCACCTGCCACTGGCCGTTCTGCTGGGCGTAGACGTGGAGGTTCAACGCCTGGCACAGCTCAGGGGTGAGGTAGTTGCGGACCAGGGAGACGTCGGTCTCCAGGGTGCGCACCTCGAAGAGCCGTTCGCGGCCGTAACGGGCCTCGATGGACTCCAGCAGGTGGTAACCCAGCCGGTAGGGGTTCAACTGGTGCGGATGGGGGGCGATCACGGCCGCGTGCATCCGGGCGAACTCCACGGCCTGGGCGGGGGGCAGGTCCAGCTCCCGCAGAAGGCGCACGTGCCAGAAGGTTGCCCAGCCTTCGTTGAGGATCTTGGTCTCCATCTGGGGGCGGAAGTAGAGCGCCTCCTCCCGCAGGCTGGCGAGGATGTCCCGCTCCCAGTCCGCCAGCTCCGGGGCCCGTTCCAGCAGGAACAGGGGAAGGTCGCGCTGCGGCGCCGGGCGCGGCCCGGGGAACGGATCGATCTGCTCTGCGACCGCGAGGGCGGCGTCCAGGAAGCGTTCGACGGGCCCGCGGCCCAGCCTCTCCTCGTACCGGCGCACCCGCTCGGCGAAGGCGCTCATGGAGTGGAGCATCCGGCGGTTGGTGGACTGGAACCGCCAGTTGTGCTTGAAGAAGTCGGCGTGGGCCAGCACGTGGGCCGCCACCAGCGTGTTCTCCAGCAGGCTGTTGGACTCCAGCAGGAAGGCGTGGCACGGATCGGAGTTGATGACCAGCTCGTAGATCTTGGTCAGCCCCAGCTTCGCCTGGCTCTTCAACAGGTGGTAGGCCTTGCCGAAGGACCAGTGGGAGAACCGGGTGGGCATGCCGTAGGCGCCGAAGGTGTAGAGCACATCCGGCGGGCAGAGCTCGAACCGCAGGGGGAAGAAGTCCAGGCCCGCCGCCCGGGCCCGGCGGACCACCGCCTCAACCGCCTCCCCCAGCCTGTCCAGGTCGCAGGCCACGTCATCCGGCCCCCCTTTCGCCGGCGCCCGGCCGCGGGAAGAAGGCCCGCAAGGCCGCGTAGATCTCCGAGCGGTCCCGGATCAGGGCGGTGACGAAGCGCGGGTGGTCGATCTCCTCGCGGAACAGGGTGAGGAGCGTGTTGGGCTGGTAGTAGGGCATGGAGAGGTACTGGGGCTGCGTCTCGATCTGCCCGTAGCCCACCAGCGCGCAGCGTTCCAGCAGCTTCCGCAGCAGGGCCACCGCCCGGGGGTTGTCCGAGATGAGGTTGTCGCCGTCGGAGAAGTGGAAGGCGTAGAGGTTGTGCCGGTCGGGCGGGTACCGCCGGTCGATGAGCTGCAGGGCATACTCGTAGGCCGAGGAGCAGCGGGTGCCGCCGGATTCGCCCCGGGTGAAGAAAGACTCCTCGTCCATCTCCTTCGCCTCGGTGGTGTGGGCGACGAAGTGGAGCTTCACCCGCTCATACCGGGTGCGGAGGAAGCGGACCATCCAGTGGCAGAGGCTGCGGGCGATGTACTTCTCCCCCGTGCCCATGGAACCCGAGGTATCCATCATGATGATCAGCACGGCGCTGGCTCCGGGGATCTCGGCCTCATCCCAGGTCCGGAAGCGCAGGTCCTCCCGGCGGATCCCCGCCAGGGGCGGCCTTCCGGCCAGCCGGTTGCGCTTCATCGCTTCCAGCAAGGTGCGCTTCTTGTCGATATTGGCGTAGAGCCCCTGGCGCCGCACGTCCCGCCACTCGTGGTGCAGCACGGTCAGGTGGGGCTCCTGTTTGGGTTCGAGGTGGGGGAGGGAGAGCTCAGCGAAGAGCAGCTCCTCCAGCTCCTCCAGCGGCACGTCGGTCTCGAACCAGTCTTCGCCGGCCTCGTCGCCGGCGCCGCTGCCGCCGGCCGCCTCGGCTGCCCGGCCGGGCCGGCCGACGGGCTCACCGGGGCGGACGGGGCCGTCCGCCTCGCCCACCCGGGGCTGCTTCTGCCAGTCCAGCCGGAACCGGTACTCCCTCAGGACCCGGATCGGCAGCCGCACCACCTTGCGGCCGTCGCTGGCGATAATGGCCTCGTCGCTCACGATGTCGGCCAGGTTGGCCCGGATGGCCTCCCGGATCCGCGCCTGGTGCCGCTCCTGGTCCATCTGCCCCTGGCGGTGCAGGGACCAGTCCTCCCGGGAGATGACAAACGGCAGGTCTGCCATCGCTCGCGCCTCCTCTGCGGCATGTTGCGTGCGCGGGGTCGCCCCTGTGGCTATCGGCTCAGCAGGGAGCCGACGTAGCGCAGCAGCTCGTGGGCGCAGGACGGGCAGTAGCCGTGCTCCTGCACCAGCCGCTCTGCCACCTCGTCCATGCGCCGCTGCTGTTCGGCGTCGGGCGCGTGCAGGGACGTGGTGATCTTGACGACGTCCTTCAGGTCCGCGAAGAGCTTCTTCTCGATGGCCTCCCGGAGCCGCTCGTGGGAGGTGTAGTCAAAGGTCATCCCCCGGCGGGCGTAGGTGGACAGCCGGATCATGATCTCCTCCCGAAAGGCCTTCTTCGCGTTCTCCGAGACGCCGATCTGCTCCTCGATCGACCGCATCAGCCGCTCGTCGGGCTCCCGCAGCTCGTCGGTCAGCGGGTCCCGGATCTTCCGGCCGCCGCAGAACGCCTCCACGTTGTCCAGGTAGTTGGCGAGGAGGGTGCGGGCGGAGTCCTCGTAGGCGTGGATGAAGGCCTTCTGGACCTCCCGCCGGGCGATGTCGTCGTACTCCTGCCGGGCCAGGGCGATGAGGGAGAGCAGCCGTTCCCGCTCCTCCGGGGTGATGGAGGGGTGCTGGTCCAGACCGTCCTTCAGGGAGCGCAGAATGTCCAGCGCGTTGATGCACGCCTTGTCGCTGTTCTCGCCCTTGCGGATGATCGCGGAGGAGATGCGGTTGATCACGTAGCGGGGGTCCACCCCGCTCATCCCCTCGACGCCTTCGAATTCGCGCTGCAGTTCGGCCACGTCCTCCGGCGTGTACCCCTCCACGTGGGCGCCGTCGTAGAGCTTCAGCTTCTTCATCAGGTCCATGCCCGCCCGCTGCGACTCCTTCAGGCGGCTCAGCACGGAGAAGACGGCGGCCGTGTACAGCGCGTGGGGGGCGATGTGGACGTGGCCCGTGTCGGCCTGTCGGATCAGCTTCTCGTAGATGCGCACCTCGTCGGAGACCCGCAGGTTGTATGGGATGGGGATGACGATGATGCGGCTCTGCAGGGCCTCGTTTTTCTTGTTGGCGATGAACGCCCGGTACTCGGTCTCGTTGGTGTGGGCGACCACCAGCTCGTCTGCGGAGATGAGGGCGAAGCGGCCGGCCTTGAAGTTGCCCTCCTGGCTGAGGCTGAGCAGATGCCAGAGGAACTTCTCGTCGAGCTTCAGCATCTCCTGAAACTCCATGATGCCGCGGTTGGCCTTGTTCAGCTCGCCGTCGAAACGGTAGGCGCGGGGGTCAGACTCGGAGCCGTACTCGCCGATGGTGGAGAAGTCGATGGAGCCCGTGAGGTCGGCGATGTCCTGCGACTTGGGGTCGGAGGGGCTGAAGGTGCCGATGCCCACACGGTCCGCCTCCGAGAGGAACACCCGCACCACGGGCACCTCCTCGATCCGGCCGCCGTACTCCTCCCGCACCATCAGCCGGCAGCGGGGGCAGAGGTCGCCCTCGATGACCACGCCCAGCTCCTTCTCCAGCATCGGCCGCAGCTCGCGGGGTACCAGGTGCAGCGGTTCCTCGTGCATCGGGCAACCGCGGATCGCGTAGACGGCTCCCTCCGGCGTGCGGCTGTACTCCTCCAGCCCCCGCTTCAGCAGGGCGACCAGGGTGGACTTCCCGCCGCTGACCGGACCCATGAGAAGGAGGATCCGCTTGCGCACGTCCAGGCGGCGGGCTGCGGGGTGCAGGTACTCCTCCACCAGCCGCTCCAGGGCGCGGTCGAGGCCGAAGAGCTCCTGCTCGAAGAAGCGGTAGCGCCGCACGCCGTTGACTTCCTCCACCCCGCGGGAGACGATCATGTTGTAGATGCGGGCGTGCGCATGCTGGGCCACGCGCGGGTTCCTGGCCACGATCTCCAGGTAGTCGGCGAACGTCCCCTCCCAGCGCAGGGACTCCTCCCGGTTCCGGTATGCCTCCAGCTGCTGCAGCAGCGTGTTCATCCGCACTCCACCTCCTGGCTATGAGTTATACCCAGCGCCGCAATCGTCGAAACATACCGCGGAATGCCGCGAATGTGACCAGTACGTGAACATTTTAGTTGTCACGTACGTATTGGGGGGTAGAGAGGTACGGGGACGGACCCCGAGGGAGAGGTGGTTGCATTGGCAGCGAGCGCTCTGCCGCTGGATCCCCTGGCATACGTGCAGACGGCGTCGGTGGTCTCCCACATCCTGCAGACCCGGTGCGACGGTTACCTGAAGCGCACCCACGGCCTGAGCTGGCCGGGGTTCACGGTGCTCAGGACGCTGAAGCAGTGCGGGCCGACGTCGGCCAAGCGGCTGACGGCTGCCCTGGCCTGCACCCACAGCAACATCACCGGCATCGTCGACCGGCTGGAGCGGGACGGATGGGTGAGGCGGACCCGGTCGACCGAGGACCGCCGGGTGATCTACCTCGAGCTCACGGAGAAGGGCGAGCGGATCGACGAGGTGGAGGAGGGGCTGCATCGGTTCCTGACCCTGTCGCTGGGGCACTGGTTCGGCGAGGCCCACCCGCTGTTCGAGCGGCTCCAGGCCCTGGAGGCGCGGATGGGCGACGGGCAGGAGGCATGAGGATGCCCGGGCAGTGCGCGGAGGCAGCACAACGCCCGGGCATCTTCCGCGTCACCCCCCGGCGCCGGTGCGCGCCCGCGGGCGTGTGTGATTTCGCCGGCAGCGAAAATCACCCGCACGGGCGATGCCTATCTCCTTCATAATGAGACCGTCCAGGCATATTCCATCATTCGGGGGGAATGGGACTTCGGTTCGTCTGGTCAAGCCTCCTGTCCGTGATCCTGACCGGCGGGCTGCTCGGCGCCACGACCCTCGCCCTGTTCACGGACCAGGCGGAGAGCAGCGGGCAGTTCACCGCCTGCACGCTTCCGCTGCGCTGCTCCACCGTGGTCAACACGGAGAGCGCCCTGTTCGGCGGCTCAGCGCCGGCGAGGATCACGAAAGCCGGCCCGACGGAACACGTGTTGCAGCCGGGTGAGCAGCACGACATCACCATCACGGTCGAACTGCCGAAGGAAGCCGGCAACGCGTACCAGAACGCCCAGGGCACGTTGACCATCACGTTCTTCGCACCCCAGAGGACGAACATGGAGTGGGTTCCCCTCGGGCCCAAGTTGAAGGCGGACAACGTTGCTGTCCCCGCGACCGGTCGGGTGTATGACCTGTGCCAGGTGGAACTGACCGGAGGAGAAGTCGTCAACCTGGACAAGGCGAGGGGGATCTGGATCCAGGTGTGGGATCCGACCCCGAAGTGGAACTGGGCGCCCATCATCGGGGACGATCACAACCTGTGGTCTGACAACGATCTGCCCAGCGGCGGCTACAACGTCTATATCTTCATGGAGGATGGTACGGTCTACCGGACCCTCACCATTCCCCATACGAGAAACCAGACGAACGAGCGGCGAACCTCCTGACCGGAGGTCCGCCGCTTCCCTCGTCGGGCGACGGGCCGTGTTTCATGGGTGCGAAGCGCAGGGCCCGCGGGTGTTTGCTTTCATGAGAGGTAACCCTGGTCGACCCCTACACTGGCCAACTCACGGGAGAGGTACTGCAGGCCGTTGCGCAGCCGGCTCTTCACCGTTCCCAGCGGCAGGTTCAGCTCCTCGGCGATGTCGCGGTACGAATAGCCGGCCAGGAGCCGCAGGCTGAGCACGGAGTTGTAGTGCTGCGGCAGCCGGTGCAGGGCTTCGCGCAGGGCCTCGACGAAGGCCTTGCGCTCCAGCTCCGACTCCGGCCCCGGGGTCGGATCCAGCAGGTCCTCGGTCAGCAGGGCGGTGGTCTGGTGCCGCTGGCTGCGCAACACGTCGAGGGCGGCGTTGCGCGTCACCTTGTACAGCCACGCCCGCAGTTGGCTGGTGGGCTCCAGCGATTCCATGTGGCACCAGGCCTTGTACATGGCGTCCTGGCAGACCTCCTCGGCAGCGAAGGGGTCGCCCAGGAGGCGGTTGGCGTAGGAAAGGAGGGACCCGCCCATGACCTCCATAAGCCGTCCCAGCTGCTCGTCGTCGCTGAGCGCGGGCTGTGCCCACATCTCGACGCCTTCGCGCATGACCCTTCAACCCCTCTCTATGTACAGACAGCAAACAGACCATAGTAGAACAATATGGACTAGCGAATGTTTCGGACCAGAGGGCGCCCCCTGCGCCGTAATCATAGCACCATTATGTAAGAACAAACAAGGGTGATTGTTCAGTCGTTTACTCACAATCTATCCACGGGTCCCCCAGCAGGGGGGTGATGGCGGTCATTTTCGCATGAGGATATGCCGGACCTGATCATACTCGCAATCCAAGGGAAAATATGCACTTTCAATTGCTGTCTGTGAACATTTAACGGTGGCGATACGTTATGACAGGTAGAGAAACGGGAGATGGGGGTGGGTGTCCTGAGCCGGACCGACGTTGCGGCGGTGGAGCGCATCGCCATGGTGAGGCGGATGGCCAGCAGGCTCGAGCAGCAGTGCGAACGGTACCTGCGCTCGGCCTACGGCCTCAGCTGGCCCCAGTTCCAGGTGCTCCGGGAGCTGTCGGTGGAGCGCCCGACCATGCTGCAGCGGGTGAACGACGCCGTCTACTGCACCCGCGGCAACCTGGCGGCCATCATCGACCGGCTGGAGCGGGACGGGTGGCTGGAGCGCTTCCGCCTGCAGGGGGATCGCAGGGTTGTGATGCTGAGCCTCACGGAGAAAGGGGCCCAGGTCACCGCGATCGAGGCGGAGCTGCGCGCCCGCATCCGGGAGTGGCTGGAACCGGTGTGGCGGGAGGCCCAGGAGATTCAGGAGTACCTGGGCGTTCTGCTCCGGGACATGACCGATCCGCTGGCCGCGGAAGAGGCGCTGAAGCCGAAGGAGCGGCTGGTCGCGGCCAGCTGACCGGGCGCTGCACAGGCGAGAAACGGGCCAGGGCACGGAGCCCTGGCCCGTTTCGCGTCGAGCGGTCTACTAATCAATGTAATCGACGTGTCTGAGGCGTTGAACGGCGAGTTGCACGACGGAAGGGGCCGTCCCCGCCCCCTCGGCGATGGCTGCGGCGCCCACTGCGGCCCTCATCATCAGCCGTTTCCGCTGGGCCCACCGCTGCACCTTGCGGACCAGCCGGTCGGCCACCTCGACGGCCGCGGTCCGGTCGCTCCCGGGCAGAAGCAGCAGGTAGAGGTCATCCCGCCAGGGCAGGAGATGGTCACGGCTGCGGATGGACGTGGCCAGCAGGTCGGTGAGGATGGTGCCGGGCACCCTCGTCGCCAGGCCGGACTGGAAGAACTCCAGGTGGAGGAGGACCACGGTGGCGTTCATGCCCTCAGCCTGGTCCTGATGCAGGTCGGCGAAAATCCGCTGGAACTCGGCCGGCAGGTCCTCTGCCACCGTTCCGATCCGCGCGGGCGCGCTGGCGGCCTCCATCAGCGCCCGGTACAGCTCCACCCGGCTGCGCGTTCTGGTCTTGCGGTAGAGGTTGCGCAGGTGCGTCTTGACCGTGTTCTCGGAGATAAAGAGCGCGGCCGCAATCTCCTGGGTGGAGCGCCCGGAAACCAGCAGACGGCCGACCTCCAGTTCCCGCTGGCTGAGGTGCGCGCCCCAGATCCGCTCCAGGGAGTAGACGGCCACAGATGTCTTCTCGGCCTCCTGGATGCCCATAATTCTGCACGCTCCTTTGCAGCATGAACAGTACTCCTCAAATTCGCCGAAAAGTCATGGCCTCCTGCTCACCCGGCGCGGGTGATGTCCGAAAAGATCGAATTCATCCTCCCAGGTGATCTAACATAAAATATCATGCTTACGAAGTATTCCCCTGGCCGCCGGCGCGTGCGCGTGCCGGCGGCCTCATGCGCGTAGGACCGCGGCTCTCGCACCATCACTCCCTTAAATGTTCACTTGCCAAGACTGATATGAAGAATCATCCGCGAATTCATGCCCACAGGTGAGGCGGCCCTGTGCCATAATCGGCGCGACGGGAGGTGATGCCCGCTGCGACGCATGACGCGCAAGCGCCGGCTGCGGCAGAAGGCGATGCGGGCCCTGGGTCGCCAGATCCGGGAGTCCGGCAGCAGGTTGCCCCTGGTGCTGATCCCGGTGACGATGGTGATCTCCAGTCTGGCGGCCGGGCACGTGACCGGGGCGACCTTCGCTCTCAACCAGGACGTCGGGCAGGCGCAGAGCATCCAGTTCCAGGCCCTGACCACATCGCAGGTGCTCCGTTTCACCTCGGGCCGGGTCCAGCTGGTGGAAGATGGCGGGCCGGACCAGGTGGGCTCGGAGGTCGTGCGGGTCTTCCGGATCATGAACATCAGCGACCGGCGCGTGGACCTCTCGGTGGAGCTGACCGGCATCCCATGGGCACGGGCAGCACTCTCCCGCAGCGTGCTGGGCCCGGGCGAGACGGCCGAGATCGTGGTCAGCGGCACGCCGGATCAGCCGGGCCAGTACCAGGGTTACCTGACCGTGTACGGAATGGGCGGCTTCCTGGAGCTGGGCATGGAGTTCACCGTCGTGATCGTCCCGGCGCCGGATCCCTGCCGGCCCGCCGAATGGCCGGCGCCCGGAGCACGGGGCGGGGAGGCGTCGGGGGATCCGGTCCGGGAGCCTGACCCCGAGGAGACGGAGGAGTCCGAGGCCGTCATCGGCCTGCATCCCGACCTGCTGGGCCTGCCCGCCGAGGACGCGCCGGAGCCGGCCGCTGCGGAGCCCGACGGTGAACCGGAGGCTCCTGAGGCTGCCGACGAGGCCGGTCATGAGCCCGGGGAAGGGGCCGGGGAACCGGCGGCCCCCGGTGACGACGGGTCGGCATCCGAGTCAGGCGACGAGGCCGTTCCTTCCGGGGACGGCGTGGATGGTGGCGCCGCCGCGCCCCCTGACACGACAGATCCGTGTGCTGACGCTCCCGGCGGCCAGCTGCCCGATCCGGCTCCGGACTGCGGGGTTCCCGCCGAGGCCGTCGTGGAGGAGGAGGAAGGCGAGCAGGCTGCGGAGCCCGATGACTGCGCCCCCGCTGCAGCTCCTCCCGGCGATGAGGCGGCCGAACCCGGCGATGGCGACCAGGACGGCCGCAAGGAAGAGGACGAAGATGCGGCCGGGGAGCCGGTGGAGGACGACGCTGAGGGGACCGGCGATCCGCACGACGACGAACTCACCGAGGGTGACACCGCCGGTGAGCCGGAGGACGACGCCGACGACAGTGGGTCTGGCGCTGAGCAGCCCGGCGACGCGGTCGGCGGGACCGACGAGGCCGCCGACGACGGGATCGCAGGCGGGGACGGAGATGCCGGTTCCGGTGAGACCGACAGCGACGAGCCCGACAGCGACGGACCCGAAGACGGCGCACCCGATGACGGTGACCCGGGCGTTAGCGATGATGCGGACGGCCCAGGCGCCGAGGACGCTGATGCTGACACCGGCGACGCCGACGGCGGCTCGCCTGGCGGCGAACAGGCCCACGGTGATTCTGCCGGCGATGACGGAGCGGATCCCGACGACACCGGGCAGCCGCTGACCGGGTCGGACGCGGCGGACGACGCCGACGCAGGGGGGCAGACGACGTGAAGATCCTGCTGCGCATCCTCAGTGGAGCCGTGACAGCGGTACTGGCCATCGCCCTGGCGGGGACGGTGCTGTTGGCCCTCGCCGGGCGCAGGGCGCCCGACCGGATCCCGACGGTTTTCGACTACAAGGTGCTCACCGTGCTGAGCGGCTCCATGGAGCCGGCGATCAGGACCGGTGACGCAATCATCGTGGAGCCGCTGAGGCCGGAGCACGAGATCCGGGAAGGCGACGTCATCACCTTCCGGGCGGCAGACGCCCCCGACATGCTGATCACCCACCGGGTCATCGGCATCGTGTCGGTCAACGGCGAGCCGGCGGCCTACGTGACCAAGGGCGACGCCAACGAGGCGCCTGACCTGGTCCCGGTTCAGCGGTCCCAGATCGTCGGCATCCACCGGTGGCGGATTCCGTACTACGGCTACCTCTCGGACTTCATGCACACCAGGGAGGGGATCATCTCCCTCGTGATCGTCCCGGGCGTGCTGCTGATTGCCCTGGAGGTCCGCAAGATCTTCCAGGTGATCGCCGAGGAGGAGAAGGCCAGGCAGGCCGACGAGAAACCCGCCGACGCCCAGTCCCCCAGTTAGTCACCTGCAGCCGGTCTGCAGTGCGAGTGTTGCCGGGCCTGCGCCCAGGCAGCGAATCCAGATTCCAGATCCAACACCATTTCTTTGGAGGGTGAGACCGAATGAAGAGGATCCTGTTGAGCCTCGCAACCGTGGGTGCCCTGTCTGCTCTGGTTACCGGCGCCACCTTCGCCCTGTTCACCGCCAGCACCGAGAACACGAACAACACCTTCACGGCCGGTACCGTCCGGTTCGGCAAGGACTTCAACGCCAGCTGTGATCTGAGCGCCGACAACATCGCGCCCGGCGACTCCGGCTCCTGCAGCTACACGATCACCTACGTGGGCAGCCTCGAAGCGTTCGTCGGCGTTGAGCACAGCGTCTCCGGCGACCTGTTCTCCGGCGACAACCCGATGACCTACACCGTCAACGGCAAGAGCGACAGCGGCACCATCCTGCTGGGCAAGGCCAGCAACGGCGATACCGTGACCGCCGACGTCCAGTGGTCCTTCCCGCTCGCGGCGGGCGACGAGTACGAGGGCAAGAGCGGCACCATCAGCCTGACGTTCAAGGCGGTCCAGGTCCGCAACAACGAGGACGCCTCCGGGAACCCCATCTCCTGGAATGAGGACGGGACCTAGTCGAACCCGCGCCGTGAGCTGACACCGGAACACCAAGATGACGGAACGCCCGCCGGGATCCACCGGTCCCGGCGGGCGTGGATTAGGAGGTAACCCCATGAGCAAGAAGACTCTGATGGTGCTGGGGTCAGCCGTGGCGATCTCCGCGCTTTCCATCGGCGGGACCCTGGCCCTGTTCACGGACGCGACGGACGCTTCCAAGGACTTCGTCGCCGGGACGCTCTGCCTCCGGTCCGACCGGAACGACGGCGACCCGGTCCCCGGCCCGATGTTCTACATCACGCCGGAACAGGGCAAGACCCCGTCCGGCCAGCTCGGGATCAACGCCACCGGTCCCTGGGCCCCCGGCGACTCCCACACGCGGACCCTCACGGTCTATAACTCGCCTGACTGCAGCAGCATGGACGCCTGGCTCGTCAGCGTTGAGGCACGGCTGACGGAGGGCATCGAGGACCAGTACGAGCCGATGGCCGAGAAGTTGCACGTGAAGGTCAAGACGCCGAAGCGCGGCGGGCCTGACGAGGTGGTGGCCGAGGCGCCGCTCAGCGACTTCCTGGCGGGTCCCGTCTCCATCGCTTATCCTGACGGGACCAAGATTCCGCTTCACCTCACGAGCAACCGGCACATGAAGTTCGAGGTTACCTTTGACAAGGCCGCCGGAAACGACTACCAGGACAAGACCCTGGTGGTGGACTTCATCGTGCACGCCGAGCAGATGAAGAACAACCCGTAATCCCAAAGCGGCCGAGCGACCCCTGGGAGCGCCTTCCCCTGGGGCACGGGGCGGAGAAACCGTTGCGGGAAGACGTGCCAGCGAGACCGCCGCGGCGGTCGGTTTCCGGCACGGCACCAGACGGTGGGATGGGTGGGCTGCGGAAGTGTGCGCAGGCTGCTGCACTGGAAAGGGTTCCCGTCCCCTTGTAGCCGAGGGCACACGTACTCGGGTGCGGAGGGATTCGCCCGGGGCGAAAACGGCGCCCCCGGGCTGATCCGAGCAGGACAAAGGAGGGGAAGATCCGGTGATTCGCACATGGGTGATGGCGGCCGCACTTGTCCTGGTCACGGCGCTTGCCGGCGTGGGCGTCACCTTTGCCCTCTTCACCGACAGCCGGGAGGGCGGCAGCCATGAACTGGTGGCCGGCACGGTGAGAATCGATGGTGAACGGGTGAACGACACGGTCCGGGGGCCCATGTTCTACATCGACGGCGCGTCGGACGGTGTGACCCACGACGGGCAGGAAGGGCTGCTTCCGACCGGCCTCTGGGCCCCGGGTGACGCGCACCACCGCGGCTTCCAGATCGAGAACGTCGGCACCCTGGATGTGAAGCTGACGGGCATGACGGCGGAGCTTAAAGCGGGCGACGAGGTCCTCGCCGGCGCGCTGGACGTGAAGATCTACGACGACCTGTACCTGGACGAGGACGGCCACGTGCTTAACCCCGAGGCAACCCTGATCTACTCGGGCAAGCTGGCCGAGTTCCTCGGCAGCGGCATGTCGTTCCCCACGCCCATCGAGCTGGCTCCGGGCGACCTGGCGTCGATCGGAATCCTGGTCTCCTTCCCGCTGGATGCGGGTGACGCGTACCAGGGCACGACGATCAAGGTTACCTTCAGCGCCCACGCCGAGCAGCTCCGGAACAACTAACGGAGGGGGAGGGAAGCGATCATGGCGCGTCTGTTGCGCAAGCTCACCGCCTGGCTGGTTTCCGGGGCGCTGGTCGTGGGGACGACCTTCTCGTTCGCCCCCCTTGCTGCGGCGCAGGAGCCGCTTCCGCCGGGGCTTGAGGACCTGGAGGTTCCGGGCCCGCTGCCGCCCGGGCAGCCGTCGGATCGCACGGGCACGGAGAAGTCTCCGGAGAGCGGCCTCCGCGCGATGGCCAGCGGCCTTACCGTCTCGCCGATGACCAGCGCCGAGGATCTCGCGCGGGCCCTGGTTGGCTCCGGCATCACCATCACGGGTGTTTCCTACAAGGGCATGGACGCCGCATTCGGGTCCTTCAGCGGCGGGGAAGACATCATCGGCTTTGACGAGGGCATCGTCCTCAGCACCGGCAAAGCGGTCGACGTGAAGGGCCCGAACCAGCACCCCGACACCACGACCAACTGGTGCTACCATTCGTTCTTCCTCGGCTGCCTGGACTGGCTGCTCGGCGACTACAGCGGTGACAGGGACCTCGACAAGTTGGTGCCGGATCGCACCGAGGACGCCGCCGTGCTGACGATCCACTTCATTCCTGAGAACGACGTGATCTCGTTCCAGTACGTCTTCTCCTCGGAGGAGTACAACGAGTGGGTTGGTAAGAAGTACAACGACGTCTTCGCCTTCTTCGTCAACGGCCAGAACGTCGCGACCATTCCCGGGTCCGACGACTTCGTGTCCATCAACAACGTGAACCTGAACAAGAACAGGGCCTACTACATCAACAACGCCGACGGCCACCTGAACGTCGAGATGGACGGGCTGACCGTGGTCCTGTCCATCCAGGCCAGCGTCGCTCCGGGTCAGGCGAACACGCTGAAGCTGGCCATCGCGGACGTGGCCGACGGCCTGTACGACTCGGCGGTGTTCATCAAGGCTGGCAGTTTCGTGGATCAGCCCGCGGACACCGATGAAGACGGCGTGCCGGATGACGCGGACAACTGCCCGCTGACGCCGAACCCGGGCCAGGAGGACAGCGACGGGGACGGCATCGGCGACGCCTGCGATGAGGACGACGACAACGACGGCGTGCCGGATGACGCGGACAACTGCCCGCTGACGCCGAACCCGGGCCAGGAGGACAACGACGGGGACGGCATCGGGGACGCCTGCGATGAGGACGACGACAACGACGGCGTGCCGGATGACGCGGACAACTGCCCGCTGACGCCGAACCCGGGCCAGGAGGACAGCGACGGTGACGGCATCGGCGACGCCTGCGATGAGGACTACGCGCCGCCCCACTGGCCTGAGGATGCCGACCTGTACATCGTCGAACTCTGCGGTGTCGTGACGCTCTCGTGGGATCCGGCCTCCGGCCAGAATCTGACCTACTTCGTCTACGTCAACGGCGACGTCTACGCTGAGACCACCGAGACCTCGGTGGATCTGACGGGCCTGACCCCGAGCACCAGCTATACGATTGCGGTGCGGGCCCGCGACGGCGGAGGCGCCTGGGCCGAGGGCGGCCCCGAGAAGACCTACACCACGAACCCGCCTGACGCGGGCGGCCTGGGGGTGACGTGGATCAAGCCGCAGCCGGGTGACACCGCCGTGGCTGGCGAGGTCTACGTGATCCAGTTCCGCTGGGGCGACTGCTCGGGCAACCTGTTCGACCGGACCGTTGCCGTGCGGGTGCGGGATGGTGCTACGAATGCCCTCGTCGCGGGGTTCGGTTACGGCAATCCCATCCGCTACGAGGATGGCATCTACGTGCTACCGTTGGACACTGCCCAGTTTGCGGCGATGCGCAACGGCGGGATCTTCAAGATCATGGTGTACTTTGGGAGCAAGCTGCGCAGCACCACCGAGCTGGTGATCCTGTCGAGCGGCTCCGCCGAGTAGCGCCCGGGCGCAGCTCCCGGCAGGTGGCCTGCGTGCGGCCGACCCGCTGGAACCACGGTTCCGGCGGGTCGGCCGAGACTTGGTCGGCGCGTATCGAACCTTTTGCCCACCGCGTGCGTGTATAGGGTAAAAGCCCAGGAAAGGTGGCGTCAGAGATGAGCGGGCGCATGGTGAGCAGGGCGCGTGAAAGATCAGACGTCCCGATGTCTCTCGCGGTCTGGCTGCGGTACCAAGTCGAATCCATTCCCCACGTTGCCGCGAGGGACGGCCAGTTCTCGGCCCGCTGTGCGGCGGCCTCCCTCCGTGTGAAGCTCGGTGGGGCACTGCGGGCTAACCTGATCGACCCCGCCACGGCTGCAGAGTTGAATGCGATGTTGGACCAGGTCGGGCGGATCGAGGAGCCGGCCTGAGCGGCGTGAATAGAAGAGAGAGCCACCTCGGGTCTGCCCCGAGGTGGCCTTTCCCTTTATTCCAGGAGGAACCATTCTCTCTGCGCCGAACACTAAGGAATATTCGCCGTAGATCGGCTCGTAGGTCATATGTGAAAAGAGTAACTACAATGGCGTCCCCATTCCGCGCGAAGCAGAGGTGATGACCCTTGTCCAGCGACCCGAACCGCATCGGGGCCGAGCAGGAGCGGTGGCACAAGGAGACCGTGACGCCTGCCCTTGCCCGCTTCCCCGAGCAGAAGGAGACGTTCACCACCAACTCCGGCATCCCCGTGCAGCGGCTGTATACGCCGGCCGATGTGCCGGTCGACTACCTGCGCGACCTGGGGTTCCCCGGCGAGTACCCCTTCACCCGGGGCGTGCAGCCGACCATGTACCGGGGTCGCTTCTGGACCATGCGCCAGTACGCGGGGTACGGCACCGCCGAAGCGTCCAACCGGCGGTACCGCTACCTCCTGGAGAACGGCCAGTCCGGCCTCTCCGTCGCCTTCGACCTGCCCACCCAGATCGGCTACGATTCCGACTCCCCGTACGCGGAGGGCGAGGTTGGAAAGGTCGGCGTCGCCATCGACACGCTGGCGGACATGGAGACCCTCTTCGAGGGCATCCCCCTGGACAAGGTTTCCACCTCCATGACCATCAACGCCCCTGCGGCGGTGCTGCTGGCCATGTACATCGCCGTGGCGGAGAAGCAGGGTGTGAAGCCCGTCCAGCTCACCGGGACGATCCAGAACGACATCCTGAAGGAGTATGCCGCCCGGGGCACCTACATCTTCCCGCCCGCGCCCTCGATGCGGCTGGTTACGGACATCTTCGCCTACTGCGCCCGGGAGGTCCCCCGCTGGAACACCATCTCCATCTCCGGCTACCACATCCGGGAGGCCGGCGCCACCGCGGCGCAGGAGGTGGGGTTCACCCTGGCCAACGGCATCGCCTACGTGGAGGCGGCCATCCGCGCGGGGCTCGCGGTGGACACGTTCGCCCCGCAGCTTTCCTTCTTCTTCAACGCCCACAACGACTTCTTCGAGGAGGTCGCCAAGTTCCGCGCCGCCCGGCGCCTGTGGGCCCGGATCATGCGGGAGCGGTTCAAGGCGCAGGACCCCCGGAGCTGCATGCTGCGGTTCCACACCCAGACCGGCGGATCCACGCTGACGGCGCAGCAGCCGATGAACAACATCGTGCGGGTGACGCTCCAGGCCTTCGCGGCCGTGTGCGGGGGTACCCAGTCGCTGCACACCAACTCCTGGGATGAGGCCCTGGCCCTGCCCACCGAGGAGTCGGTGCGGGTGGCCCTGCGCACGCAGCAGATCATCGCGTATGAGAGCGGCGCCACGGCGACCATCGATCCGCTGGCCGGTTCGTACTACGTCGAGCACCTCACCGGCGAGATCGAGCGGCAGGCGATGGCGTACATCGCGAAGATCGACGAGATGGGCGGCGCCGTGCGGGCGATCGAGCGGGGCTACATGCAGCGGGAGATCCAGGAGGCGGCCTACCAGTACCAGCGGCAGGTGGAGAGCGGCGAGCGGGTCGTTGTCGGCGTCAACCGGTTCCAGGTGGAGGAGCCGGCGCCGACCAACCTGCTGCGGGTCGACCCGGCGGTGCAGGAGGCCCAGCGGCGGAAGCTGGCGGAGGTGAAGGCCCGGCGGGATCAGGCGGCCGTCGGCCGGGCGCTGGCGGCCCTCAGGGCGGCGGCTGCCGGGACCGACAACCTGATGCCTCCCATCCTGGAGGCCGTCAAGGCCTACGCCACGCTCCAGGAGATCTGCGACGTCCTCCGGGACGTCTTCGGCGAATACCATCCGACGGAGGAGCTGTAGACCATGCGCACGATTCGCGTGCTCGTCGCCAAGCCGGGCCTGGACGGCCACGACCGCGGCGCCAAGGTGGTGGCCCGGGCGTTCCGGGACGCCGGGTTCGAGGTGATCTACACCGGCCTGCGCCAGACCCCGGAGCAGATCGCCGAGGCCGCCCTGCAGGAGGACGTGGACGTGGTCGCGCTTTCGATCCTCTCCGGGGCTCACAACACCCTGCTGCCCAGGACGGTCGCGGCCCTCCGGGCGCGCGGGCTGGACGACGTGCTGGTCCTGGCCGGCGGGGTCATCCCGGCGGAGGACATCCCCGCGCTGAAGGCCGCAGGCATCGCCGAGGTCTTCACCCCGGGCACGCCCACCCGGGCCGCGGTGGAGTTCATCCGGCAGCGGCTCCAGCCGGCATGACGGCGCAGGTTAGCACCCGATTTTAGGATCTGGTTATTAGGATCTGGTCATAAGAAGGGGTACATGCTATGATGATGGAGATCGATCATATCGGCATCGCCGTCCGTGACCTGCAGGCGCAGATCGCGCTGTACCGGGACCGGTTGGGGCTGCGCTTCGAGGGCGTTGAGGAGGTGCCGGCGCAGAAGGTGCGGGTGGCCTTCTTCGCCGCAGGCGGCGCGCGCGTGGAGCTGCTGGAGTCGACCGCGCCGGACGGGCCCATCGCCCGGCACATCGAGCGGCGCGGGGAGGGGCTGCACCACGTGGCGTACCGGGTGGCCGACATCCGGGCCGCCATGGCGGAGGCCCGGGCGCAGGGGATGGAGCTCGTCGACCAGGAGCCCCGCCCTGGCGCCCACGGCGCACTGGTCTGCTTCCTGCACCCCAGGTCGACGGGCGGCGTGCTGACCGAGCTGGTGCAGCACGTGGGGAGTGAATGGCAGCGTGAGCATGGAGGACCTGGTGGCGGAGCTTCACGGCCGTGAGGCGCGGCTCCGCCTGGGCGGTGGGGAGAAGGCCCTGGCCAAGCGGAAGGAACAGGGGAAGCTGACGGCCAGGGAGCGGCTGGAACTCCTGTTTGACCCCGGCTCCTTCGTGGAGATCGACCTGCACGTGCGCCACCGCGGCACGGAGCTGGGCATGGACCAGCGGGAGACCCCCGCCGACGGGGTGATCACCGGCTTCGGGACCGTGGACGGGCGCACGGTGTACGCCTTCTCCCAGGACTTCACGGTGATGGGCGGCTCGCTGGGGGAGATGCACGCCCAGAAGATCGTGAAGGTGCAGCAGATGGCGATGAAGGCCGGCTGCCCGATCGTGGGCATCCAGGACTCCGGCGGCGCCCGGATCCAGGAGCACATCGACGCGCTGAACGGCTACGGCCGGATCTTCTATCACAACACCCTCGCCAGCGGCGTCATCCCCCAGATCTCGGTCATCATGGGGCCCTGCGCCGGCGGCGCCGTCTACTCGCCCGGTCTGACGGATTTCATCTTCATGGTGGACAAGACCAGCTACATGTACATCACCGGCCCCGAGGTGATCAAGGCCGTCACCGGCGAGGCCACGACCCACGAGGACCTGGGCGGGGCCCGGGCCCACGCCGAGAAGTCCGGGGTGGCCCACTTCCGGGCGCCGGACGAGCCCTCCTGCCTGGCAGCCGTCCGGCGGCTGCTCTCGTTCCTGCCGCCCAACAACGTGGACGACCCGCCGCCGGGGCCGCTGACCGACCCCGTCGACCGCATGGAGGAGCGGCTGCTCCACGTGGTCCCGGAGAACCCCAACAAGCCGTACGACGTGCGGGAGGTGATCACCGCCGTCGTCGATCACGGCGATTTCCTGGAAGTGCAGCCCGGCTGGGCCATGAACATGGTCGTGGGCTTCGCACGGCTCGGCGGCCGGACGGTGGGCATCGTGGCCAACCAGGCGCGGGTGCTGGCCGGCTGCATCGACATCAACGCCTCCGACAAGGCGGCACGGTTCATCCGGTTCTGCGACGCCTTCAACATCCCCGTGATCACCTTCGTGGACACGCCGGGCTACCTGCCCGGCACCGCCCAGGAGCACGGCGGCATCATCCGGCACGGCGCCAAGCTGCTGTACGCGTACTGCGAGGCGACGGTGCCCAAGCTGGTGGTCGTGCTCCGGAAGGCGTACGGCGGCGCCTACCTGGCGATGTCCGCCCAGTCCCTGGGCGCCGACTTCACGGTCGCCTGGCCCACCGCGGAGATCGCGGTCATGGGTGCGGACGGGGCGGCCAACATCCTGTTCAAGCCGGGCCCCGAGGTGGAGGATCCCCAGGCGGCCCGGGCGGAGTGGGTCGCCCGGTACAAGGAGAAGTTCAACACCCCGTACAACGCCGCCGGCCGCGGATTCGTCGAGGCGGTCATCGATCCCCGCCGGACCCGTCCGATGCTGGCCCGGGCGCTGCAGGCCCTGGGGACGAAGCGGGAGTCCCGCCCGGCGAAAAAGCACGGCAACTTCCCGGTGTAAGCGGTCAAAGGAGGATGGCGGATGACCAGACGGTTTCGGGTGACCATCGGCGGCGTGACCTACAACGTGGACGTGGAGGAACTGACCCCGGCCGCCGGGGCCGGCTTCAGCCCTGCGGCACCGGGTCCCGCGGGCATCGCCGCGGCCGCCGGACCCTCCCCCGCGGCGTCGGCTGCGGCCCCGGCCGCGCCGCCTGTAATGGCGGCGCCCCCGGCCGCCGTTGCGCCTGCCCCCGCGGCCGCGCCTGCGTCCGCAGCGGCGTCGGCCCCCGCCCCGGCGGCCCAGCCTGCGGCCTCCGGCGGCGCCGCTCCCGCGGAGGGCAAGGCGGTCTGCGCGCCCCTGCCCGGCATGATCGTCAGCGTGCCGGTGCAGGTGGGGCAGCAGGTGCGTGAGGGCGACGTGGTGGCGGTGCTGGAGGCCATGAAGATGGAGAACGACATCACGAGCCCCTACGCAGGGACCGTGAAGCAGGTCCTGGTGAGCAAGGGCACGTCGGTCTCGATGAACGACCCGCTGGTGGTGATCGGCTGATGGCAGGTCCGTGGCGAGCCCAGCTGCCGGCAGAGGTGGTGGCGGTCATCACCGCCGCCATCTCGGCGGCGATGGATCAGCCCGTGGGCAGTTTTGCGATCCGTTCCATTGAGCCCGCGGCGACGGCGTGGGGGAACGGGCCGGCGGCCAGCGGCTGGGCGAAGGCCGGCGTGGTGCAGGCGCACCTGACCCGGGCGCAGTTCGGCGCACGCATCCGCTAGCGGACGCCAGAGCAGGGAGGGAGAGCGCAGAGCATGTTCAAGAAGGTTCTGATCGCGAACCGGGGCGAGATCGCCATCCGGATCATCCGGGCCTGCCGGGAGCTGGGGATCAAGACGGTGGCCGTGTTCTCCGAGGCCGACCGGGAGGCGCTGCACGTGCGCATGGCCGACGAGGCCCACTACATCGGGCCCGCGCCCTCCAACCAGTCGTACCTCTCGGTGCCGGCGATCATCACCGCGGCGACGGCCAGCGGGGCGGATGCCATCCATCCCGGCTACGGCTTCCTGGCGGAGAACCCGTTCTTCGCCGAGGCCTGCCGCCAGTGGAACATCGCCTTCATCGGGCCCCACCCCGAGGCGATCCGGGCGATGGGGATGAAGGACGCCTCCAAGGCCCTCATGAAGAAGGCCGGGGTGCCAACCATCCCCGGCTCGGACGGTGTGGTGGAGAGCGAGGCCGAGGCCCTCAGGGTCGCGGAGGAGATCGGCTACCCGGTGATGGTGAAGGCGACGGCCGGCGGCGGCGGCCGGGGCATCCGCATCGCCAACAGCCCCGATGAGCTGGTGCAGGCCCTGCAGAAGGCCGCCAGCGAGGCCGGGGCGGCCTTTGGCAACGCCGCCGTGTTCGTGGAGAAGTACATCCAGGTGGGGCGGCACATCGAGGTGCAGGTGCTGGGCGACCAGCACGGCAACATCATCCACCTGGGGGAGCGGGAGTGCTCGATCCAGCGGCGCCGGCAGAAGATGCTGGAGGAGGCGCCGGCTCCGTTCCTTCCCGAGGAGACCCGGCAGCGGATTCGGGAGGCCGGCGTGCGGGCCGCCCGGGCGGTGGGCTACGACAACGCCGGCACGGTGGAGATGATCTACGACGAGATGACCGGGGAGTTCTACTTCCTGGAGATGAACACCCGGATTCAGGTGGAGCACCCGGTGACCGAGGCGGTGACGGGCATCGACCTGGTCAAGGCCCAGATCCGCGTCGCGGCCGGCGAGCCCCTGCCGTGGAAGCAGGAGGACATCGTGATTCGCGGCCACGCCATCGAGTGCCGGGTCAACGCCGAGGATCCCGACAACAAGCTGTACCCCTCGACGGGGACGGTCACGGCCCTGGAGATCCCCGGCGGCCCCTGGACCCGCTGGGACGGCATGCTCTACCCAGGCTACCAGATGAAGCCGTTCTACGACTCGCTGGTGGGCAAGATCATCGTCTGGGGCGAGGACAGGAGCGACGCCATCGCCAAGATGCAGCGGGCGCTGGCCGAGTTCCGGGTGGAGGGCATCAAGACCACGGTGCCGGTCCACCAGCGCATCCTGGCGTCGTCCGAGTTCCGGGAGGGCCGGTACTCCGTCGAGTGGCTGGAGGGTTTCCTGGGCATAAAGTAGAAGAGGGCCGGGCGAATGCCCGGCCTTTGCCATGTTGCCTGCACCAGGGAGGCGTTCGGCGTGGATCTCAGCAAGCAGGAGCTTCGTCGCAGGATGATCGCCGCCCGACAGGCCCTGGATCCGGCCGAGCGCGCCCGGTTGAGCGGGAGGGCCCAGCGGGCGGTGCTCGCCGCGCCGGAGTGGGCCCGTGCACGGACGGTACTCCTCTACATCCCCGTGCGCGGGGAGGTCGACACCGCTGCCCTGGCCGCGGCCGGCCGTCAGGCGGGGAAGCGGCTCCTGCTGCCGCGGGTGGAACGGGCCGAGCGCGGGCTCCGGCTCCACCGGTGGGACGGCACGCCGGAACAGCTCGTCCGGGGCGCCTACGGCATCCCGGAACCGCGGCCCGACCTGCCGCAGGAGGACCCGCGCGCGGTGGACCTGGTAGTCGTACCGGGTGTGGCCTTCGACCGCCGGGGCCGCCGGCTGGGCTACGGCGGCGGCTACTACGACCGGCTCCTGCCACAGCTGGCGAGAGCGGCCGCGATCGGCCTGGGATACGGGTTTCAGCTGGTGGAGCGGCTCCCCGCCGAAGCGCACGACGTGCCACTCGACGCCCTGGCCACCGACCTGGGCCTGACCCGCTTCCCGGCGTCGGCCGATCCGTCTCCGTGACGGCGGCCGCCCGCGGCGTCACGCCTCGGCAGGGGCCCGCTCCACCCAGGCGGTGTGGACGGCGATGCCACCGTCGGGGAACACCGCCACCTGGGGAACATAGTAAAAGGACATGTTCGGGTTGCGGGCGTACCACGCCCGCACCAGGTCAGCCGTCCAGAGCGCGGCCGCCTCTTCCAGCGCCTCGGCGGTCAGGGGCACCACCGTGCGCCGGCCGTCCAGTTCGTAGGTCAGCACCGCCTGCTCCAGCGGGATTTCCGACAGCGGCACCGCGATGCGGGTCCGCCGGTGGAGGTAGGTGCCCGGGAGCAGCCGGAAGTCGATGGGCGTGAAGTAGACGCCCGAGTTGCGGAAGGGCCCCAGGAGCGGCTCGGCCCACTGGGCGTACAGGGAGCGGTAGAAGGACTCGAACCTCTGCCACCGTTCGGACTCGGGGAAGGCGCTGGCCGGCAGCAGGCCCTTGTCGAGGATGCCGGGCAGGCTCTCGTCACCGCCCATCAGGTAGTGGTACAGCGTGTCGACGCGGCAGACGGTTGCCAAAGTTTCCTCACCTCGCAAGAACCTGTACGACGGCGGTTTTTCCGGTTCCTTCGTACTCAGGTACGATTTGAGGCCGGGGGCTTCGGCCCCCGGCCTCAGGCTGCAGACAAAGGCGCCTCTTGTGGCCGCTCAGCGGCTCACAGGAGGCGCTTCTTGGTATGTACTTCCAGAAATTCGCCTGGATTTGCCTCAGTTGGGTGCTGGGGAAGTGGGAAACGGAGGGTCTTTCCCGGTATCCTTAGGCGCTCAAGGCATACGAAGATCGCCGGCTCTCTAAGAGGGCCAGCTTCTTCAAGTTCTGCGCCAGGGCCGACACCAGGCACTGGTGCTGCACACGTTTTCGGCCTCTGTATCGCGCATACCGCAGACCGTGCAACTCTTTGGCATCGGCAAAACTGCGCTCTACCGTTTCCCGCCGACGCTGTGCGAGGCGCTGCCCTTCATCCGTCTTCACAAACTCCCGCGCCTCTTCCCGCAGGTGCTCGTAGAGGTGGCGATGGATCACTTTCTGCTTCGTGGTGGAGCGAGTACACTGGCCAAGGAGTGGACACGACGCACAAACCGAAGCATCGGATCGGTAGACTCGGTAGCCGTCACGGTTGGTGGTGACGTACGTCAGCCACTGCTTGGCCGGGCAGCGGTAGGCATCCCGTGAAGCGTCATACTTGAAGCGCCACTTGCCCATCAGTTCCTTGGGCGAAGGGTGACGGCGATGCGCTACCGCAGCCTGAATCCCTCGCTTGGACAGCAGGTGCAGAACCTCCAAGGTGTTGTACCCGGCATCGACTCCAACCTTCTCGACCTTCAGCCCGTGCCGGTCAACACGGGAAAGGCACGTGGGGTAAACCTGGGCGTCGGTCATCGCCGCCGACGTGACGAGCACGTCGAGGATGAAGCCGTGGCGACCATCGACGGTGCGGTGCTGCAGGTAGTGAAACCCGTCAGGCTTCCCCTCACGGCGAAGCATCGCCGCTTCCGGGTCCGTCAGGCTGACCGTCATCTCGTCAACCGACAGATCCGGCTGCGGGTCTTCTTTGCGTTCGGGCAAGGGCTTCAGCCCGTGGGCCTCGCGGTCAGCGTTCACTGCGGCCAGTAAGCCATCCTCCGTATCATCATTTGCCGCACACTCTTCCCGTTCGGCCCGACGAGCCGCCAGGTGCCGTTCCCGGGCTCTGGCGATGTCCTCCAGGGTAACGCCTTTCGTACCTTCTTTGGCAATCCGACGCTTGTTGGCGTTTGCCTTCAGGTGGCTGGAATCGGTGAAGATCATGCGACCATCGATGTATCCGGCATCAATGGCCTGCTTGACGACATGGTCGAACAGTTCCTCAAACAGGCCGGAGTCCTTCCACCGACGGCTGTAGTTCTTACCTGGCGTGGTGAAGTGCGGGACCGGATCGGTAAGCCCCAACCCCAAGAACCAGCGGTAGGCGACGTTGACCCGGATCTCCTCGACCAAACGCCGATCCGATCGGATGCCGAAGAGGTATGCGATGAGCTCCATCTTCACCAGCACTACTGGATCGATGGCCGGTCGCCCCCGGTCGCTGTAGAACCTGGCCGTGCGTTCCCGGATGAAGTCAGTATCAAGTATCGCTTGGATCTTCCGGAGCAAATGATCTTGGGGCACCAAGTCTTCGATCAGCACGAGCTCATACTTGCGCTGAGCATGTCCATGTTCCCGAAGCACCGCATTCACCACCGCCAGATACTGCTTATGTTGCCATTGTACAACAAAATCCGGGCACCCGCGAGGGGTTACCCGGATTTTGTCTTCAACCTGAGGCCGGGGGCTTCGGCCCCCGGCCTTCTCCGTGCGCCTGTGTCTACTCGGCGGCCCAGCCCCGGGCGCGCTCCACCGCCCGTCGCCAGCCGGCGTAGAGCCGTTCTCTCTCCTCGGCCGGCAGGGCCGGGGTGAAGCCCCGGTCCAGGGCCCACTTGTCGGCCAGTTCCGCCTGGCTGCGCCAGAAGCCGGTCGCCAGGCCGGCCAGGTAGGCCGCACCCAGGGCCGTGGTTTCCGCGATCTTCGGCCGCTCGACCGGTACGCCGAGGATGTCGGACTGGAACTGCATGAGGAAGTTGTTGGCGACGGCACCGCCGTCCACCTTCAGCCGGTTCAGCCGGATGCCCGAGTCCTTCTCCATCGCCCCCAGCACGTCGCGGGTCTGGTACGCAATGGACTCCAGCGTGGCCCGGGTGATGTGGGCCCGGCCCGTGCCCCGGGTGAGGCCCACGACGATGCCGCGGGCGTACATGTCCCAGTACGGAGCTCCGAGGCCCACGAAGGCCGGCACCACGTACACCCCGCCCGAGTCGGGGACGGAGAGGGCCAGGGCCTCGGAATCGGCCGCGCGGTCGAAGAAGCGGAGCTCGTCCCGCAGCCACTGCACCGCCGCGCCGCCGATGAAGATCGAGCCCTCCAGCGCATACTCCACCCGGTCGCCGATGCCCCAGGCGATGGTGGTGAGCAGACCGCTCTCCGACGGCACTGCCCGGTCGCCGGTGTTCATCAGCATGAAGCAGCCGGTCCCGTAGGTGTTCTTGGCATCGCCCGGCTGGAAGCAGGCCTGCCCGAAGAGCGCCGCCTGCTGGTCCCCCGCCACGCCGGCGATGGGGATGGCCGCGCCGAGCACCGCGGGATCGGTCTCCCCGTAGACGTGGCTGGAGGGGAGGGCCCGGGGTAGCAGCGACGCCGGGATGCCGAGTTCGTGCAGGATCTCCTCGTCCCACGCGAGCTGGTGGATATTGAACAGCATGGTGCGGGAGGCGTTGGAGTAGTCGGTGGCGTGCACCCGCCCGCCGGTCAGGTTCCAGATGAGCCAGGCGTCGATGGTGCCGAAGCGCAGCCGCCCCTGCTCCGCCTTCTCCCGCACGCCGGGGACGTTGTCCAGAATCCACTTCACTTTGGTTCCCGAGAAGTAGGCGTCGATGACCAGGCCGGTCTTCTCCCGGATGCGCGGCGCCCAGCCCCGCGCCGCCAGCTCGGCGCAGATGGGGGCGGTGCGGCGGCACTGCCAGACGATCGCGTTGTACACGGGCTCGCCGGTTTCGGCGTCCCACACCACCGTCGTCTCCCGCTGGTTGGTGATGCCGATCGCGGCCACCTCGCTCAGCCGGACGCCGGTGCGGGCCAGCACGTCCTGGACGGCGCGCAGCTGGGTGGACCAGATCTCCCGGGGGTCGTGCTCGACCCAGCCGGGCTGCGGGTAGATCTGCCGGAACTCATGGTTCACCTGCCCCACGAGCCGGCCGTCCCGGTTGAAGAGGATGGCCCGGGAAGAGGTGGTTCCCTGGTCCAGGGCGAGGACGTAACCCTTGTTCATGCAAGCAGCCTCCCATCCGGCCGGGGACTTGCGCCGCCCCGGCCTTATAGGCGCCAGGCCGGAACCGTCGGGGGTTCCGGCCTGGCGCGTCATGCCCTGCGAACTGATCAGCGCCGCGCGGCCGGTCGGGCTACCTCGGGACCCAGCCGCGCTCGATCATGCCGGTGGCGAGCCGGTCCACGGCGAACAGGTAGGCCGCCTCACGCATGGAGACGTTGTAGCGCTCGCTGTACGCCAGCACGGCGGCGAAGGCGCTGGTCATGTACCGGTCGAGGCGGCGGTGCACGGTGCGTTCGGACCAGCGGAGGCCGCCCTGCTGGCCCTGCACCCACTCGAAATAAGAGACGGTCACGCCGCCGCCGTTGGCCAGGATGTCCGGGACCTGCATGATGCCCCGGTCCGCCAGCACCTGGGCGCCCTCGGGGGTGGTCGGGCCGTTGGCGCCCTCCACCACGATCGGCGCCTGGATGGTCTCGGCGACCTTGCCCGTGATCTGTCCCTCCAAGGCCGCCGGGATCAGCACATCCACCGGCAGGGCGAAGAGCTGCTCGTTGGTGAGGGGCTCGGCGCCGGGGAAGCCGGCGACGCCGCCGCGGTCCCTGGCGTACTCCGTCAGCGCGGCCACGTCGAGGCCGTCCTCCTTGTAGACGCCGCCGGTGATGTCGGTGACGCCGACGATCCTGGCCCCCAGCGCGGTGAGGGCCTGCGCCGCGCCGCGGCCCACGTTGCCAAAGCCCTGCACGGCGACCCTGGCGCCCTTCAGGTCCACCCCCCGGACCTTGCAGGCCTCGCGGGTCACGTAGGCGATGCCGAGGCCGGTGGCCCCGGTGCGGCCCTCAATGCCGCCCAGGTTGAGGCTCTTGCCGGTGAAGACCGAGAAGTCGATGGCGTTGGTGCACTTCAGGTACTCGTCGAGCATCCAGCCCATGACCCGGGAGTTGGTGTTGACGTCCGGCGCGGGGATGTCCGTATCGGGACCGATCATGTCACGCAGCCCGCGCACGTAGCCCCGGGCGATCTGCTCCACCGCGGTGGGCGGCAGGGCGTTGGGATCGCAGATGACGCCTCCCTTGGCGCCCCCGTAAGGCAGGCCGAGCACGGCGTTCTTCAGGGTCATGAGCATCGCCAGCGCCTCGACCTCTTCCTTGGTGACGTTGGGGTGGAACCGGACGCCGCCCTTGTAGGGGCCGAAGACGGCGGCGTGCTGCGACCGGTAACCCAGGAAGGTCTCAACGGATCCGTCGGGCATCGTCACCGCAATGTGAACCTCAAGCGTACGACGAGGGTTACGCAGGATCTTGTAGACGCCTTCCGAGTGGCCCAGTTTCGCGACGGCAGCACGAATCGTCTCCTGGGTATCTCGGAAGAACTCCTGGCCAGTCATGAGTGAGATCCTCCCTTCGATCCTTCGGTACGGACACCCATGGCTGTATTCAGCACGCCTGGTCGCCAGTCCTGCCGCCGGAGGGGGGGCGAACGCCCCCTTTTTTGAATACCCGGAAATGCCTGTCCCGCAGGCGCTATAGCCCCATATGCGCGAACGGTATATACAACTCTGGAACCTCCGCCGCCGGCTCAACGTCTAGCAAAGCAACATCCGCATAGGGACAGGAGGAGGGTTCAGGCATGACGATCATCACTGTACGGGGTCTGCGCAAGGTCTTCCGGGTACACCGCAAGCCGGAGTCCTCCTGGGCCCGCCTCCGGGCCGCGCTGCGGCCGCAGACGGTGGAGGTGGAGGCCGTGAGGGGCATCGACCTCACGGTGGACCGGGGCGAGATGCTGGCCTTCATCGGCCCCAACGGCGCCGGGAAGTCCACCACGATCAAGATGCTCACCGGCATCCTCCACCCCACGGCCGGGCAGGCCGAGGTGCTCGGCCTCGTCCCCTGGCGTGACCGGCAGCGCCTCGCGTTCCGGATCGGCTCGGTGTTCGGACAGAGATCGCAGCTTTGGCTGCACCTGCCGCCCGTGGACACGTTCAACCTGCTGGCCCGCATCTATGAGCTGGACTGGCTGGCGTACCTGCGGCGGCGGGCGGAGCTGGTGGAGCTGTTCGAGCTCGGGGAGATCATGCACACGCCCGCCCGGAAGTTGAGCCTGGGGCAGCGGATGCGCTGTGAGATCGCGGCCAGCCTCCTGCACCGGCCGGAGATCCTCTTCCTCGACGAGCCCACGATCGGGCTGGACCCGGTGGCCAAGGGGGCGATCCGGGACCTGATCCGCCGGGCCAACCGGGAGGAGCGGGTGACCGTTTTCCTCACCTCCCACGACGCTGGCGATATCGAGCACCTCTGCAAGCGGGTGGTGATCATCAACCGGGGCCAGGTCATCCTGGACGGATCGGTGGGCGCCCTGAAGCGGGACTACATGCCGGAGCGGCAGATCGACCTGAAGCTGGCCGCGCCCGTCGCGGACGAGCTGAGCCTGCCGGGCGTGCGGGTGCTGAAGGCCTCCGCCTACGGGCTGAAGCTCGCGGTGGATACCCGGGTCTCCCCCATCGAGGCGACGGTGAGCCAGTTGCTCCGGACTTACCCGGTCCAGGACATCGCCATCACCATGCCGCCCATGGAGCAGGTGATCGCGGCGATTTACCAGGGGAAGGGGGTGGCCGGATGAGCGGTCGCTCCACGAAGCCGGGCGGTTCCCTGAGGCGTGTGGGCCGCCGTGTCATGAAGTACGCCGAGGTCGGGCGGATCGCCGTGCGGTCCGGCTGGGCGTACCTGTGGAACCAGCTGCTGGCCACCCTCTTCCTGGTGGTGGTGCTGTACGTCTTCGTCCAGCTCTGGCGGACCACCTTCGCCGCCGAGGGGCCGGTGATCGACGGCTACACCCTCCCGGAGATGATCTGGTACCTGGTGGCCACCGAGGCGATCATCCTCTCGCTGCCCCGGGTTCACGCCGTGCTGGAGCAGGAGGTGAAGGACGGCGACCTGGCCCTGCGGCTCTCCAGACCGTACTCCTACCTGGGATTCCACTACGCCTCCTTCCTGGGGGAAGCCCTGGTGAAGCTGGCGGTCATGCTGCTGGTCGGCGGCGCGACGGCCTACCTGACGGTGGGGCCGATCCCGTTCCGCTGGGGGACTGCCCCGCTGCTGCTGCTCCTCTACCTGACGACCCACGCCCTGAACTTCTTCTACGTCGCGACCGCGGGCCTGCTGGCCTTCTGGGCGGAGGACGTGCTGGGGATCTACCTGCTCCTCGACCGGCTGAAGTGGATCCTGGGCGGCATGCTGATCCCCGTCGGGCTCTACCCGGAAGCCGTACGGCGGCTGGTCCGGTGGCTGCCCTTCCGGCACATGATCGGCGGGCCGGCGGAGCTGTTCGTGCACTTCTCGTGGGACGGGGCGGCGGCCCTGCTCCGCCAGCAGGCGCTGTGGCTGGTGGTCTTCGGGGTCATCTGCGTCGGCATTTACCGGCTCGGGGTAAGGAGGGTGGACCTGAATGGCGGCTAGGCCCACGGGGCTCTTCGACGTCCTCCTCAGGCAGGCGGCGTTCGTCGGCGCTTATATGAAGGCCAACCTGGCGTCGGCGCTGGAGTACCGCGCCTCCCTTGTCTCGCAGGTGCTCGGCATGTTCATCAACAACGCCCTCTGGGTCTTCTTCTGGACGCTCTACTTCACCCGCTTCCCGGTGCTCCGGGGCTGGACCCTGGAGGATGTGGTGGTGCTCTGGGCCGCGGCGTCCACCAGCTACGGCCTGGCGGTGGGGCTGATGGGCAACGTGCGGCGGCTGCCGCAGCTGATCGTGCAGGGGCAGCTGGACTACTTCCTGGCTCTGCCCAAGGACGTGCTGCTGCACGTGCTGGTGAGCCAGATCCGGATGATCCACCTGGGCGACCTGCTCTTCGGGCCGGTGGTGCTGCTGGCGGTGGTGCGTCCCACCTGGGGGCAGGTTGCGGTTTTCGCCGCCGCAACGGTGCTGGCGGCGCTGGTGCTCCTGGGCTTCCTCATCCTGTTGGGTTCGCTGACCTTCTTCCTGGGCAGCGCCGAAGCCGTGACTGACCAGGTGCACAACGCCCTGCTCCACTTCGCCACCTACCCGGCGACCATCTTCGACGGCGGCGTCCGGGTGCTGCTGTACACCGTGCTGCCCGCGGCGTTCATCTCCACCGTGCCGGTGGAACTGGTGCGGTCCTTCTCCTGGACGGGGATGCTGTGGCTGGCCTGCGCGGCTGCCGCATTCATGGGGCTCGGGATCTGGACGTTCCGCCGGGGCCTGCGCCGCTACGAGTCCGGCAACCTGATGATGATGCGCTCCTGAGATTTTCTCCCGCCCCGCTGTCCCGTGCCCTCCGCCTGCTTGCCCCGGACGGGCCTGAAAGCTTCCGTGCGGTTGCCCGCCTCCCGAAATGGGAGGCGGGCTTCTTTGCAGGAAACCCTTGCCTTTTGCCCGCTCCATGGTACTATAGTGGTGAAGAGTGGTGGAAAGTGGGGCGCTGTCCCATTGAACGGGCGGTGCCCGCCCGCACCCCTTCACCATGCGGCCGGCGCCGCTGCAGGGCGCCCGGCGGCGGGGGACGACAGCCATGTTCATGGGCGAGTTCCAGCACGCGATCGACGCAAAGGGGCGGCTCATCATCCCGGCCAAGCTGCGCGAGGGGCTGGGTGAGCGCTTTATTGCCACCAAGGGGCTGGACCGTTGCCTGTTCGTCTTTCCGCTGGCCGAGTTCGAGGCCGTCAGCCAGAAGCTGCGGGGCCTCGGGATGAGCTCCAGCGCCGCCCGCGCCTTCAACCGCCTGTTCTTCTCCGGCGCCACCGAGTGCGAGCTGGATCCGCAGGGCCGCATCCTGCTGCCCGCCAACCTGCGGGAGTACGCCGGCATCCAGAAGGACTGCGTCATCGTCGGCGTGGAGAACCGGGTCGAGATTTGGGCGGCGGAGCGCTGGGCAGAGTACAGTGAGGAGGCCGGCGAGCTCTACACCGAGATCGCGGAGAAGCTGGGCTTTTGACCGGAGGTTGTTCCCGTGGCCTTTCACCACATCCCCGTGCTCCTGCAGGAGACCATGGAAGCGCTGGCCGTGCGGCCGGGCGGCACCTACATCGACTGCACGGTCGGAGGCGGCGGCCACGCGGCGGAGATCCTCCGCCGGTCGTCTCCCGACGGCCGCCTGATCGGGCTCGACCAGGACGAGAACGCCCTCCGGGCAGCCGGCGACCGGCTGGCGCCCTTCGGCGACCGGGTGACGCTCGTCCGGACCAACTTCGAACACGTCGCCGACGTGGCGGACCGGCTCGGCCTCGGCGCCGCGGACGGCGTGCTCATGGACATCGGCGTCTCCTCCCACCAGTTCGATGAGGGGGAGCGGGGCTTCAGCTACCACCACGACGCCCCCCTGGACATGCGCATGGACCGCACCCGCCCCCTGACCGCGGCGGTGCTGGTCAACGAGTGGGAGGAGGAGGAGATCGCCCGGGTGATCCGGGAGTACGGCGAGGAGCGCTGGGCGAGCCGCATCGCGCAGTTCATCGTACGGGCCCGCCGCCAGCGCCCCATCGAGACCACCGGCCAGCTGGTGGAGATCATCAAGGCGGCCATCCCCGCGTCCGCCCGGCGGGAAGGGGGGCACCCCGCCCGCCGCACCTTCCAGGCGATCCGCATCGCCGTCAACGACGAGCTGGGAGCGCTGGAGCGGGGGCTGGAAGGCGCCCTGCGGGTGCTCCGGCCCGGCGGCCGGCTGGCGGTGATCACCTTCCACTCGCTGGAGGACCGCATCGTCAAGCAGACCTTCGCCCGGTGGGCGAAGCCCTGCACCTGCCCGCCGGACCTGCCGGTCTGCGTCTGCGGCAAGGCGCCCCTGGCCGAGCCCGTCACCCGCAAGCCGGTGCGGGCGTCGGGGGCGGAAGTGAAGGCCAATCCCCGGTCGCGGAGTGCGACGCTCCGGGCCGTTGTCAAGCTTCAGGCAGGCGAGGAGGCGAAGTGAGATGTCGGCTGCACCGCAATGGAACCGGGTCCCGAAGGTCCAGCCCGCTCCCCAAGTCGCGCCGGCGCCCCGGCCGGTGCCGCGTCCGGCGCGCCCCCGGGTCAGCATCCCCGCGGTGCTCGGCCTGGCCGGGGCCTGGGCCCTGCTGATCTTCCTCGCCTTCGCGGTGGTGCAGACCCGGATGGAGATCCGCGCGGTGGAGGCCGCCACGGCGCAGGCGCAGCGGCAGATCGCCCACCTGCAGGAGCAGAACCGCGCGCTGGAGGCGATGATCGCCAACGCCGCGTCGGTGGAGGAGGTCCAGCGATGGGCGCTGGCCCACGGCATGCGGCCGCCCGCCGGGGTCGACGGGACGCTGGAGGGGCGTGCCGAGGCGGTGGCGGTGCGCACCCCTGCCCAGCCTGCGGCCGCAGAACCCGTGGCGACCGAGGAGGCGCCGACGCTCTGGCAGGCGTTGCGCGACCGCTTTACCGAGCGGGTGGGCGCGCTGGCCGCGGGCCTGCGGTAACCGAAAGAATGGGAAGACGAACCGCCTGAGCCGGGTAGCGGCTCAGGCGGTTTGCTCTTGCGGCGCGATCCCCTATTGCATATTCATGCGGTACCGGTCTATAATTATGCAACGGCGGCCCGCGCTTGATTCGCCGGTCACAGGGGGGTATAATGCCGACGGACAAAGGTCCCCGACCGCGGATTAAGCGGGTGCCGCGACGCCCGCATCTGTGAGGAGGGTGCTGTTATAATGAAAGGCTATCTGGTGTTGGAGGACGGGACGCTCTTCGCGGGCGCGGGCTTCGGCGCGCCGGCCGTGCAGGCCGGCGAGGTGGTGTTCAACACGGGCATGACCGGCTACCAGGAGGTCGTGACCGACCCGTCTTATTACGGCCAGATCGTCGTGATGACCTACCCCCTGATCGGCAACTACGGCGTCACCGCCGCGGACGGCGAGTCCCGGCAGCCGTGGATCAGGGGTCTTGTTGTGAAAGAGCTCTGCGACCGGCCGAGCCACTGGCAGGCCGTCGGGAGCCTTTCTGACTATCTGGCGGGCTGCGGGGTGCCGATCCTGGCCGGTCTCGACACCCGGGCGCTCACGCGCCACCTGCGCAGCCACGGGACCATGCGCGGGGTCATCGCCACGCTCCCCGAAGGCGCGGAGCCCGGTCCGGCCCAGGTGGCGGCCTGGGTGGAGACGGCCCGGGCGTTCCGGCTGGAGGGCGCGGTGCGCTCCGTCGCGACCGCGGCGCCCTACCGCATCCCCGGGCCAGGCCCGCGGGTGGTCGCCGTGGACTTCGGCGCCAAGGAGAACATCCTGCGGGAACTGACGGCGCGCGGCTGCGACGTGACGGTGGTGCCCGCCACGGCGTCCGCGGAGGAGGTCCTGTCCCTGCGGCCGGAGGGCGTGGTGCTCACCAACGGTCCGGGCGCTCCCACCGACGTGCCCGAGGCGGTGGAGATGGTGCGCGGCCTGCTGTCGCAAGGCGACCTGCCGATCTTCGGCATCTGCCTCGGCCACCAGATCGCCGCCCTGGCCCTGGGGGCCACCACCTACAAGCTCCCCTACGGCCACCGAGGGGCCAACCACCCTGTGAAGGAGCTGGCCACGGGCCGGATCCACATCACCAGCCAGAACCACGGCTACGCGGTGGCGGCGGAGAGCCTGCCGCCCGAGGTGGAGGTGACCCACGTCTCGCTCCACGACGGCACCGTGGAGGGGCTCGCCCACCGGCGCCTTCCGCTCTTCACCGTGCAGTACCACCCGGAGGCCTGCCCCGGTCCCCGGGAGAACCGCTACCTGTTCGACCGCTTCCTGGCCCTGGTGGACCGGAGCGCGGTCTCGACCCGGACGGCGTGAGGAGATGAAGGGGTTCGGCGAGGCCCCATCCCAAGGAGGAAGCAGCATGCCCAGACGCCAGGACGTGGAAAAGGTTCTCGTGATCGGATCGGGGCCCATCGTCATCGGCCAGGCGGCGGAGTTCGACTACGCCGGCACCCAGGCCTGCCAGGCCCTGCGGGAGGAGGGGCTCCGGGTCGTCCTGATCAACTCCAACCCGGCCACCATCATGACCGACCGGCATGTGGCGGACCGGGTGTACATCGAGCCCATCACCCCCGAGTTCGTGGAGCGGGTGATCGCCCGGGAGCGGCCCCAGGGGCTGCTGCCCACCCTCGGCGGGCAGGTGGGCCTCAACATGGCCATGCAGCTGGAGGAGGCCGGGGTCCTCGCCCGGTACGGGGTGCGGCTCCTGGGGACCCCGCTGACGGCCATCCGGCGGGCCGAGGACCGGGCCGAGTTCCGGGCCCTGATGAAGGAGATCGGCGAGCCCGTTCCCGAATCCGCCATCGTCACCACCCCCGAGGAGGCGCTGGCCTTCGGCGAGGAGGTGGGCTACCCGCTGATCGTGCGGCCGGCCTACACCCTGGGCGGCACCGGCGGCGGCATCGCCCATGACCGGGAGGAGATGCGGGACATCGTCACCAGGGGGCTGAAGCTCTCCCCGGTCACCCAGTGTTTGGTGGAGCGCTCGCTGCTGGGGTGGAAGGAGATCGAGTACGAGGTGATGCGCGACGGCGCCGGCAACGCCATCACCATCTGCAGCATGGAGAACATCGACCCCGTCGGCGTGCACACCGGCGACTCCATCGTGGTCGCCCCGTCGCAGACGCTCACCGACCGGGAGCACCAGATACTCCGCTCGGCGGCGCTGAAGATCATCGACGCCCTGGGCATCGAGGGCGGGTGCAACGTCCAGTTCGCCCTGAACCCCCACGCCCGGGAGTACATGGTGATCGAGGTGAATCCCCGGGTCAGCCGCTCCTCCGCGCTGGCCTCCAAGGCCACCGGCTACCCCATCGCGAAGGTGGCGGCCAAGATCGCGGTCGGCCTCCGGCTGGACGAGATCCGCAACCCGGTGACGGGCACCACCTACGCCGCCTTCGAGCCAGCCCTGGACTACTGCGTGATCAAGATCCCCCGGTTCCCCTTCGACAAGTTCACCACCGCGGACCGCACCCTGGGCACGCAGATGAAGGCCACCGGCGAGGTGATGGCCATCGACCGCACCTTCCCCGGGGCGCTGCTGAAGGCGGTGCGGTCGCTGGAGACCGGCCGGGACGGGCTCTTCCATCCGGCGGTGCAGGCGCTGGACGACCAGGCGCTGCGGGAGAGGCTCCGCACCCCCAACGACGAGCGGCTCTGGGCGGTGGCGGAGGCGCTCCGCCGCGGGGTGACCGTCCCGGAGATCCACGCCCTCTCGGCCATCGACCCGTTCTTCCTGGACGGGATCGCGGCGATCGTGGCCATGGAGCGGGAGCTGGCCGATGGGCCGCTGACCGCCGAGCGGATGCGCCGGGCGAAACAGCTGGGCTTTTCCGACGCGGCCATCGGCCGCATCGTCGGGATGGACCCGCTGGCGGTGCGCCGGCTGCGCCTGGAGATGGGCGTGCGGCCGGTGTTCAAGATGGTGGACTCCTGCGCCGGGGAGTTCCCGGCGGCCACGCCGTACTACTACAGCTGCTACGATGAGGAGAACGAGGCGGTCTCCCCGCCCGGCCGCAAGGCGGTGGTGCTGGGCTCCGGGCCGATCCGCATCGGCCAGGGCATCGAGTTCGACTACTCGGCGGTGCACGCGGCCTGGGAGCTGAAGGCCGAGGGGATCCAGTCCATCGTCATCAACAACAACCCCGAGACCGTCTCCACCGACTTCGACACCTCCGACCGGCTCTACTTCGAGCCGCTCACCCTGGAGGACGTGCTGAACGTGGTGGAGCAGGAGGGCGACATCGAGGGGGTCATCTGCCAGTTTGGCGGGCAGACGGCCATCAACCTGGCGGTGCCGCTCAGCCGGGCTGGCGTCCGGGTGCTGGGCACCGACATCGACCAGATGGACCGGGCCGAGGACCGGCGGCGGTTCGACCAGTTGCTCAGCGACCTGTCCATCCCGCGGCCGCCGGGCGGCACCGCGACCTCCGTGGAGGAGGCGGTGGCGGTGGCCCGCCGCATCGGATACCCGGTGCTGGTGCGCCCCTCGTTCGTGCTGGGCGGTCGGGCGATGGAGATCGTCCACGACGAGGCGGAGCTCCGGGCGTATATGCGGGAGGCGATCGCGGTCTCCTCCGACCGGCCGGTGCTGGTGGACCGCTACTTCCTGGGCAAGGAGGTGGAGGTGGACTGCGTTTCCGACGGCGAGCAGGTGATCATCGCCGGCATCATGGAGCACCTGGAGCGGGCCGGCGTCCACTCCGGCGACTCCATCGCCGTCTACCCCACCGTCACCCTCACCCACCGGCAGCGGGAGACCATCGTCGCCTACTCCACCCGGCTGGCCCTGGCCCTGCAGGTCAAGGGGCTGGTCAACATCCAGTACGTAATCCACGGCGGCGAGATCTACGTCATCGAGGTCAACCCCCGCTCCAGCCGCACCGTGCCCTTCCTCACCAAGGTGACCGGGCTGGAGCTGGCCAAGGTGGCCACGCAGGTGATCGCCGGCCACACCCTGGCGGAGCTGGGCTACGACCCGGACCGGTCGGGCGCGGCGCTGGTGTTCCGGACGCCGGCGGGCGCGGGCTGGCTCTGGCCGGAACCGGCGGAGCGGGTGGCGGTGAAGGCGCCGGTCTTCTCGTGGCAGAAGCTGACCCAGGTGGATACGGCGCTCTCGCCGGAGATGAAGTCCACCGGCGAGGTGCTCGGGGTCGACGCCGACCTGCCCCGGGCGCTGTACAAGGCGCTCCTGGCCTCGGGCGTCCGGGTGCCCCACCGGGGGACGGTGCTCTTCACCGTGGCGGACCGGGACAAGGCCGAGGCGATGGGCCTCGCCCGCCAGTTCAGCGACCTGGGCTACCGCATCGTCGCCACCACCGGGACCGCCCGGGCGCTTCAGGCCTGCGCGATCCCGGCGGAGCGGGTGAACAAGGTCTCGGAGGGCGCGCCCGCCATCCCCGACCTGATCCGGGCGGGGAAGATCGACCTGGTGATCAACACCCTCACCCGCGGGCGGGACGCGCACCGGGACGGATTCATCATCCGGCGGACGGCGGTGGAGCACGGCGTGCCGACGCTGACCTCGCTGGACACCGCCCGGGCGGTGCTGACGGTGCTGTCGTCCCTGCGGGAGGGCGAGGAGGTCGGCATCTCGGCGGTGCAGGATTGGGTGTAGGCGCGGGCGGCGTTTCAGTGGTGTGGTCAGGAGACCGTGGCCGGGTGCGCATGAGACCCCGGCCACGGTCTCCTTTTCGCGACGGTCTTTGCCACCGTGGCACCAAAACAGAGAGCCCTGCATCCCTGCAGGGCTCTGCACGGTTGGAAAATCACCCTGTGCCATAATCTTGCAGCACGTGACCGACCTTATCCCGCAGTATTTGGGGACACTCGGGCCGAGGCAACTGTCCTGAGACCGAGAGATGCTTGGAATAGGCCGGACTAAGGGAAATCTATGGGGCCGACATCCTCGATGACCTCTACTTCCCACAAGTCCGCTGGGAACGTAAACAGCACGTCGCCACCATCCCAGAGCACCCGCACCGTGGAGTCGCCGTTGAATGCTGCGATGATCTCATCCCGACGGGAAAAATCATTAAATTCAAAATACGTCAGGAGAGCCATTTTCGGCTGTTCCGGCGTCAAGTCAACGTCCCACATTCCAGGGTCGAGGTTGGTTCCCATGAGGGCCCGCGGGGTATACCTAAACACTTCTTGCGGCAGCCACACCGCTGCGTGTACATTCTCCAGCGTTTCTGAAGCGTGGGAAGTGATAACGACTTTAACCGCAGCAAGTCCGGTGTTGGGAACTGCGGGATGCTGAAGGACCCGCAATATGGGTTCTACGGAGAAGTTCACCTCATCCAGGTGCCTTGGCTCCAGATTCGGCGGAACATCGGAGGGAATCAGCTGAACCTCGGTGGGTGTAGTCACCTGGGGAGTGTTGCAACCGATCAAGAACATGCCGGCAGAGATGACGAGCGCAACAAGTGAGTGTCGCATGTTGATTCTGCTCATGAACCGGTTTCTACGGTTCATAGGGAACACATTCCCAATATCTTTCTTGCATCACTACTCTATGTGCTTGGTAGGCGTGCCGGGTCCACCCCAAGATCCATGCATCGTCAAACAGGTGGCAGGCATCGTCATTCCGAACGAACTCTCCCACACCCCCGTTGTACCACAACGCGTGCGCCACCCCATTTACATCGTAGAAAGCCATCCAGGCCAGAGCCTCGGTCTTGCGACGTTCTGTGCGTACTCCGACCCACCATGAGCCGTTCTTGTAGTACTCACCGTTTCGGAGATAGTACGAGTAACTTACATAGGACTTTGCCGTTGCCGGGTCAGGATCACTCGGAATCAAACTGTATATGAACGCGATGTTACTGACTTACAACACCTACGGTCTTCCAATATGAGCCGAGAATCTTCAGCACAAAACTCCTGAGGACCGACAAAGCATGCTCTGATTTCGACGATTGCTCGATGAGGCCAGATCCCTGGTAGAAGTATAGGCCTGTCACTCGGACGTCACCTTCGGCAGCCTGAATCGCGACATCCCCCTGACGTCTTACCTGTACTGGACCGTTCCGACCTTGCTCGAACAGTTCTTTCCACTGAAGTTCGTACCGTTCTTGTTCTTCTGCCTCTGTAGAAAATAGGTATCCAGGTGGCGGGCTGGATGGGGCCTCGAGCCGGGTGACTTGATGGGCTACTGCAATCGTAGAGCCCAAGGGTAGCAGTAATAGTACAACACTACAAGTCGCCACGGCCCGACGTAAGCGCCTCACGACAAGACCCTCCCTTGCAGATTCGCAGTTGCCGGAAGGGACAGAATATCAAATACAATTTTACACGCGCCGTGACGTTTGAGTCAACCCAGAAGGGCTATTTCGATGGTCGGTCCAGGAATGCGACGCAACCGCCCTCGTAGCACTGCCACCTCTCCGGGTCCCGTTTGCATAGCGGAAGACGAGCCCCTGGCGGCAAGGTACGTGGTTCTCCTTCTGCGCGGACAACCCGCCGCATAGACTCCTCTGAGGCCAACCCTGGCCCGGGGAGGAGCTGGAGCCATGAGCACAGGCGTGCTGCAGCGGCGGCGCACGGTGGCCCTGATCGGCATCTTCGCCCTGGTCTTCACAGCGCTGACCGGCCGGATGATCTACCTGCAGATCGCCGCCGGCGACTTCTTCGCCGACAAGGCCTTCCGCTACCGCATGCGCCCGGTGCCCATCCAGGCCGACCGGGGGCAGATCCTCGACCGCAACGGCTACCCGCTCCTCACCAACCGGGTCTGCGAGTCGGTCTATGCCGAGCCGATCGTCATCCGGGACAAGGCCGCGGCGGCGCGGGCGCTCGCCCCGATCCTGAACATGCCGCCGGAGGAGCTGGAGCGGCGGATGAGCCGGCACACCTTCTTCGAGTGGCTGAAGCGCAAGGTGGACCCCGAGGTGGCGGCGCAGGTGAAGGCCCTGAACATCACCGGCATTGGCCTCGCCCCGGAGAAGTGCCGGTACTACCCCGAGGATGAGCTGGCGGTGCACGTTCTGGGCATCGCGAACCTGGATCACCAGGGAATCGAGGGGCTGGAGCTCACCTACAACGAGTACCTGAAGGGGCAGAACGGCCAGATCCAGTGCGAGTACACCGCCCGGGGGCTGCCGATGGAGGACGGCGAGTGCCACGTGATCTACGGCACGCCGGGGCACGACCTGGTCACCACCCTCGACGTGAACCTGCAGCGCATCATCGAGCGGGACGTGGAGCGGGCCGTGCTGGAGACCCGCGCGCAGCGGGCGGCCATCATCGTGATGGACGTGAAGACGGGCGAAATCCTGGCCCTGGCCCAGTGGCCCCGCTACGACCCCGAGCTGGGCGGCAACTCCGACCCGCAACTGCGGCGCATCTTCACCGTCACCGACGCGCTGAACCCCGGCTCCATCTTCAAGCCCATCACCGCCGCGGCCGCGCTGGACAGCGGCGTCATCGACCGGAACACGGTCTTCAACGACACCGGATGCATGACGGTAGAGGGCTGGACCATCTGCAACTGGGACCGGAAGGGCCTGGGCAGCGTGCGCATCGACGAGATCATGGCCAAGTCCTCCAACGTCGGCTTCGGTACCCTGGGCATGTGGCTGGGGGCCGACCGGTTCTACGAGTACCACTCCCGGTTCGGGCTGGACCGGCCCACCGGCATCGACCTGCCCGGTGAAGCCACGGGCCAGTACCGGCCAAAGAAGGACGCCACCGCCATCGACCTGGCGGTGCAGGCATACGGCCAGACCCTCACCGCCACGCCGATCCAGATGCTCACCGCCATCGCCGCGATCGCCAACGACGGCAAGCTGATGTGGCCCCATCTGGGCAAGGCCATCTACGACCATGAAGGCAATCTGGTGAAGGAGATTCAGCCCCGGGTGGTGCGGCAGGTGGTCGCCCCCGAGGTGGCCCGGTACGTGCAGGAGCTGATGGTCGGGGTGGTGGAGAACGGCACCGGCAAGAACGCCCGGGTGGCCGGCTATCAGGTGGGCGGCAAGACCGGCACCGCCAACAAGGTCATCGGCGGGCGGATCGCGCAGGGCAAGTACATCGCCTCTTTCGTGGGCTTCGCCCCCTACCCGGATCCCCAGGTCGCGGTGCTGATCTCCATCGACGAGCCGCAGGGCGCCTATTACGGCGGCCAGATCGCCGCGCCGATCTTCGGCGAGGTGATGGGCTCCGTCCTGGCCTACCTGGACGCGCCCAAGTCGTCGGCCCCGCTCGAGCGGAAGCGGGAGCCGTGGGAGCCCGAGCCGCCGAAGGAACCGGAGCCGGCCCTGGTGCCCCCGCTGATCAACCTGCCGGTGCCGGAGGCGGAAAAGGCCGCCCGGGAGGCGGGCTTTGCCATCACCTTCATCGGCGACGGCAGCTACGTGGTGAGCCAGTTCCCCCTGCCTGGCGCCACCGCCTACAAGGGAGGCGAGATCGTCGCCAACCTGACGCCGCCCCCGCCAGGATCCCGCCAGGTAACCGTGCCGGCGCTCTCCGGTCTTTCCCTGCACGAGGCCGCCCGCACCCTTGCCGAACGGGGCCTCCTGATGCAGGCCGAGGGGAGGGGGGCCGTGTACCGGCAGGACCCGCCCGCCGGGACGCGGGTGCCCTCCGGGACGCCTGTCAAAGTATTCCTGAAATTACCAGAAAGAAATGGTCGCTGATTTCGCAAGAAAGCGCCGAATTAAGGAGGTATCCCACCACTATTATGTGGAAATAATGGCAACAGAAGTGCAACCTCCGGTAAAGTGAGGCGGATCGCGCGATGCGGGTGAAGGATTGCCTGGTTGTGGGCCAACTGCTTCAGGGGGACCCGGCGGCAGAGATCACCGACGTCGTCTACGATTCGCGGCAGGTGACGCCCGGCGCCCTGTTTGTCGCCCTGCCCGGGCGGAACGTCGACGGCCACGACTTTGCTCCGGAGGCGGTGCAGCGGGGGGCGGCGGCCCTGGTGGTGGAGCGTCCCGTCGCGGCGCCTGCCCACGTGGCCGTCATCCGGACCGACTCGACCCGTGCCGCCCTGGGCCGGCTGGCCGCCGAGTTTTGGCGCCACCCTTCCCGCCGGATGCGGGTGGTCGGGGTGACAGGGACCAACGGCAAGACGACGACCACACACCTGGTCAAGGCCGTCCTGGAGCGGCAGGGCCACGTGGTCGGGCTCACCGGTACGGTGCACACGCTGATGCCCGGGGAGCGGCGGCCGGCAGGGCTGACGACCCCCGAAGCCTCGGACCTGCAGCGGCTTTTCCACCAGATGGCGGAGGCCGGCTGTACCTATGCGGTCATGGAAGCCTCCTCGCAGGGACTCGACATGAACCGTGTAGATGATGTAGAGTTTGACCTTGGGATATTCACGAACCTGACCCAGGATCACCTGGACTATCACGGCACCTTCGGCGCCTACCGGGAGGCCAAGGCGAAGCTCTTCCGCCTGCTGAGCCGCCCCGGTTACAAGCCCCGCAAGGCCGCCGTGCTCAATGCCGACGACCCGGCCAGCGAGTACTACCGCTCCGTCACCGAGGTGCCCGTCTACACCTACGGGTTCCGCCCCGATGCCATGGTCCGGGCCGCGGACGTGGAGCTGAGCCCAGCCGGCACCCGGCTCCGGCTCTGCACGCCGCAGGGGGAGGTGCCGGTCAGCCTGAGGCTCGTGGGCCGGTTCAACGTATACAACGCCCTGGCCGCTGCTGCGGCCGGCGTGGCCGAGGGCATCGCGCTCGACGTGATCCGCGACGCGCTGGAGGCCGAGGAGGGGGTGCCTGGCCGGCTGCAGCCGGTCCGGGCCGGCCAGCCCTTCGGGGTCTTCGTGGACTACGCCCACTCCCCGGACTCCCTGGAGAACGTGCTGCACACCGCCAGGGGCTTCACCCGGGGCCGGCTGATCGTCGTCTTCGGGTGCGGGGGCGACCGGGACCCCACCAAGCGACCCGTCATGGGGCGCATCGCCGGGTGCCTGGCGCACCACACCATCGTCACCTCCGACAACCCGAGGAGCGAGGACCCGGTCCGCATCGTCCAACAGATTGAGTCCGGCCTGGTGGACGGCCTTCTGCCCGGCCACACCTACGAGGTGGTCATCGACCGGGAAGAGGCGATCCGCCGGGCGGTGACCATGGCCGAGCCGGATGACGTCATCGTCATCGCCGGCAAGGGGCACGAGACGTACCAGATCTTCAAGGACCGCACCATTCCCTTCGACGACCGGGCGGTGGCCCGCTCGTTGATCGAGGCGCGCGTCGGAAAGGGCGGATCGAGTTGACACAGCTGTTTACCGCCGCCGAGATCGCGGCGCTCACCGGCGGCCGCCTGGCCGCCGGCGATCCCAACGCAGGGGTGAGCGGCATCGCCTGGGACAGCCGGCTGGTCCGGCCCGGCGACTGCTTCGTGGCCCTGGCGGGCGAACGGGCGGACGGGCACGACTTCGCGGCGCAGGCGGCCGCCCGGGGAGCGGCGTGCGTCCTGGCGGCCCGGCCGGTGCCGGCAGGGGATGCGGCCGTCGTCGTCTGTCCGGACCCGCTGCTGGGGCTGGGGCGGCTGGGGCTGGCCCTGCGCAGCCGCCATCCGCACCTGCGGGTCGTGGGCATCACCGGATCGGTGGGCAAGACCACCACCAAGGAGATGACCGCGGCGGTCCTGGCTGAGCGGTTCCGGGTCTTCCGGACCGAAGGAAACCTGAATTCGGAGGTGGGGCTGCCGGCGTCGCTCGCCGGCCTCACCGACGAGCACGAGGCGGCGGTGCTGGAGATGGGCATGCGCGCCCCGGGCGAGATCGCCTATCTGGCCTCCATCGCGCGGCCGCAGGTGGGGGTGGTCACCAACGTGGGCATCACCCACCTGGAGCTCCTGGGCACGCAGGAGAACATCGCGCTGGCCAAGTCCGAACTGGTGCGGGCCTTGCCGCCGGACGGCGTCGCGGTGCTGAACGCGGACGACCCCCGGGTGCGGGCCATGGCGGCGGCCACGCCCGCCCGGGTGTGGTTCTACGGACTCACGGCGCGGGAGGCGGCCGACGATGCGGCGGCTGCGCCGGTGGCGACGGGAACGGCCGGCGAGGCAGGCACGCCGGGGGGCCGCGTGGTCGGATGGGTGACGGCAGAGAACGCCCGGCCCGACGGCCCCATGGCCCAGCGGTTCCGGCTGGTCTGCCACCTGGGTGAGGCGGACGTCCGCCTGCCCGCGCCGGGGCCCCACAACCTGCTCAACGCCCTGGCCGCGGCAGCCGTGGGGCTGTCCCAGGGCCTGGACCTGGAGGCGGTGGCCCGGGGGCTCTCCCTGTTCCGGAACGCCGGGAACCGGCTGCGGCTGGTGGAGGCCGGCGGCGTCCGCATCCTGGACGACACGTACAACGCCGCTCCGGCTTCCGTCATCGCCGCACTGGAGGTCATGCGGGGCTTCGCCGGCCCGGAGGGCCGCTGCGTCGCCGTGCTGGGCGATATGTACGAGCTGGGCGCCCTGGAGGTGGAAGGGCACCGGCAGGTGGGGATGGTGGCCGCCCGGCTGACCGACGAACTGGTGGCCGTGGGGCAGCTTGGCCGCCACATCGCCGAGGGCGCCCGGGCGGCGCTGGCCGGCGCGGGCGGCGGTTCGGCCGGGGCGGGCTTCCGGGGCGGGGAAGGGCCGCCGGAGGGGCAGGGGCCCGTCGCCGGCGGGGGGACCCGGCTCCGGGAGGTGCACCACGTGCCCGACAACGCCGGGGCGATCGCCTGGCTGAAGGAGCGGCTGCGCCCCGGGGATACGGTGCTGGTGAAGGGCTCCCGCGGCATGAAAATGGAAGAGATCGTTCAGGCGCTCGCAGCACACCTGGACCGGCCTCAGCCGTAGACCCCGGAGCGTTTGCTGCAGAACACGAGGAAAGGGCTCGATCGTATGGAACAGACCACGCTGCTCCGCCTGGCCGGCGCCGGCCTTACGGCCCTCGCAGGGGCCCTCGCGCTGGGCCCGGTGGTCATCCCGCTGATGCGGCGGCTGCGGGCCGGGCAGACGATCCGGGCGGAGATGTCAGCCCGCCACCAGGCCAAGGCGGGGACGCCCACCATGGGCGGCGTCATCTTCATCATCCCCGCCATCCTGGCGACGCTGATCTTCGCCCCCCGGTCGGGCGATGCGCTCCCCCGGCTGATCATCGCCCTGGTGCTCACGGTCGGCCACGGTCTGGTGGGCTTCGCCGACGATTACATCAAGGTCGTGCTGAAGCGGTCGCTGGGGCTCCGGGCCCGCGACAAGCTGCTGGCCCAGGTGGGCCTGGCGGCCGTGCTGGGGTACGGGGCGGTGGAGGTGCTCGGGCTGGGCACCGCCGTGACGCTTCCCGTGCTGAACCTCACCCTCGAGCTGGGCAGGCCGCTCTACTACCTGCTCGTGCTCATCATGGTCTGGGGCACCGCCAGCGCCGTCAACTTCGCCGACGGGCTCGACGGCCTGCTGGGCGGCCTCAGCGTCATCACCTTCAGCTTCTACGGGCTGGTCGTCGCCCTGGCCCTGGGCCAGACCGACATGGCCGTGCTGGGCACGGCCCTGGTGGGCGGGGTCCTGGGCTTCCTGCACTACAACAGGCATCCCGCCCGGATCTTCATGGGCGACGTCGGTTCCTTCGCCCTCGGCGGCGCGCTTGCGGCGCTGGCGGTGCTCACCAAGACCGAGTTCCTGCTGGTGATCGTGGGCGCCGTCTACGTGATCGAGGTGATCTCCGTCATTCTGCAGGTGCTCTCCTTCCGGCTGACGGGCCGGCGCATCTTCAAGATGGCGCCGCTGCACCACCACTTCGAGCTGCTGGGCTGGTCGGAGGGCCAGGTGCTCCGCCTCTTCTGGGGCGCAGGGCTGCTGTTCACGCTCCTGGGCTGGCTCGTCCTGCCGGGTATGCTCGCGGGGCGGTAGGCGGGCCCAAGGCCCCTCCGCCGCAGGCACATAGTGAGGGGGTCGGCTCTCGTGCACGCACAGCGCAGGAGTCCGGACTACACCCTCATGGCAGTGGTTGCGCTTTTACTCGGCATCGGAATTGTCATGGTGTACACGTCGAGTACCGCCATCGCGGAGGCGGACTTCGGCAACCGGTACTACTTCCTGGTGCGCCAGGCGATCTGGGTGGGGATCGGCCTCGGCGCCATGGCGTTCTTCGCCGGGGTGAACCCGTGGTACTGGCAGAAGCACAGCCGCACGGCGCTGCTCGTGGCCGTCGTGCTGCTCTTGCTGGTGCTCATCCCCGGCATTGGCATCTCCCGGCTTGGCGCCCGCCGCTGGCTGGGCTACGGACAGCTGGCCTTCCAGCCGTCCGAGGTGGCCAAATTCGCTTACATCATGTGGCTCTCCACCTACCTGGCCCGCTACGCCCGGGACGTGACCGACTTCGTCCGGGGCCTTCTGCCCCCGGTGATGGTGATGGGCCTGCTCTTCGGGCTGATCATGCTGCAGCCCGATCTGGGCACCTCGCTCACCCTGGCCGGCACCGGCGTCCTGATGCTGTTCGCAGCCGGCGCCCGCCTCACCCACCTGGCGGGGCTGGGGGTCCTCGGGGCGGCGGGGGTCTTCGTCCTGGCGCGCATCGACGAGGAGCGCTGGAGCCGGATTACCACCTTCCTCAACCCCTGGGCCGATCCCACCGACTCCGGCTACCAGATCATCCAGGCGCTCCTGGCCTTCGGCTCGGGCGGGCTGTTCGGCGTGGGCCTCGGGGAGAGCCGGCAGAAGTACTTCTACCTGCCCGAGCGGCACACCGACATGATCTACGCCGTGCTGGGGGAGGAGCTGGGCTTCATCGGCGCCGCACTGGTGCTGCTGCTCTTCTTCGCCTTCGCCTGGAGGGGCTACCGCATCGCCATCCAGGCGCCCGACCGTTTCAGCAGCCTGATGGCGGCGGGGGTGACCTCGCTGATCACGCTTCAGGCGGCGCTGAACATCGCCGTGGTCACCGCATCCATCCCGTCCACGGGCATCCCGCTGCCGTTCCTGAGCTACGGCGGCACCTCGCTGGTCATCACCCTCTCCGGCGTGGGAATCCTGCTCGGGATCTCCCGTTTCTGCCGGAACTAGGCGGCGGGGTTCCGCGCGACGCGGCAACGCACCTGAAGGAGGTCCTTCCATGCGATACCTGATCACCGGTGGCGGCACCGGCGGCCACATCTACCCGGCGCTGTCCATCGCCCGCGCCCTGACCGAGCAGGACCCGGAGGCCGAGCTGCTCTACGTGGGCACCCGCACCGGGCGGGAGGCGGCCATCGTGCCGCAGGCCGGCATCGCCTTCGCCGTCATCTCCAGCGGCGGGGTGGTCAACCTCGGCCTCCTCCAGCGGGTGCGGGGCGGCCTGCGGGCCGCCCGGGGGCTGCTGGAGGCCCTGGGCCACATCCGGCGCTTCCGGCCGGACATCGTCATCGGCACCGGGGGGTTCGTCGCCGGCCCGGTGCTGGCGGCCGCCCGTCTCGCCCGGGTGCCGCTGGTCATCCAGGAGCAGAACGCCTTCCCCGGCGTCACCAACCGCCTGGCCGCCCGGTGGGCCACGGCGGTCTTTGTGCCGTATGAAGAGGCCCGGGCGCATTTCCCGCCGGGTGTGCGCCTGATCCGCGCCGGCAACCCCGTCCGGCCGGAGATCGCCTCCGCTTCCCGGGAGGCCGGCCGGCAGGCCCTCGGCCTGTCGGAGCGGGACCGGGTGCTGGTGATCATGGGCGGCAGCGGCGGCGCACGGGACTTCAACCGGGTGGCCGCCGAGGCCGTCCTGCAGTTGGACGTGCCCGGACTCCGGGTGGTGCACATCACGGGAGAGCGGTACTTCGGCCAGGTGAAGGCGCAGTACGGGGACAGGGCCCCGCACGTCACCCTGCTGCCGTACGCGCACAACATGCCCGAGGTCTATGCCGCCGCGGACGCGGGGCTCTTCCGGGCGGGTGCCCTGACCCTGGCGGAAATCCAGGTGCGGCGGCTGCCCAGCGTGCTCATCCCCAGCCCCAACGTCACCCACAACCACCAGGAGTGGAACGCCCGGACCCTGGAGCGGCGGGGCGCGGCGATCGTGCTGCGGGAGGGGGGGCTGACGCCCGCGGACCTTGCCGCCGCCCTGACCCGCCTGCTGACCGACGAGGCCCTGGCCGACCGCATGCGGGCCGCCCTGGGCGAGGTGGCCGACCCGGACGCGGCGCGGACCATCGCCCGGCGCATCGTCGGCATCGCGCGCCAGAGCCGTGAGGCCCGGGAGGCGCGGCGGGGCCGGTGAAGGAGGGGTCCCCCGTGTCACCCATGGCGGAACGGTTGCGTAGCATAATCCGCGACCCGGGCCGCATCCGTCGGGCCGAACCCCTGAAGCGCCACACCTCCGTTCGCATAGGCGGGCCGGCCGACTATCTGGTGGAGGTGGCCGACCGCCACGAGCTTTCCCGCCTGCTGCGCCTGGCAGGCGAGGAGGCCCTGCCTGTCTACATCCTCGGCAGCGGCAGCAACCTGGTGGTCTCCGACGAGGGGGTCCGCGGGCTCGTGCTCCGGCTCACCGGCGAGTTCGCCCGGATCGCCGTCGACGGCAGCACGGTCCGCGTCGGGGGCGGTTGCAGCCTGCCGAAGCTGGCCCACCAGGCCTCCCGGCGAGGCCTGGGCGGCCTGGAGTTCGCCTGTGCCATCCCCGGTACCGTCGGGGCCGGGCTGGTGATGAACGCCGGCGCGCACGGCGGCGACATGGCACAGGTGGTTGCGGAGGCGACCGTGATCTGGGGCGATGGACGCATGGAGCGGCTGTGCCCCGGGGAGATCGGCTTCGCATACCGCAGTACCCGCCTTCAGGGGACCTCGGCCATCGTGGCCGAGGTGGTGATGGCCCTGCGTCCCGCCGACAGGGCGGCGCTGGAGGGCGCGATGCGGCAGCATCTGAACCGGCGCCGCGCCACCCAGCCCCTGCAGTACCCCAACGCGGGATCGGTGTTCAAGAACCCGCCCGGGGACTACGCCGGCCGGCTCATCGAGCAGGCCGGGCTGAAAGGGGAGCGGGTGGGCGACGCCCAGGTTTCCGAGAAGCACGCCAACTTCATCGTCAACCTGGGCCAGGCCACGGCGAGGGATGTGCTGACACTGATGGACCGGGTCCGCAGTACCGTTGAACGGCGGTTCGGAGTGCGGCTGGAGGCCGAGGTGAAGATCTGGGGACACAATCCCTGGTTCCCGCCCTGATGGACCGGCCTGCCGGCCTGCGGCTCCGGCCGCGGGAGGTCGCATGCATCGTGAAGCCAAATGAGCGCTACGTGGTCGCAGGGGGGTGCCGCCTGCAGGGCGAGGTGCCGGTCAGCGGAGCGAAGAACGCCGCCCTGCCGATCCTGGCGGCGGCGCTCCTGACGTCCGGCGAGTCGGTGATCCACAACGCGCCGATGATCCGCGACGTGGCGGTGATGATCGAGATCCTGCACAAGCTGGGGGCCCGGGTGGAGGAGGGGCCCGAGGGCGTCTCGGGACGCACCCTGCGCATTCGGGCGGACGGCCTGAACGGCCAGGAGGTGGGGGCGGACTTCACCCGGGAGATGCGCTCCTCCATCTTCCTGATGGGACCGCTCCTGGCCCGGGTCGGCAAGATCCGCATCTCCTATCCCGGCGGCTGTGCGATCGGCCCGAGGCCGATCGATTTTCATCTCCGCGGGCTGGAGGCCCTGGGCGCCCGCATCGAGGAGCGGTTCGGCTACATCGAGGCCAGCGTTCCCCGGCGGCTCCGGGGGACTGAGATCTACCTGGACTTCCCCTCCGTCGGCGCCACGGAGAACCTGATGATGGCGGCCGTGCTGGCGGAGGGCACCACGGTGATCCGCAACGCGGCACGGGAGCCGGAGATCGTGGACCTGCAGGCGTTCCTCAACAAGATGGGCGCGCGGGTGCGCGGGGCCGGGCTCGACGTGATCCGGATCGACGGCGTGAGCAAGCTGGGTTCGGTGGAACACACCGTGATTCCCGACCGCATCGAGGCCGCCACCTTCCTGGCGGCCGCGGCGATCACCGGCGGGGAGGTGACCGTGCAGGGGGTGATCCCCGAGCACGTGGACGCGGTGACCGCGAAGCTGCGGGAGATGGGCACCACCATCCGGGAGTACGGCACCGCGGTCACGGCGGTGGGGCCCCGGCGGCTGAAGGCGGCGGACGTCAAGACCCTGCCCTACCCGGGTTTCCCCACCGACATGCAGCCGCAGATGATGGCCCTGGCGGCCACCGCCGACGGCACCAGCATCATCACGGAGACCATTTTCGAGAACCGGTTCAAGGTCGCCGACGAGCTGCGCCGGATGGGCGCCAACATCAAGACCGAGGGACGGACCGCGGTGGTGCAGGGGGTGCCGTCCCTCTCGGGAGCGACGGTGGTCTGCCCGGCGCTGCGGGAGGGGATGGCACTGATTCTCGCCGGCCTCCGGGCGGAGGGCGAGACCACCATCGAGGACATCTACCACATCGACCGGGGCTACCAGCACCTGGAGCAAAAGCTGACCCGGCTGGGGGCGACGATCAGCCGGGTGTAGGAAACCGGGACCGGCGGCGGCCGGTCCCGGTTTCGCGGGTCTAAGCCTGTCCCCCGCCGCATAAGAGTTGACAGGCCCATGGGTTGGCCATCCCATGCCGACGCCGGCGGGCGCGCACCGGCGGCGGAAGACCATCAGCGAAGGAGGGCCAGGTTATGGGACGCCCGCTCATCGAGATCGACCCGACCAAGCCCATCTCGGAGTACTATGAGGTCATTCAGAACAGGTGGCACCCGGACATCCCGGCCGTCGCCAGCGTCCGGCCGGGCGAGGTCTTCACCGTGGAGTGCCCGGACTGGACCGGCGGCCAGGTGCGCAACGACGACACCGCCACCGACATCCGCGACATGGAGCTCTCGCCCAACCACCACCTGACCGGCCCCATCGAGGTGGCCGGCGCCGAACCTGGCGACCTGCTGGTCGTCGACATCCTGGACATCGGCCCCCACCCGAAGCAGAGCTGGGGCTACACCGGCATCTTCTGCAGGCACAACGGCGGCGGGTTCCTCACCGACCACTTTCCCCACGCCCACAAGGCCATCTGGGAGTTCGACGGCGTCTGGGCCCGATCCCGCCACGTGCCCGGTGTCCGCATCCCGTACCTGGCGCACCCCGGCATCCTCGGCACGGCCCCGTCGCATGACCTGCTGGCCCGGTGGAACGAGCGGGAACGCAAGCTCATCGCCCAGAACCCCGAACGGGTGCCGCCGCTCGCCCTGCCCCCCGAGCCCCGGAACGCAGTGCTGGGCGCGCTCCGCCCCGGGACGCCGGAGTACGAGCGGGTGGCCCGGGAGGCGGCCCGCACCATCCCGCCCCGGGAGAACGGCGGCAACCGGGACATCAAGAACCTCACCCGGGGCGCACGGGCGCTGCTGCCCGTGCACGTGAAGGGCGCCAAGCTCACGGTGGGCGACCTGCACTACAGCCAGGGCGACGGGGAGATCACGTTCTGCGGCGCCATCGAGATGCCGGGCTACATCACCATGTGCGTCGACCTCATCAAGGACGGCATGAACAAGTACAACCTGCACCACGCCATCTTCCAGCCGAGCCTGACCGAGCCGCGCTTCTCCAGCTACATCGTGTTCGAGGGCTATTCGGTGGACGAGGAGGGCCGGCAGTACTACCTGGACGCCCACGTCGCTTACCGGATGGCATGCCTGGAGGCGATCAACTACCTGAAGAGTTTCGGGTACACTGCCGAGGAGGCGTACATGATCCTGGGAACCGCGCCGATCGAGGGGCGCATCAGCTCCATCGTCGACATCCCCAACGCCTGCTGCACGCTCTGGCTGCCGACGGAGATCTTCGAGTTCGACATCCGCCCGCGCAAGGAGGGGCCTGTGCGGGTGGTCAGCGGCGGGAGGCTTCCCACGGCCCGATGGGAGGATCGGTGATCGGGTCGGCCCGGGGCGCGGGCCCTGCGATCTTCGCAGGGCCCGCGCCCCCTTTGTCGCGGCTGCGGCGCGCGCCGCCCCCGGGCGCCCGGGGGCCGGAGTCTGCAGGAAAATGCAGCGACCGGAGGGAACACTTACTGCGACCCGCGCAGCACGGAGGTGACGCCCCATGCCCCGCGTGTGCTTCATCGTCAACCCCATCGCCGGGCGCGGACAGGCCCTGGAGCGATGGAGACAGATCGAGCCGCTGGCCGCCCGGCTGGGCGAGTACGGCGTCAAGTTCACGGAACGCCCCGGACACGGCACCGACCTGGCCCGACTGGCCATTCAGGAGGGGTACGACCGGGTGGTCTCCATCGGAGGCGATGGCACGCTCAACGAGGTGGGCAACGGCCTGGTGGGCACGAATGCCGCCCTGGCCGTCATCCCCGCGGGCAGGGGCAACGACTGGGTGCGCACCGCGGGCGTCCCGACCGATGCGGCGGAGGGCTGCCGGCTGGCCTTTGGCGGCCGGGTCGCCCGGATGGACGTGGGGCTGGCCCACGGCTACCGGTACTTCTTCAACGCGGCCGGATTCGGTTTCGACGCGGAGGTCTGCGCGCGGGTCAACACCTACGGGCAGCGCTTCCCGAAGTTCAGCTACGTGCGGGGGGTGTTCGACACCCTGTTCCACTTCACCGGCGTGCCGGTGGATGTGGAGATCGACGGCGAGCGGCGCCGGCTGAACCGGGTGCTGCTCCTGGAGGTGGGCATCGGCCGCTACTTCGGCGGCGGGATGCAGGTCTTTCCGCAGGCCGACATCGCCGACGGCCTGTTCGAGATCGCATGGGGCGAAGACCTGGGCCGGCTGGAGCTGATCCGGCTGGTGTCCTTGATCTACAGCGGCCGCCACGTCGGCCACCCGAAGGTGCGAATGGCGCGGGGGCGGAAGCTTACGGCCGACTCGCCGGAGAAGGTGGTCATCCAGCTGGACGGCGAGGTGGTCGGCCACCTGCCGGTCACATTTGAGATCCTGCCGGGCGCGCTGAACGTCGTACTCCCTGGATGACGGCGTGACGGACACGGGAGAGGTCGGTGCCCGGCGGGGCTGGAGTATCATTGTCTCTGCGCATCTGCGGCGCTGCGAGAAGGGGCGGTGACGGGGTGACGACGAGCGCGGTGCCGATGAAGGGGAAGGGCTCGGCGCGGGCGCGCAGCCGGTGGGGCTTTGTGCTGGCCCTCGCGGTGCTGCTGGGCATCTGCCTGTTCGCCGCCTACCGCTCGGCCCTCTTCCGGCTGGAGCGGGTCCAGATCGGCGGAAATGAGCGGCTGAGCCAGGCCGAGGTGATGGCGATCGCCGGCGTCATGCCCGGCGACCTGAAGTGGGAGGTGACCGCCGAGCGCGTTCGGCAGCGGCTCCTGGCCGACCCCTGGGTGGAGTCGGCCGGCGTGACCTGGCGGGGCAACGCGCTGGTCATCACGGTGACGGAGCGGGAGCCGCTGGCCCTGCTCCAGTACCACGGCCGCTTCTACCTCGTGCTGGACGCCGAGGGGCGCGTCCTCGGCCAGCGGCTGCTGGAGGAAGGAGAACGGCTGCCGGTGGTGAGCGGGGTGACGGTGGAGCGCGCCCTGCGGGGGGACGTGCTGGACGACCTGGGCCTGAAGGACGCGCTCACCCTGCTCTGGTGGACGGGGGAGCCGCTGCTGGAGCAGTTGTCGGAAGTGCACGTGCGCGCGGACCGGTACCTGCGGCTCTACCTCACCGGCGGCACCACGGTGGAGGTCGGCGTGCTGCCGGACGATGCCGCGGCCCGGGAGGATCACATCCAGACCCAGCTCCGGGGCCTGTTGGATCAGCTGGACCGGGTGCCGGCGTCGGCCCGCGGCCGGTGCCAGATCGACCTGCGGGTCTACGGCAAGGTGCTGGCTCAGGGTTGCCAGTAATGCGGGGGTGAGGCCATGTCCGCACAGATGAGGAGGGTTCCCTGGGCGACGGCCCTGGTCGGGGTCGCCCTCGGACTTATGCTTTCGATGCAGTTCAAGGTGCAGCGCCAGGTGGCCCTGGCCGACCTGGCCGCGGTGCAGCGCACGGAGGAGCTGGTGGCCCAGCTGGCCGCCGCTGAGGCCCTGCGGGACGAGCTGGCCGCGGAGGTCGAGGCGCTGCGGCAGCAGCAGCTGATCTCGGTGAAGACCCAGAACGAGTACCAGGCCCTGGCGGAGCGGCTGGAGCAGGCGCAGATCCACGCCGGGCTCCTGCCCCTGACCGGTCCGGGCGTGACCGTGGTCATGGCCGACTCGGTGCTGCCGGTGACGCCGGGCGAGAACGCCAACAACTTCATCATCCACGACGAGGACGTGCTCCGGGTGATCAACGAGCTGCGGGCGGCCGGCGCCGAGGCCATCGCGATCAACGGGCAGCGGGTGACCAGCCGGACCGAGATCCGCTGCATGGGTCCGGTCGTCACCATCAACGGCGTGCGCACCGCGCCGCCGCTCAACATCGTCGCCATCGGCAACCCGGACGAGCTGGAGCGGGCGATCATGATGAAGGGCGGGGTGGCCGAGTCGCTGAAGTACTGGGGCATTCAGATCACCGTGAAGAAGGAGACCTCGGTGCGGGTGCCCGCCTACACCGCGTCGCTCCGGCTGAACTACGCCCAGCCGGCCCTGGAGGAGGTCGCACCCTGAGATGTGGATCATCATCGTGGGCTTCATCGCCGGAATCCTGATCGGCATCTTCTCGCCGTTCACGCTGCCGGTCGCGTACGCACGGTACCTCTCCATCGCCGTGCTGGCCGCCCTGGACACCTCCTTCGGCGGGCTGCGGGCCAGCCTGGAAGGCACCTATGACAACGCCATCTTCATCACGGGCTTCTTTACCAACACCCTGCTGGCCGCCGGACTGGTGTACCTGGGGGACCGCATCGGCGTCGACAACCTCTACCTGGCCGGCGTGGTGGCCATGGGCATCCGGATGTTCCAGAACCTGGGCATCATCCGCCGGTTGATCCTGCAGCGGTGGGGGTTCTTCCACCGGGACGAGGAGACGCTCCAGCACCACGGCCTCCAGGACTGAGCGCGCAGCCTGCGTATGCCACCCAGCTGGCTGCGCGCTTCCTCGTCGTCTCCCAAGAATTATAGCGCCAGCCATTATCAGGAGGAGGATTCCCCCACCGGGTGTTGAATGAAGTTAAGAAGTGCACGGATGATGCCTGAGTGGAGGGGGCCGGCTCCGTGGCGGAGAACCTGGTTCTGGGTCTAGATGCCGGCAGCACCCACGTGGCGGCCGCCCTGGCCGAGGCGCCGGAGGGCGGGGAGCCGCGGGTGATCGGCGTCGGGCTCGTCCCTTCGGCCGGGGTCTACCGGGGGCTGATCAGCGACCTGAGCGCGGCGGCGCGGGCGATGCGGAAGGCCGCAGAGGCCGCCTGTGCGATGGCCGGTCGGCCGCAGGTGAACCGGGCCGTCATCTCCATCTCCGGCGCCCACCTCCGCTCCGAGGTCGGGGCAGCGGCCGTGGCCGTCCCCCGGCCGGCAGCGGGCGTGACGCCCGAACTGGTCCGCCGGGTCCTCGATGCCGCCGCGGAGGCGGTGGAGCCCAGCGCGGGCCGGGAGCGGGTACACGTGATTCCGCGCAGCTACCAGCTGGACGGCAGCGTGCCGCTGCGGGATCCTACGGGCCTCTGTGGGCGCACCCTCGCCGCCGAGGTCCAGGTGGTGACCGGCGACGCGCTGCACGTGCAGAATCACCTGCGGGCCGCCAGCCAGGCGGGCTTTGAGGTGGCGGACTACCTGGTGGCGGTGCGGGCGGCCGGCGAGGCGGTGCTGACCCCGGAGGAGCGGGAGGAGGGCGTCCTGCTGCTGGATATCGGCGGCGGCACCACCGGCGTCGCGGTGTACGAGCTGGGACATCTCTTCCACCTGGCGGTCCTGCCCGTCGGTGGCGACCATATCACCCACGACCTGGCGACCGTGCTCCGCATTCCGGTGGAGACGGCCGAGCGGCTGAAGCGGGAGCGGGGCTGGGCGGCTCCCCGCCTGGCGGGGGACGGCACCGTGACCCTGCCCACCCCGTCCGGGCTGAACACCTACGAAGTCAGCGAGAAATACGTGGCTGAGATCATCGGCTCGCGGGTGGAGGAAATCCTCCAGATGGCGGCGGCAGCGGTGAAGCGTTCGGGCTACGCCGGGCTGTTCCCCGCCGGGCTGGTGCTCACAGGCGGCGGAAGCCGCCTGCGCGGGCTGGCCGGCTATGCCGGCGATTGCCTGAGCCTGAAGAGCCGAATCGGCACACCGGCCGACTCCCTGGCCGCCGAGCCCGAACTGGCTGCGGCGGCCGGGCTGGCACTGTGGGGCGTGCGGGCCGCGCCGGCGGCCGCGGAGGGCGGGGAGCCCAGCGAACCCGCAACGGATGCGGCCGAGGCGAGGCCGGCGCGAGCAGGACGGTTACGGGACTGGCTGAAAGCCCTGTTCCACTAGCGCCACGTGAGGAGGATCACAGTCGTGAACGATTATGAGCCGGGGTTTGAGCAGTTAGCCTGTATCAAGGTCATCGGCGTTGGTGGCGGCGGCAACAACGCGGTCAACCGCATGATTTCGGCCGGCCTCCAGGGCGTTGAGTTCATCGCCGTCAACACGGATGCCCAGGCCCTGAAGAGCGCGCAGGCCCCGACGCGGCTGCAGATCGGCGCCAAGTTGACCAAGGGGCTGGGGGCCGGGGCCGACCCGGAAATCGGCAACCGCGCCGCCGAGGAAAGCCGTGAGGAGATTGCCGCCGCGCTGCGCGGCGCCGACATGGTCTTCGTGACCGCCGGCATGGGCGGCGGCACGGGCACCGGCGCGGCGCCCGTGGTCGCGGAGATCGCCAAGGAGCTGGGCGCGCTCACGGTCGGCGTGGTGACCAGGCCGTTCACCTTCGAGGGCAAGAAGCGGGCCATGCAGGCCGACAAGGGCATCCAGAACCTGCGGCAGAAGGTCGACACCCTGATCACCATCCCCAACGACCGGCTGCTGCAGGTGGTGGACAAGAAGACCAGCCTGATGGAGGCCTTCCGGGTGGCCGACGACGTGCTGCGCCAGGGCGTGCAGGGCATCTCCGACCTGATCGCGGTGCCCGGGCTGATCAACCTGGACTTCGCCGACGTGCGCACGATCATGTCCAACACCGGCTCGGCCCTGATGGGCATTGGCGTGGGCCGGGGTGAGTCCCGCGCCGCGGACGCCGCCCGGGCCGCCATCTCCAGCCCGCTGCTGGAGACGACCATCGACGGCGCCAAGGGCGTGCTGCTCAACATCACCGGCGGTCCGGACCTCGGGCTGATGGAGGTCAACGAGGCCGCGGAGATCATCGCCCAGGCCGCCGACCCCGAGGCGACGATCATCTTTGGCGCGGTCATCGACGAGTCGATCCAGGACGAGATCCGGGTCACGGTCATCGCAACCGGCTTTGGCGACGGCGACTTCCCCGCCTGGGGCCGCCGGCGCGCCGGCCAGAACGCCGTGGGCGAGGTCAAGCCCATGGTGGACGAGCTGGACATCCCGGCCTTCCTGCGCCGTAAGCCGCAGTAAGCCTGTGACCGCCTGATTTTCAGCGCTCCCCGAGGTTCGGGGAGCGCTTTCGCGCGCGTGCCGCGGATGGAGCCGCTGGCTGGGGGTGCCGCGTGTGGGTTCTGCACGGGTGGAGCCGCGGCGGGGGCGGGCGGGCAGCGGCGCCCGGAAGTGGCGGCACACCGCGGATTTCGACAGAAAGCGCGGCAAAGGCCCGCCAGGATGCGACCACAACCGACAGCCCCGCCGGGCTAAGATGTTGGCATAAATCCCGGACTTGCTTCGTACTCTCGCGCTGCGGGACGGGGTGAGCCTGACGGGGGTGGCCTGGTGTGTCCGGTCTGCCCGCGGTCCGGCCGGATGTGTTCTTCCTGGTCAACTTCGGCCTCGACCTCGCCCTGCTGTGGTTCGCCGCCCGGGCGGCGCGCGTGCGGTACCGCGCGTGGCGGCTGTGGGTGGCTGCCCTGCTGGGAGCGGCCCTGGCGGTGCTGCCTGTCCTGCTGCCGGACGTCCCTGCCGCGGCGCCGGCCTCGCCTTCTGCCGGGCCGGCACCCAAGGCGGGGTGGCTGTTCTCCGGCGCCGCCCTGCTGGCGGGCAGCGCGGCGCTGGCGTGGCTCCTGGTCTGGCCCGGACCCTGGGCGCAGTTCGCCGCCGTGTTGGGCTTCTTCTGGACCGGCCTGATCCTGTCCGGGGGGCTGCTCTTCCTGCTGGCGGAACGCTACCCGGCCCTGTTCGCCGCACCGCCCGCCGCCCTGGTGGCGGGCGGCGCGGGCGTGGCCCTGGCGGGGGCGCAGCTCCTCTGGCAGGCGTACCGGGAAAGGGCCGAGGTGGACGACGGGCTGTACGAACTCGAGGTGCGCGTGGACGGCCGGCGTGAGGTGGTGGAAGGACTGGTGGACTCCGGCAACCTGCTGCGCACGCCCGTCGGCCGGATGCCGGTGGCCGTGGTCGAGGGCGGCCGGCTGCGGAGCCTGCTGCCGCCGGCGGTGCTGGAGGCAGCGTCGTCCGGTCCCATGGGGCTGGACGGGCTGCCGGCCGAGTGGCAGAGCCGGTGCCAGCTGGTGCCCTTCGCCGCGGTGGGGCGGAGCGACGGGTGGCTGCTGGTGATCCGGCCGGACGGCCTCTCGGTCCGCCCGCGGGGACGGGGGGACTGGGTGCAGGTCGAGGGCCGGGTCGGACTGGCGGCGGGTCCGCTGGATCCGGAGGGGCGCTATGCGGCGCTGCTGCCGACTGCGATGATCGCCGCGGCGCGCCGGGCGCACGGCCGTGCCCGAGGGCGTCCCGTGGAGGCACAATCCGGCGAGAGAGGAGAGGGGAGGCCCGATGTACACGTTCGTTAGGAGACAGATACTGGCGCTTCAGGGGGCCCTCTTCCGGGTGTCCACCCGCGTGCTGCGCTGGCTGGCGGCCAGGGGGCTGGTCCGGCCCAGGGCGATCTACTACGTCGGCTCCAGCGAGGCGCTGCCTCCGCCGCTCACCGGCGAGGAGGAGGCGGCCCTGCTGCAGCGCCTCACCCAGGGCGACGAGAGCGTCAAGAACACCCTCATCGAGCGGAACCTGCGACTCGTGGTCTACATCGCCCGCAAGTTCGACAACACCGGCATCTGGGTGGAGGACCTGGTCTCCATCGGCACCATCGGCCTCATCAAGGCGGTGAAGACCTTCGATCCCTCCAAGCGGATCAAGCTGGCCACGTACGCTTCGAAATGCATTGAAAATGAAATCTTAATGTATTTACGCCGGGCGTCCCGCACCCGGAGCGAGGTGTCCTTTGACGAGCCGCTCAACAAGGACTGGGAGGGAAACGAACTGCTCCTTTCCGACGTCATGGGCACCGACAGCGACATCACTTACCGGGGCCTGGAGGAGGAGGTCGACCGGATGCTTCTCCGCAAGGCGATGGCCAAGCTGACCGGGCGGGAGAAGCGGATCATGGAGCTGCGGTTCGGCCTCGTCGATGGGCGCGAGCGTACCCAGAAGGAGGTGGCCGACCTGCTGGGGATCTCGCAGAGCTACATCTCCCGGCTGGAAAAGCGGATCTTCAAGCGTTTGAAAAAGGAAATCCTGCGCATGGAATGACGAATCGTCAAATATTTTACAGTGTCTGTAAGCAATTCCTGAAGGCGGAATAGCGCTTCCCGGCCGTGGACATACTCCCACTTGAATGGGGCAGCCGTTCGGCGCCCATGGGGGAGGCATCGTCCCGGCATGATGATCAACAAAGTGGAGATCCCCGGGGTCAACACCGCCAAGCTTCCGGTCCTGACCAACGCCCAGATGCGGGAGCTCTTCGTCCGGATGCGAAGCGGTGAGAAGGCGGCCCGCGACGAGCTGATCACCGGCAACCTGCGCCTGGTGCTCAGCGTCATCCAGCGGTTCAACAACCGCGGGGAGTACGTCGACGACCTGTTCCAGGTGGGCTGCATTGGCCTGATGAAAGCCATTGACAACTTCGACCTGGGGCAGAACGTCAAGTTCAGCACCTACGCCGTGCCGATGATCATCGGCGAGATCCGGCGGTACCTGCGGGACAACAACCCGATCCGGGTGAGCCGCTCGCTGCGGGACATCGCCTACAAGGCCCTGCAGGTGCGGGACGCGCTGGTCAACCGGCTCTCTCGGGAACCGACGGTGCAGGAGATCGCCGACGAACTGGGGCTTCCCCTGGAAGAGATCGTCTATGCGCTGGACTCGATCCAGGAGCCGGTGTCGCTCTTCGAGCCCCTCTACAATGACGGGGGCGACCCCATCTACGTCATGGACCAGGTGAGCGACGAATCGCAGCAGGACTCGCAGTGGCTCGAGGGCATCAGTATCCGCCAGGCCCTGCACCGGCTGAACGAGCGGGAGAGGCTCATTCTGACGCTCCGATTCTTCGAGGGAAAGACGCAGATGGAGGTGGCAGAGGAGATCGGCATCTCCCAGGCGCAAGTGAGCCGTCTGGAGAAGGCTGCGCTGTCCCACATGCGCAAGTACGTATAGCGTTCACCGCTCATGCCCTGTCCCCGAAGAGGGGATGGGGCTTGTTTTTATGTCAAGCTGGTTTAGATTATGGTTAACCTGGGTATAACTCTTCCCGAGACGATGGGACGCACATCCCCTCGGGAGGAGCGACGATGAACCGGAAGCTGATCACCGGCTGGCTGCTGATCGTCCTGGGCCTCGGGCAGGCCGGCGGCGGCGTGCTCCTGGCGGCGGCCGCACGGGCGGAGGACGCGGCGCTGGCCGATCCGAATCTGGTGCGCATCCACGTGATCGCGCACAGCGATTCCCCGGAGGAGCAGGCGCTGAAGCTGGCGGTGCGCGACGCGGTGCTGGACCGGCTGCGCCCGGCCCTCTCCGGTGCCCGGAGCCGTGCGGAGGCGGAGGCCCGGATCGCGGTCTTGCTGCCGGAGCTGGAGCAGGCCGCCAGGGCGGTGGCGGCGGCGTGGGGCGCGGCCCACCCCGTGCGGGCCGAGCTGGGCACCTACGCCTTCCCCGGCAAGGGGTACGGCGACCTGTACCTGCCCGCCGGGCGGTACCGGGCCCTTCGCATCCTGATCGGCGACGCCGCCGGCGCCAACTTCTGGTGCCTGGTCTATCCGTCCTTCTGCTACACCATCCGCGAGGTGCAGGTCCCTCCAACGGAAGCGGTGGGAACCACCCTCCCGGAGGGATGCGCGGACGGGTGCGCCGGGTCATGCACCGGTCGATATCCCGAGCCGTGGGCCGAAGGCTGTCCCGGGATCTGCACGGCCGGGTGCGTCAGCCCCCTGTAGACCGGCCCCCGGCCGCGGCGGATTCGGCCAAGCCCGGTCCGCATAAGATTGGGTTGAGCAGCGCGGAGGAGGGCGGTCACGGTGGCCAAGGCATCGGACCTGCGCAAGGACGTGATCGACATCCGGACCGGACGCCGGCTGGGCGAGCTGATCGACGTGGAGATCGACGAGAAGTCCGGCCGGATCACGGCGATCATCGTGCCGGGAGAGGGCCGTTGGTTCGGCCTGTGGGGCGGCGGCCCCGACATCGTGATTCCCTGGACGAAGATCGTCTGCATCGGCCCCGACTGCATCCTGGTCGAGATCGAACGGCCGATGCCGGTCTGACGGTCCATACGGGAGCGGTTCCCCGTCCCTCGGGTGAGCCGCTCCCTGCATTGTGCGGAACGGTCTCACCGGATGCGTCAGGATTGCGGATTTCTGCTAGAATAGAGGCTATGAAAAGTTAACTTGTGAGAGGGGTTGGCGCCGGGTGAGCGTGGCGACGTGGGCGGAACACGACGGGGTGCCCGTGCTGCATCTGACCGGCCTGGAAGCGCTGGGGGGCGTCCGGGCCATCTTCACGGGACGGCGCGGCGGCGTCAGCCAACGCTGGGGCGGCGGGCTCAACTGGAGCCTGAGCGTAGGGGACCGGCCGGAAGACGTGCGGGAGAACCGGCGCCGGACCCTGGCCATCCTGGGGCTGGCCCCCGGGTCGGCCTTCATGGGCGGCCTGGTGCACGGCAACCGGGTGGTGGCCGTCCGGGCCGACGGCTGCGACCCCACGGACGATAGTCGGAACCGCGCCGACGACGTGCGGGTGATCCCCGGCGCCGACGGTCTGATCACCGACCGGCAGGGCATCGCCCTGGTCATCACCGCGGCGGACTGCGTGCCGGTCTACCTGTACGACCCCGTCCGCCGGGTGATCGGTGTGGTCCACGCCGGGTGGCGGGGCACCGTCGCGGGCGTCGCCGCCGAGGCGGTCCGGGCCATGCGCGAACACTACGGCTGTGATCCGGCCGACATCCACGCCGCCATCGGCCCCTCCATCGGCCCCTGCTGCTACGAGGTGGACGAGGCGGTGGCGGGGCCGGTCAGGCAGCACTTCGGCGATGGGGCGGAGGGCCTGCTCCGGCCGTCGGCCCGGGCGGGGCGCCACATGCTGGATCTCTGGGCCGCCAACCGGCTGGATCTCACGTCCGCCGGGGTGGGACAGGTCCACGTAGCCGGTGCCTGCACCGCCTGCCAGCGCGACCGGTTCTTCAGCCATCGGGCGGAGGCCGGCGGCGCAGGCCGCGGCGCGGCCATCATCCTCCTGTCCCAGTCGGTGAAGGGAGGGTCCCCATGGGCACCGTCACGCAGCTGCGGCCAAAGCCCCGGCGACGCCGCCGATGGCCCGTGATCCTCCTCGCCGTCGCCGCCCTTGGAACGGGGCTGTACATCTGGAACCCGGCGGTCCTCCTCACGGCCGCGCCGGCGGAACCCGATCCGCTGGCCGGCGTGCGGCAAGGCTCGCTGCGGGTGACCCTGGAAGCGGACGCCGTGCTGGTGCGACGGGAGCAGGTCTACCGGGCCCCGCAGGCCGGCACGCTGCGCCGGCTCGCCGCCGAGGGGGCGCGGGTGCGGGTAGGCGGCCAGGTGGTGGCCTTCGCCCCGGGCCAGTCTGCGGCCGCCTTGGAGGAGGTCATCACGACGCCGGTCTCCGGCGTGGTCTTCTACCAGACCGACGGCCTGGAGGAAGTGCTCACGCCCGAGGCGGTGGCGGGCTGGGGACCGGAGGCCTTCTCCACGCTGCCGTATCCCGACACCCGGGAGATCGCGGACGGCCCCGTGGAAGCCGGGGAGCCGCTCTTCAAGCTGGTGGACGACCTCTCGCTGGAGATGCTGCTTCGGGTTTCCGCGGACAGCCTGTCGGAGTCCCAGCAGGCCGTTCTGCCGGGCCAGGAGGTGGAGCTGCAGGTGAGCGGGCGCGACCTGCCCCTCACGGCCCGGGTGGTGCGCCTGGCCGCCGCGGGGCCGGACCTGCTGGTTCATCTGGAGGCGCCGCTGCCCTCCGCGGACGCCCTGCGGCTCCGGCGGATGCGGGTTTCGCTGCTCCTGGCGGAGTACGAAGGGATCATCCTGCCCCGGGCGGCCATCGACGTGGAGCAAGGGCGTACCGGGGTCTGGATCGCCCAGCGCGGCGGCTACCGTTTCGTGCCTGTCCGGGTGCTGGGCGGCACGGCCGACGAGGTGGCGGTGGAGGGGGATGTGCCGCCCGACGCGCAGGTACTGACCGCCCCGCCGCCCCGCAACCGATGACCCGGGAAACCCGGGGCCATCCGTGGTAATTCCATCCGGTACTGGAAGGGAAGTTGGTTCGTGGTGTCGAAGATCATGGAAAATGTCAGCCTGGTCCTGGAACGGATCAGGCGGGCCGCGGAGCGGGCCGCACGGGATCCAGCCGGGGTGCGGCTGGTGGCCGTCACCAAGACCCGGACCGTAGAAGAGATCGAGGCGGTCCTCGCGGCCGGTATCCGGGACCTGGGCGAAAATCGGGTGCAGGAGCTGCGCAGCAAGGCGCCGTTCCTGCAGGACAGGCAGCCGACCTGGCACCTGATTGGCACGCTGCAGACCAACAAGGTGAAGCAGGCCCTCGAGTGGGCGGAGCTCATCCACTCCCTGGACCGGTCCGCGCTGCTGAGCGAGCTGGTCAAGCAGGCGGAGCGGCGGGGGAGGCCCGTAGACGCCCTGGTGCAGGTCAACGTGTCCGGCGAGGCGTCGAAGCATGGGCTACCCCCGGGCGACCTGGAGCCGTTTCTGCGCCAGGTGGCGCAGCAGCGCTGGGTGCGGGTACGCGGGCTGATGACCATGGCTCCGCTCTCCGACAACCCCGAGGACGCCCGGCCGCACTTCCGCCGCCTGCGGCAGCTGCGGGACCAGATGCAGGCCCTCGGGATCGAGGGGGTCAGCCTCGAACACCTGTCGATGGGGATGTCGGGCGACTATGAGGTCGCCGTCGAAGAGGGCGCCACCTTGGTTCGCGTCGGCACGGCCATCTTTGGACCGCGAGATTGACCACCCGGGGAGGTAACCGATCAATGCCGAACAAGCCTGGCCTCTGGAGTCGACTGGTGGACTACCTGGGGTTCGGTCCGGAAGAGGACGAGTTCGAGGACGGGGAGTTGGAGCAGGTCCAGCCCGCTTACCAGGAGGAGCCGCCGCGCCGCAGTGCGCCCGAGCGGCGGGGGCAGGTGGTGCCGATCAGCGCCGTGCCCAGCAAGCAGGGGACCGTGAAGGTGGTTGTCGTCGAGCCGCGCTCCTTCGAAGAGGTGCAGACGATCGTGGACCAGATGAAGGCGCGGCGCCCGGTGATCCTCAACCTGGAGTCGCTGGACAAGGACCTGGCCCAGAAGATCCTCAACTTCCTCAACGGGGCGATTTACGCGCTCAACGGCGAAACCCAGCGGGTCTCTGCCGGGATCTTCTTCTACGCTCCGCCTGGCATTGACGTCTCCACGATGGGGCGGGGCCTGACCGGCACGGCCATCGGCGGCGGCGCCGTCGACCTTCCCCCCGGCGTCCTGGAGAAGCTGATGGGCACCGCCTCCGGCAGCCAGGAGGGCGACCTGCTCGCCCGGACCGCCCGGCGGTCGGAGGAGGGCGATCGCACGGGCGCGGACCGGTCCAAGTTCGACTGGCGCAACCAGTAAGCGGGTGCCGACCGCGGACCGAGAGGAGACCGGAGCTGGATGCAATTTCTCATCTACCAGACGGTCAGCATCTTCCTGTCCATCCTGGAGGTGCTGATCTGGGCTCGTGTTCTCATGTCCTGGTTTCGACCGCGCTACAGAACCAGCAGCAACAGCTGGTTCTTTACGATTGAGGACTACGTATGGCGGGCCACGGAGCCCATGCTCGCTCCGATCCGAAACATCCTGCCCGACATGGGCATGATCGACTTCTCCCCGTTCGTGCTGATGATCCTGCTCGCCCTCGTGCGCCGGCTCGTGGGAATGCTGATCTTTGGGCCGCTCCTGTGACAGGAGCAGGAGGAGTGGAACATGGGCATCACCCCGGTCGACATCGCCAACAAGGAGTTTCCGGTGCGGATGCGGGGCTACGACCGCGACGCCGTCGATGACTTCCTGGACCAGGTCGTCCAGGAGTTCGAGGCGCTCATCCGCGAAAACGCCAGCCTGCGGGAGCAGGTGGAGCACCTGAACCAGCGGCTGGAGCAGTACCGCAGCCTGGAGCAGACGATCAACCGCACGCTGGTGCTCGCCGAGGAGTCGGCGGAGGAGATCCGGGAGAACGCCCGGCGCGAGGCGGAACTGCTCATGAACGAGACCCGGGCCCAGGTGGAGCGCATGCTGGAGGCCGGTCAGGAGAAGGCGCGCCAGATCCTCGCGGATAACGCCGACCTCATCCGGGTGCTGGACACCCTGCGCACCCAGGTCAGGGCCCTGTTGAAATCGCAGCTCGAAGCCCTGGACGGGCTGCCCGATCCCCTGGCCCACGTGGCGGCGGCCCGGCTGTCCGACGCGGCGCCGGACCGGCCGGCCCGGGGGATCGAGCCCCGGAACGGTCTGTCCGCCCAGGCCGAGCGTAACCGCTAGCGCGCGGCCGCTTTCGCTTGACAGCCCCATGGGCCCGTGGTAACCTAATCCAATAACGTCCCGGCGATGATGAGGACGAGTAGCAGGCGGGCGCGGGTCAGAGAGCCGGTCGTACGGGTGCGAGACCGGTCCCGAAGGCGGCCTGTGAAGATCACCTCTGAGCTCCTGCCCGAGGCCCGTGCCGGTTCCCGGCGAGGGCGGTAGGCGCAGGCGGCCTCGCCCCCGTTAGAGCGGCGGAGAGTTGGCGGCAGCCCTTCGGGCGGCCGCTGAACGAGGGTGGTACCGCGAGCGCAGCCTCGCCCCTTACGGGGCGGGGTTTTTCACTTCTTCCGGAAGGAGCGGCACAGATGGCTGAGAAGACCGATTACAAAGCGACGCTGAACATGCCCCGCACGGACTTCCCCATGCGGGCCAATCTGCCCACGCGGGAGCCCGAGCAGCTGAAGAAGTGGGAGGAGATGGACCTCTACAACCTGGTCCAGCGGGCGACGGCAGGCCGGCCGAAGTTCGTGCTGCACGACGGCCCGCCCTACGCCAACGGCGACATCCATCTGGGCACGGCCCTCAACAAGATTTTGAAGGACATCATCGTCAAGCACGCCACGATGGCGGGCTACGACGCGCCCTACGTGCCGGGCTGGGACATGCACGGCCTGCCCATCGAGCTGCGGGCCCTGAAGGACATGAACATCGACCGCCGCAAGATCGATCCCCTGGAGCTGCGGGCGAAGTGTTATGAGTACGCCCACCACTGGCTGAACGTCCAGCGGGAGCAGTTCAAGCGGCTGGGCGTCCGGGGCGACTGGGAGAACCCCTACCGGACCGTCGCCCCCGAGTTCGAGGCCAAGGAGGTCGAGGTCTTCGGCGCGATGGCCGCCAAGGGGTACATCTACCGGGGCCTGAAGCCGGTCTACTGGTGCCCGTACTGTGAGACCGCCCTGGCCGAGGCGGAGATCGAGTACAACGAGAAGACCTCGTACTCCATCTACGTGCGGTTCCCGGTGGTGGATCCCCGCGGGAAGCTCCCCGAGGGCAGCTACCTGGTGATCTGGACGACCACCCCGTGGACCATCCCGGCCAACCTGGCGGTGGCGGTCCATCCTGAGGTGGAGTACGGCGTCTACGCCACCGAGAAGGGCAATCTGGTCGTCGCCACGGCCCTGGCGGAGAAGTTCTTCCAGGCCGTGAACCTCCCGGCCGCGGAGCCCGTGGCCACGCTGAAGGGCGCCGACCTGGAGGGGATCACCTACCGGCACCTGCTCTATGACCGGGTCTCGCCCGTGATCCTGGGCGACCACGTCACCACCGAGGACGGCACCGGCCTGGTGCACACCGCCCCCGGCCACGGCCACGAGGACTTCGAGGTGGGCCAGAAGTACGGGCTGCCCGTGCTCAACCCGGTGAACGATCAGGGCGTCTTCACCGCCGAGGCCGGGCCGTTTGCCGGCATGTTCATCGAAAAGGCCAACCCGGAGATCATCAAGGCCCTGGACGAGGCCGGCATGCTGCTGGGCCAGGGCAAGATCCGCCACCAGTACGCCCACTGCTGGCGGTGCAAGAACCCGGTCATCTACCGGGCCACGGTGCAGTGGTTCGTCAAGGTGGAGGGCTTCATGGACATCGCCAAGGAGGCGATGAACCACGTCCGCTGGATTCCCGACTGGGGCTACAACCGCATGTACGCCATGATCGACGGCCTGGCGGACTGGTGCATCAGCCGGCAGCGCGCCTGGGGGCTGCCGATCCCCATCCTGACCTGCTCCGCCTGCGACGAGCCTTCCTTCGAGCCGAAGATGTTTGAGAAGATCGCCGAGATCTTCCGCGCCGAGGGATCCGACGCCTGGTGGCGGCGGCCGGCGGAGGACTTCATGCCGGAGGGCGGCCTGACCTGCAAGAAGTGCGGGGGCCGGACGTTCCACAAGGAGAAGGACATCCTCGACGTCTGGTTCGATTCCGGCTCCAGCCATGTCGGCGTGCTGGAGACCCGGCCCGAGCTCACCTGGCCGGCCGACCTGTACCTGGAGGGGTCCGACCAGCACCGGGGCTGGTTCAAGTCCTCCCTGCTGACCGCCGTGGTGGCCCGGGACGGAAAGCCGCCTTACAAGGCCGTGCTGACCCACGGGTTCACCGTCGACGAGCAGGGGCGGAAGATGTCCAAGTCGCTGGGCAACGTGGTGGACCCCGCCGACGTGATCAAGCGGTACGGCGCGGACATCCTGCGGCTCTGGGTGGCGTCCACCGACTACCGGCATGACATGGCCCTCTCCGAGAACATCCTGAAGCAGGTGGCCGACGCCTACCGGAAGATCCGCAACACGCTGCGGTACCTGCTCGGCAACCTCTACGACTTCAACCCCGACACCGACATGGTGGAGCGGGACGACCTGCTGGAGATCGACCGCTGGCAGATGCACCGGCTGCAGGAGGTCATCCGGAAGGTCACCGAGGCGTATCGGGAGTACGAGTACCACATCGTCTACCACACCCTGAACAACTACTGCGCGGTGGACCTCTCGGCGGTGTACCTGGACATCCTGAAGGACCGGCTGTACACCAGCGCCCCGGCGTCCCGGGAGCGGCGGTCCGCGCAGACCGTGCTCTATCACGTGGCTGATGCCCTGATCCGCATGCTGACGCCCATCCTGACGTTCACCGCCGAGGAGGCGTACAGCCACCTGCCCAAGCCGGCGGGATCGCCGCCCACCTCGCAGCTGCTCATGATGCCCCAGCCCGATCCCGCCTACCTGGACGAGAACCTGGCGGCGGAGTGGGACCGGCTGATGGAGCTGCGGGACGCGGTGCAGGTGGTGCTGGAGCGGGCCCGGGTCGACAAGCTCATCGGCTCCAGCCAGGAGGCCGCCGTGAACCTGTATGCCAGCGGCGGCGAAGGCTCGTGGGCCGAGCTGCTGGACAGGCACCTGCCCGACCTGCCTTCGATCTTCATCGTGTCGGACGTGAAGCTCTTCGTGGGCGGCCAGTCGGCGCCCAGCGGCACGTACTTCGGCGAGGGCCCCGGCGACCTCTCGGTGGAGGTGGTGCGGGCTGAGGGCGAGAAGTGCGAGCGCTGCTGGAACTACCGGAAGGTCGGCGCCATCGAGCAGCACCCGACGCTCTGCGAGCGCTGCGCGGGCGTGGTGCTGTCGCTCAATCTCGACAACGCCTAAGCAGGTCGGCGGCGGGGGGATATGTCCCCCCGCCGCCGCGCGGAGCCGCCGGTCGGTCTTCCCCCCGAGACCAGCGGGGAGGAGGCCCCCACCAAGCGCCCGAGGGCTGCGGCACGACGCCGCAGCCCTCGGACTTCATGTACCAACGGCCTACTTGGTCACGCTGTCCTTGACTTCCTGAAGCTCCTTCTTCACCTCGGCGATGTCCTCGCCCAGGCCGCCCTTCATGGCGTCCTTGAAGCCGCGGATCGATTCGCCCACAGACCTGGCGAGCTCAGGGAGCTTCTTCGGGCCGAAGATCAGCAAGGCCACCACCAGGATCAGGATGATCTCCGTGGTTCCGAGCCTGCCCATGGTCGCACCCCCCCAGGAGCGGCAGTACCCGTTCCTGACGTTAGTCTACAGCGAGATTGCCGACTTGACCATTCACCCTTCGGCTCAATCCTCAGGTGGTCTTCTTATAGGGTACGCCATCGGCGGCGGGGGCCACGGACTTGCCCACGAACCCGGCCAGGATGAGCATGGTCAGCACGTACGGCAACATGTTGAAGAACTGCGTCGGAATGCCCGAGATGCCCATGAGCTGGAAGATGGTGCTGAGGGACTGGGACGCGCCGAAGAGGAGCGTCGCGCCCACCGCGCCGATGGGATGCCACTTGCCGAAGATCATGGCCGCCAGCGCGATGAACCCCTTGCCGGCCGACATGCCGTCGACGAAGCGGGACAGGAGGCCGATGGACAGCGCCGCACCGGCCATGCCGCCGAGGGCGCCGGAGAGGAGCACGCCCGCGTAGCGCATCTGGTACACGTTGATGCCGAGCGTGTCCGCCGCCAGCGGGTGCTCGCCCACCGAGCGCAGCCGGAGGCCCCAGGGGGTCCGGTACAGCGCCACCCAGGAGACGAACGCCAGGATGAAGGCGAGGTAGATCATCAGGCTCAGGCCGCCGAAGCTGGGCAGGGTCGCCACCTCGGGCGAGCTGCCGGCCTGGCCCCAGATCCGGTTCAGCATGAACTCGGTGAAGCCCACGGCCAGGATGTTGATCGCGGTGCCGCTGACCACCTGGTCGGCGTGGTACTTGATGGAGATGACGCCGTGAATGCCGGCCATCAGCATGCCGACCACGATGGCCCCCAGCAGCCCGAGCCAGGCGCTGCCGGTGAGGAAGGAGAAGTAGGCGGCCGCCCAGGCCCCGGTCAGCATGATGCCTTCCAGGGCGATGTTGACGACGCCGGACCGCTCGGAGAAGACACCGCCCAGGGCCGCCAGCAGAAGCGGCGTGGTGGACCGCAAGGTGGCCAGGATGAAGGTGATGAGGATCATGCCGAACCCGACGCTCATGCGGTCTTCACCCCTTTCTTGGCCTTCCGCTTCTGCAGGAAGTTCCAGACGCCTTCCGCGGCGACGAACAGGATCACGACGGCCTGCACGATGGAGACGACCGACTTGGGCACGCCGGCCATGGCCTGCATCAGGCCGCTGCTGGCCTGCAGGGCGCCGAACAGCAGCGCCGCCAGCACCACGCCCGCGGGGTGGAGCCGGCCCACCAGCGCGACGGCGATGCCGTCAAATCCGTACCCGGGCAGGGCCGAGGTCTCGTTGAACCGGTGGTTGAGGCCCATGGTCTGCACGGAACCGGCCATGCCGGCGATGGCGCCGGAGATGGCCATGGTGATGATGAGCGCCCTCGCGACCGAGATGCCGCCGTACTCCGCCGCCCCCGGCGAGTAGCCCACCGCGCGGATCTCGTACCCCAGCGGCGTCTTGTAGAGGATGATCCAAACCACGAGAGCGGTGGCCAGGGCGATCCAGATGCCGGTGTGCAGCCGGGAGCCTTCGATCAGCCCCTGCTTCAACCATGCGGTCTGCTGCAGGTCGTAGGACGCCGCCCGGCTGTTGTCCGGACGCAGGTAGTACTTCAACAGCCAGTCGGCGGTGAAGAGGGCGATCCAGTTCATCATGATGGAGTTGATGACCTCGTGGACGCCCTTCCAGGCCTTCAGCAGGCCCACGATGCCGCCCCAGATGGCGCCGGCCACCGCGCCCGCGCCCAGCGCGAGGATCGGGTGCAGCCACTCCAGCCCCTTGGGCGGGGTCCACCAGACGCCGACGACCACCGTGGCGATCTGGGCCATCAGGTACTGGCCCTCCACGCCGATGTTGAAGAGGCCGGCCCTGTACGCGAACGCCACCGCGAGGCCCGTGAAGATGAGGGGGATGGTGGAGACCAGGACGTTGCCGAACATGCGGGGCTCACCGGCGACCGCCCGGACGAAGGCCTTGGCGGCCAGCACCGGATCCTTGCCCGCAAGGACGATGCACACGATGCCGACGAACAGGCCTACGATCGTTGCGAGTACGGGAATGCCCACCGCCCGCAGCCCGGCCTTCCATTTGGACTGATCAGGCACTGGCGCTACCTCCCATCATCAGCAGACCGAGGCCTTCTTCGGTCGCCTCGTGGCCCGGCACTTCGGCTACGATCTGGCCCTTGTACATCACCAGGATCCGGTCTGCCAGGTTCATGATCTCGTCCAGTTCCAGCGAAACCAGGAGGACTGCCCGGCCTGCGTCGCGCTCGGCCACCAGGTGCTTGTGGATGAACTCGATCGCGCCGACGTCGAGGCCGCGGGTGGGCTGTACGGCCACCAGCAGGTCGGGGTTGCGCAGGATCTCGCGGCCGACGATCACCTTCTGCTGGTTGCCGCCGGAGAGCGCCCGGGCCAGGTAGTCATGGCGGGGCGGGCGCACGTCGAACCCGCTGATGATCTCCTGCGCCTTCTGGACCATCTGCTGCTGGCTTATGAACCCCCGCCGGGCGAAGGCCCTGTGGTCGCCGAGCGCCGCGTTCTCCGCCACGGTGAAGTTCAGCACCAGCCCCCGCTTCTGCCGGTCTTCAGGGATGTGGCCCACGCCCGCGTCCCGGATGCGGCGCGGGCTCTGGCCGGTCACGTCCTGCCCGTTGACCCGGATGGTGCCCGCGGTGGGCTTGCGCAGACCGGTGATGCAGGAAATCAGCTCGGACTGTCCGTTGCCGTCGACGCCGGCGATGCCCACGATCTCCCCGGCCCGCACGGTGAAGGAGACGCCCCGGACCGCGTCCACCCCCCGGTCGTTCTTGGCGTGAAGGTCGTTCACCTCCAGCACCACCTTCCCGGGGTTGGCCGGCTGCTTGTCCACCCGCAGGATGACGTCGCGGCCGACCATGAGCCGGGCCAGCTCGTCCTCGGTCTGGCCGGCGGCGTCCAGCGTCGCGATCTTCTTGCCGCGGCGGATGACGGTCACCCGGTCCGCCAGGTGAAGCACCTCTTTGAGCTTGTGGGTGATGATGATGATCGTGTGCCCCTCGGCGACCAGCCGCTTCATGATCTTGCCCAGCTCCTCGACCTCCTGCGGCGTGAGCACCGCCGTGGGCTCGTCGAGGATCAGCAGCTCCGCGCCCCGGTACAGCGCCTTCAGGATCTCCACGCGCTGCTGCAGGCCGACGGAGATGGACTCGATCCGGTCGTCGGGGTTGACCTCGAGGCCGAACCGCCTGGACAGCTCCGCCACCTGCCGCCGGGCTTCGTTCATGTCCAGGAAGCGGTTGCGCACCACTTCCTTGCCCAGGGTGATGTTCTCAGCAACGGTGAACACCGGGACGAGCATGAAGTGCTGGTGCACCATGCCGATCCCCAGGTCGATGGCGTGCCTGGGGTTTCGGATCTGCACTTCCTTGCCTTTCCAGAAGATCCGCCCCTCGTCGGGCGTGTAGAGGCCATAGAGGATGTTCATCAGCGTCGACTTGCCGGCCCCGTTCTCGCCCAGCAGGGCGTGGATCTCCCCCTGCCGGATCTCCAGGTCGATGTGGTCGTTGGCTACCAGCGACCCGAATCGTTTGGTGATGCCTTCGAGTCTCAGCAGCATGGCGATAGGCAAAGGGTGGGACCGGAGTCCCACCCTTTTTCCCCCTTTCTCTTCCAGGTACTCCTGTCAGCAGGGTTACAGGGTCGGGGGCGTCCAGGTGTCGGCCTCCTGCGGCGTCTCGGGGACGACCACCTTGCCCTCCTTGATGGCCTCGGCCCACTTGTCGACCTCGGCCTTGGTCCCCTCGGGCATCTTATCCCACAGGGTGGTGTCCGAATAGCCGACGCCGTTCTCCGCGAGGCCGAGCCGCACCACCTGGCCACCCGGGAAGTTGCCCTCGAGGGCCATCTTGATCACGTCGTAGACGGCCACGTCGACCCGCTTGATCATGGAGCTGAGGACGTTGTTCGGGGCCAGGTAGTTCTGGTCCGAGTCAACACCGATGGCGAACAGGTTCTTCTCCTTGGCGGCCTCGATCACGCCCTGGCCGGTGCCGCCGGCGGCGTGGAAGATGACGTCGGCGCCGGTGTTGAACATCGTGAGGGCGATGTCCTTGCCCCTGGCGGGATCGTCGAAGGCGGCCGCGTAGACGACGTCAACCACGGCGTCAGGATTGGCAGCCATCACGCCGGCCCGGAAACCCGCCTCGAAGCGGCCGATGACGGGGCTCTCGACGCCGCCGACGAAGCCGACCCGGTTGGTCTTGGTGGCCTTACCGGCGAGGTAGCCGACCAGGAAGGAACCCTCCTGCTCCTTGAACAGCACCGAGGCGACGTTGGGCTGGTTGACCTGCTCGTCGATCAGGCCGAACCACTGGTCGGGGTTGGCCTGCGCCATCTCGTCGATGGACGCCTGCATCATGAAGCCGACGCCCCAGACGATGTCCGCGCCGCCGTCGATCAGGGTCTGCAGGTTGGTGATGTAGTCCTCCTGGCGCTGGGACTCAATCACGATGTGCTTGACGCCCAGGTCCTTTTCGGCCTGCAGGATACCACGGTAGGCGGCGGCGTTGAAGGAGTCGTCGTTCAGGCCGCCGACGTCCGTGGCCATACCGACGGTGAAGTCGACCTGCTTCGAGGGCTCCTGAGTCTGCTGCTGCGGCGGCTGCTGCTCCTGGCCTGCCGGGGGCTGCGTGCTGGGCGTCTGATTCTGCGGCTGCTGCGAACCACCGCAGCCGGCCAGCAGGGACAGGGTGAGGGCCACAACGGCAACCTTGGCGAACCATTTGTGAGCCATGTCGATACCTCCTAGGATTGGTGTCGAGCTTGAAGACTCCAGGCCCGCTCCAAATCATACCATGGTGAATCAGTCAATGCCAGCACCCAAAAGGGGCAACTGCTGGGTGATCTGGGTAACCTCTGACAGGAAGCCGGCCAGAATCCCCCGTATCTCTGTTCAGTGAACAATTTCGCCATCAGGGAGCGATTCTCCTATGTCTGCGTCCACAATCTTCATTGGTGGGAAAGTCTATACAGGGGATCCGGGGAAGCCGGCCGTGAGCTGCCTCGCCGTGCGGGACGGCCGGGTCGCTGCGGTCGGTGATGAGGGGGAGGTCCGGGCCCTGCAGGGGCCGGGCACGCGGGTGGTCCGCCTGGAGGGCCGGGCCGTGGTGCCGGGCCTTGCCGACGCGCACCTGCACATCCTGGGCTACGCGCTGTCGCTGGACCGGCTGGCCCTGCAGGCGGCGCGGTCCCTGGCCGAGATCCGCCAGGCCTTGGCGACGGCTGCGGCCCGGCTGGCGCCCGGGGAGTGGATCGTCGGCCGCGGGTGGGACCAGGATCAGCTGGCCGAGCGCCGGCTGCCGGCGCGACAGGACCTGGATGAAGTATGTCCGCACCACCCGGTGTTTCTGCAACGTACCTGCAACCACATTGCGGTGGTCAACAGCGCCGCGCTGCGCGCAGCCGGCATCGACCGACACAGCCCCGATCCCCCCGGCGGCCGCATCGACCGCGATCCCGTCACCGGGGAGCCGACCGGCATCCTCCGGGAGAACGCCGTCGATCTGGTCGCCCGGCTCATCCCACCGGTGACCCCGGCCCGCCGGAAGGAGCTGCTGGCCCGGGCCCTGCGGGAAGCGGTGCGCTACGGGCTGACGCAACTTCACACCGACGACTGCCTGTACGCCGGCGGGTTGGACGTCGCCGAGGCGCTCTTCCGGGAGCTGATCGGACCGGAGGCGATCCCCATCCGCATCACGCAGGCCATCCCGGCCGAATGGCTGGCCGAGGCCGCGGCGGCCGGCATCCGTACGGGGGCCGGCGACGAGTGGTACCGGTGGGGCCACGTCAAGCTGTACGCGGACGGCTCTCTGGGCGGCCGCACCGCGGCGCTGCTGGAGCCCTACGCTGACGATCCCTCCACCCGGGGCATCTACATCCACGAACGGGAGGCGTTCATCGACCTGGTGGCCGAGGCGCACCGGCTGGGCAACCAGGTGGGCTGCCACGCGATCGGCGACGGGGCGGCGGCCCTCTTCCTGGACGCCGTGGCGGAGAGCCAGCGGCTCCATCCCCGGGCAGACGCCCGCCACCGGATGATCCATTGCCAGATCCTCTCGGAGCCGCTGATGGCCCGGATGGCGGCCCTGGGGGTGGTGGGGGACATCCAGCCGGTCTTCCTCAACACCGACGGCCACTGGTACGTCGACCGGGTGGGCCCGGAGCGGGCCGCCACCTCGTACGCCTGGCGGTCGATGATGCGCCACGGGATCGCCCTGTGCGGCGGGTCGGACTGCCCCATCGAGCCGCTCAACCCGTGGTACGGCGTGCACGTCGCCGTTCACCGCCAGGATCTGACCGGCGTCCCGGAGGGCGGCTGGTACCCCGAGCAGCGGCTGACGCCGGAGGAGGCGCTTGGCCTCTACACCGCCGGCCCGGCCTACGCCGGATTCCAGGAGTCCTTCCGCGGCCGGCTCCTGCCCGGCATGGCCGCCGACCTGGCCGTGCTGGACCGGGATCCCTTCGCCTGCGACCCGGCCGAGTTGAAGGACGTCCGGTCGACGCTGACCATGGTCGGCGGGGTCATCGCGCACGAGTCGTGACGAAAAAGGCGGCGCCCCTACTTCATGCCCTCGGCCAGGTAGTGCCAGAACCGGGACAGGGCCCGCATGCCCAGGTCGAAGTTCTCCAGGTGGAAGTGCTCGTCCGGGGCGTGGAAGTTCTCCTCTTCCAGGCTGAAGCCCATCAGCACGCACGGCGTGCCCAGGACGGCCCCGAAGGTGCCCACCACCGGGATCGACCCGCCGGTGCGGATGAACCGGGCCTCGGCGCCGTAGGCGTCGGAGAGCGCCTGCATCGCGGCGCGGATGGCCGGGTGGTCGATGGGCGTGATCGCCGCCGGGGTGCCGCCCATGCGCCGGATCTCGAGCCTGACGCCGGCGGGGCAGTGGGCCTTCAGGTGCGCCTCGATGGCGTCCAGCACCCGTTCCGGGTCCTGGTCGGGCACCAGGCGGCAGGTGATCTTGGCGCCGGCCCGGGCGGGAATGACGGTCTTCGTGCCCTCGCCCTGGAACCCGCCGAAAATCCCGTTGATCTCCAGGGTCGGCCGGGCCCAGAGCCGCTCCAGAGCCGTGTACCCCGGCTCGCCGGGCAGGGCGTCGACGCCCAGGTCGGCCTTCAGCTTCTCCTCGTCGAAGCCCAGGGCGGCGAACCCCTCCCGCTCCTCCGGGGTCAGTGGCCGGACCTGGTCGTAGAAGCCCGCCACCGCGACGCCGCCCTCCGGCCTGTGCAGGGTGGCCAGGAGCTGAACCAGGGCCTGGGCCGCGTTGGGCGCGGCGCCGCCGAAGGCGCCGGAGTGCAGGTCGCCCTTCGCGCCGATGACGTGGACCTCCAGCGCCGCCAGGCCGCGCAGCGCGTAGGTGAGGGACGGGACGCCCCGGGCGTACAGCGCCGTGTCGGAGATGACGACCACATCCGCCTTCAGCAGGTCCCGGTGGGCCGCGATGAACCGCTCCAGGTTTTCGGAGCCGACTTCCTCCTCGCCCTCGATCAGGAGCTTCACGTTGACGGGCAGCCGGCCCTCCGCAGCCAGCAGGGCCTCGATCACCTTCAGGTGCATGAACACCTGACCCTTGTCGTCGCTGGCGCCCCGGGCGTACAGCTTGCCGTCCCGGATGTCGGGCTCGAACGGCGGGGTGGTCCAGAGCTCAATGGGGTCGACGGGCTGCACGTCGTAGTGGCCGTAGATCAGGGCCGTCGGGCCGCCGGGGTTGTCCAGCCGCTCGGCGTAGACGACCGGATGGCCGCCGGTTTCCATCACCTCGACCCTGTTGAGGCCGATCCGGCGCAGCTCGGCGGCCAGCCACTCGGCCGCCCGGCGCACATCCGACCGGTGCTCCGAGAGGGCGGAGACCGACGGGATCCGCAGGAAGTCCATCAACTGCCGCAGGTGCTCATCACGGCGCTCTCTCAGGTACGCTTCGACCTGCTGCACACGCATCACGCTCCTGTCTGCACATCCTGACCGGAGATTCTTCCACGGCCTGTACCTGTCATTCCTCTTTCCTCCCCTTGCCAACACGCGATGTGCGAGAATACTGAACACCTTTGAGTATCTCGGCGTCGAATTCAAAGGAGGCGCGCACCGGCGCTGCACAAGAGAGCGACAGAGAGAGGCGCCGGTGCGCTTTTATCCACAGAGGGGTGACTCGACATGCAGGCAAAGGGCACCATTCGCAGTCCGATAGCCGCCTTACTGGTCGCGGGGCTGTTCCTGTTCGGCTGTGCGGGCACGGCGCCGCCGGCGTCCGACGGGACGCCCCGGGCGCTCTCGGTGCTTACCTACACGACGCCCGGCGATGCAACCGTCCTCCTGCCCACGCTCACGGTGGACACCGCCTCCAGCTTTGTCACCGACTTCATCTACGACGGGCTGGCGGTGTACGACGACCAGCTGAATCCCCACCCTGCCCTGGCGGAGTCCTGGGAGGTGGAGGACGACCGCATCTATACGTTCAAGATCCGCAGAGGCGTCACCTTCCATGACGGCGCGCCCCTGACGGCGCACGACGTGCGCTTCACCTTTCTGACCATCGCCCACCCCGACTACCAGGGCGCGCGGTTCGGCGACTTCACCGCCATCCGCGGCTGGGCGGAGCTGGCTGAGGCCTATGCCGCGGCCGATGCGGCGGTGGCGGCCGGGCAGCTGACGGAGGAGGAGGGCCGCAGGCGGAAGCTGGAGGCCTACGCGCACTTCGTGGAAACCGGCGGTCTTCAGGTTCCCGACGACTATACCTTCCGGGTCGAGGCCGCCTACCCGTTCGCGCCCCTGTTCACCCGCCTGACCGGCTACGGCATCATGCCCCGGCATCTGCTGGAGCCCTACATGTCGGACCTGCTCCACTCGCCCTACGCCACCGCGCCCGTGGGCACGGGGGCCATGCGGCTGGTCAGCTGGACCAAGAACGAGCGGATCGTGCTGGAGCGGAACCCGGACTGGCGCTGGTCCCTGACGGGTCAGCCCGCCCAGATCGACCGGGTGATCATCCAGATCGTGCCCGACCAGGAGGCGGCGGTCACCGCGCTGGCCCGGGGCGAGACCGACGTGGCGGACGTGCCGCCGGAGATGGCCGACCGCTTCCGGGCGGAGGTGCCCGAGGTCAACCTGTACCATTACACGACGTTCGCGTATACCTTCCTGGGGTACAACCTGAATCGCCCCACCTACGGCGACCTCCGGGTGCGGCGGGCCATCACCCACGCCCTGGACCGGGAGGCGATGGTGGCCGAACTGCTGGGCGGGTACGGCCAGGTGGCGCACAGCCACGCCTCGCCCGCCCGGTGGGACTACAATCCGGACGTCCCCGCCCTGGCCTACGACCCGGACCAGGCCGCCCGACTCCTGGAGGAGGCCGGGTGGCTGCCGGGCCCCGACGGGCTTCGGTATAAGGACGGCCAGCCCTTCGTCATGCGGCTGGCGGTCAACGAGGAAAGCCTGCTCAGGCGGCAGGCGGCGCGGTTCATCCAGGAAGCCCTGGAGCCGCTGGGCATCCGCGTGGAGATCCAGCGGATGGCGTGGGACGACTTCCTCGCGCACATCAGGAGCGACGCCAAGGAGACCTACCTGCTGGGGTGGAGCCTGGGTTTTGACCCCGATCCCCACTCCATCTTCCATTCCCAGGGCGGGTTCCACGCCATCACCGGCTGCGCGGATCCGGAGATCGACCGGCTGATCGAAGCGGGGCGGTCCACCACCGACCGGGCGCGGCGCAAGCAGATCTACGGCGAGCTCCAGGCGGCCCTGGCCGAGCGGCAGGTCTATACCTGGCTCTTCGCCCAGGACACGGTGGTGGGTGTGAACCAGCGGGTCAAGGGCGTCCGCCACGGCTCGCCCCGGGGGCTCTTCTGGAACTGGGAGGAGTGGACCGTCGACCCCGTTCGTTAATCCGGCCGGCGCGGGCAAAGACTAGGAGGGCGGGATCAACCCAGGCCGGGAGGATGGTGCATGCCGCGGCGTTGGCGGGTGAAACGGAGGGCGGAGAAAGGCGCGGCGGGTCCGGCGCACACGGCCGCCGGGGAGTCGCTCGCGCAGATGGTGGAGCGGCTCTCCATCGCCCTGGAGCGGTCGAACGTCCTCGATTACACGGTGCTCCTGCAGCACCCGTGGCGCATGCTGTGGATCAACTTCGTGGGCGGGATGGCCCGCGGGCTGGGCATCGGCATCGGCTTCACGGTGCTGTCGGCGATTCTGCTCTATATTCTCCGCGGCCTCATGATGGCCAACCTGCCGTTCATTGGCGATCTGATCGCCACCATCGTTCGGCTGGTCGAGCAGCAGTTGCGCCCCTAGGATCGACATAATCCGGGCAGACTAACCCCGAGAGGGGGCTTAGTCTGCATGCAGATCGAGGAACTGAGGCAGATGCTCCTGCAGGAGCGGGAGGCGTACCAGCGCCAGGTGGCGATGATCGAGGAGACCGGCCTCGGCACCTCCCAGGGCGACCAGCTCCAGGAGGACAGCACCGTCGACAACCACCCGGCCGACCTGGGCACCGAGACCTTCGAGCGCTCCAAGGACCTGGGGCTGCGCAGCCACATGCTGCGCCGCATTCAGGAGATCGAAAGCGCCCTGCAGCGGATGGACCAGGGCACGTACGGCATCTGCGAGGAGTGCGGCCGGCCGATCGACCCGGAGCGGCTGAAGGCCTTCCCCAGCGCCACCACGTGCATCACCTGCCAGCAGCGGCGGGAGGCCCGGCCGGACCGGTTCGTCCGGCCCATCGAGGAGCTGGTGACCGGCCCGCCGTTCTCCCGCAGCTTCCGCGACCGCTCGGGGGACCCCGGTTACGACGGCGAGGACGCCTGGCAGGAGGTCGGCCAGTACGGCACGTCCGAAACGCCGCAGGACGTCCCCGGCGCGGTCAGCTACGAGGACATGTACAACTCCGACGAGGACGTCTACACCATCGTCGACCCGATGGACGCGCTGGTGGACGAGGACGGCGAGCCCCTGCAGCGGGACGACCGGGACTGGGACGGCGGCACCGTCCAGTGGACCGAGGGCGAGGAAGGCACCCTCTATGGTCCGGAGGACATGGGCGGCGAGTACCGCTGGGATCCGGGGCCCTACTTCGAGCGCGTGATGCCCGAGCGGCAGTTCCGCCGCGGGAAGTTCCCCCGCCGGCGCATGGGCCGTCCGCGCGGATGACGGTCGGCCAGGGATGCGCGCCCTACCGGGCGCGGCCCTGGCCGCAGTCGCGTTCGAGCCTCTCCTTGGCACTGCCATACAGCCTGTGGTAGACTGTGACAGGTAAACGGGGGAGGCTGTTCGACGTTGTTAAGCATCGTGCTGGCGATCGTCGCCGTGGTGGTCGACCAGGTGACCAAGTGGCTGGTGGCGACCCGTATGGCCCTTCACAGCGAGATCGAGATCATTCCCGGCTTCTTCTCCCTGCAGTACGTGCACAACACCGGCGCTGCGTTCGGCATGCTCCGGAACGGGCGCTGGTTCTTCGTGGCCGTGGCTGCGCTGGCCGTGGCGGGCATCCTCTACTACCTCCGGCAGCCGGAATCGCGCCATCCGCTGCTGCGGGTCGCCCTGGGGCTCGTGATGGGCGGCGCCGTGGGCAACATGATCGACCGGATCGCCACGGGCCGCGTGGTCGACTTCCTGCTCTTCTATTGGCGTGACTACTACTTCCCGAACTTCAACGTGGCGGATATCTGCGTCACCGTGGGGGTGGGGCTGCTGTTCCTGCACCTGGTGCTGGTGGAGAGGAAGGGGACGGCGTGAGGGAGTATCGCATCACCGCGGAAGAGGGTCACCCGCGCATCGATGTCTTCCTGGCCGGGCGGCCGGAGATCGGGCTCTCCCGGTCCCGCATCCAGGCCTTGATCGACGAAGGACAGGTCACGCTGAACGGCGCCATGCCCAAAGCCAGGCAGGCGGTGAACCCCGGGGACGTGATCGTCGTCCGGGTGCCGGACCCCGAGCCGATGGAGCTGGTGCCCGAGGACATCCCGTTGGATATCGTCTACGAGGACGAGGACATCCTGGTGGTCAACAAGCAGCGCGGGCTGGTGGTCCACCCGGCGGCGGGCCACTGGACGGGCACGCTGGTGCACGCCCTGCTGGACAAGGTGGATGATCTGGAAGGTATCGGCGGCGAGCTGCGGCCCGGCATCGTCCACCGGCTGGACAAGGACACCACCGGGCTCCTGGTCGTGGCCAAGAGCGAGCGGGCCATGGCCAGCCTGCAGGAGCAGATCCGGGATCACATGGTCCAGCGGGTGTACTGGGCCCTGGTGCACGGCAACAGCATGCCGGACACGGGGCGGATCGAGGCGCCCATCGGCCGCCACCCGCGGGACCGCAAGCGCATGGCCGTCAACCCCAAGACCGGCCGCGACGCCGTCACCTACTTCCGCGTGCTGGAGCGCTATCGCGGCTACGCCCTGCTGGAGTGCCGGCTGGAGACGGGGCGCACCCACCAGATCCGGGTGCACCTGTCGTTCATCGGCCACCCGGTGGTGGGGGACCCGCTCTACGGCCCCCGCAAGCCGCACCTGGGCATGCCGCCGCAGGCCCTGCACGCGCGGCAGCTCAGCTTCCGGCACCCGGCCAGCGGCGAGTGGATGGAGTTCACCGTCGACCCGCCGGCGGACATGATGGCCGTGGTCCAACGACTGCGGGAGGAGGCGTGAGGCCGTGGACCAGCACTTCGGCGACCGGCTCTGCGCCGCCGTCACCCGGCGCCGCTCGCACGCCGTGGTCGGCATCGATCCGGTCCTCTCCCGGCTCCCCGAGTTCATCCGGCGGGATGCCGCGGCGCGGTACGGCAAGACGGCGCGGGGCGCGGCCGCGGCCCTGCTTGCCTTCAGCCGGCTGGTGATCGACGCGGTCGCCGACCAGGTGGCCCTGGTGAAGCCCCAGTCGGCCTTTTATGAGATGTACGGCCAGTGGGGCATCGCCGCCTTCTGGGAGACGATCCGCTACGCCCGCAGCAGGGGGCTGCTCACCATCGCCGACGCCAAGCGGGGCGACATCGGCTCCACCGCGGAGGCGTACGCCGCTGCCTTCTTCGGCCACCCGAGCCCGCTGGAGACCTGGGAGGACCCCGACCAGTGGGCGGACGCCCTCACCGTGAACCCGTACCTGGGAAGCGACGGCCTGGTGCCCTTCGTGCGCAGGGCCGGGGCCCGGGGCACCGGCGTCTTCCTCCTGGTGAAGACCTCGAACCCCTCGTCGGGCGAGCTGCAGGACCAGCCGCTGTTCTCCGGCGAGAGCCTGGCCCAGCAGGTGGCCAAGCTGGCGGACTCGCTGGGTGAGCCTCTGGTGGGCCGGTCCGGCTACTCCTCCGTGGGCGCGGTGGTCGGGGCGACCTACCCGGAAGACCTGAAGCTGTACCGAGCCGAGATGCCCCGGGCGATCCTCCTGGTGCCGGGCTATGGCGCCCAGGGGGGCACCGCGGCGGACGTGGTGGGGGCTTTCAACGCCGACGGGCTGGGCGCGGTGGTGAGCGCCTCCCGGTCCGTGATCTACGCCTATCGGGCGACCGATCCTTCCCCGGCCGAGGCGGTGGCGGCGATCGCCGGCGCCGCCGAGGCGATGAACCGCGACATCAACGCGGCCCTCCGGGCGGCGGGCAAGCTGGCCTGGTAGGGCCTCGAACCGTGCATCGGCCACCGCATCCGGGCTCATGCTCAATCTGAGGAGGATGATCGACATGGCTCTGGTTACGCTGAAGGAAGCCCTGGCCCAGGCCGAGGCCGGGGGCTACGCGGTCCCGGCAATCAACGTGCACTCGCTGGAAGTCCTGCCCGCTGTGCTCCAGGTGGCTGCGGAGGAGCGGTCGCCCGTCATCCTGCAGTTTACCGAAGGTACCTTGAAGTTCTGCGGCTATGACAACGTCCGGGTCCTCGCCGGCCACCTGGCCCGGGTGACGCCGGTGCCGGTCGTGCTTCACCAGGACCACGGCGCCTCATACGAGGTGGCGGTGCGGGCCATCCAGGCCGGGTTCTCGTCCGTGATGATCGACGCCTCCCACCTGCCGCTGGAGGAGAACATCGCCGCCACCCGCAAGGTGGTGGAGCTGGCCCACGCCTGCGGCGTGTCCGTGGAGGCCGAGCTCGGGCGGGTGCCGGGGCAGGAGGAGGAGGTCGTCGTCTCCGAGGCCGAGGCCACCTACACCGACCCGGCGGAGGCGGCCCGGTTCGTCGCCGAGACGGGGGTCGACGCCCTGGCCGTGGCCGTCGGCACCGTACATGGCTTCTACAAGTGGGAGCCCAAACTGGCCCACGACCGCATCGCCGCCATCCGGGAGGCGGTGCGCATCCCCCTGGTGCTGCACGGCGGTTCCGGCGTGCCTGACGCGGAGGTGCAGCGCGCGATCCAACTGGGCATCCGCAAGGTGAACGTCTCCACCGAGGGCAAGTACGCCTGGGCGCAGGCGCTGCGCCAGTCCCTGGCCGACCAGCCCGGCGAGTTCGATCCCAGGCCCCTCCTGACCCCGGCCCTGAAGGCGGTGCAGGAAGTGGTGCGGGCCAAGATCCGCATGGTCGGCTCCCATGGGAAGGCGTGAGCGGCCGGCCATGGAGCGGTACATCCTGACGGTGACCCTGAACGCCTCGGTCGATGTGGCCTGCACCGTCCCCGGCTTCGCCGCGGGGAAGATCAACGTGGCCCGGGCGGTGGAGCGCGTGGCCGGCGGCAAGGGCAACAACGTCGCCCGGGTGCTCCGCCGCCTGGGCGCCCGGGTCGTCGCGACGGGCTTTGCCGGGGGCAGCGCGGGCCAGTTCATCGTGCGGGATCTGGAGCGCCGGGGCGTGGTCCCGGCCTACGTGGAGGTGGCAGGCGAGAGCCGGAGCTGCTTCGCCATCACGGACCCGGAGAGCGGCACCGTCACGGAGCTGCGGGAGCCCGGCGCTGAAGTGTCGGCTGAGGACGTGGCCCGTTTCACGGCGCACTTCACCCGGCTGCTGGACGGCGCGGACCTGGTAGCCATCTCCGGTTCGGCGCCGCCCGGCGCGGATGCGGGCATCTACCGGGACCTGGTGGAAGCCGCCCGCTCCCGCGGGGTGCGGGTCGTGCTGGACAGCAGCGGCGCGCCCCTGCGGGCCGCCCTGGGGGCCCGGCCGTTCCTGGTGAAGCCCAACCAGGCGGAGCTGTCGGAGTGGGCGGGCGCCCCGGTGCGGACGGAGGCGGAGGCGCTGGACGCCGCCCGCCGCATGCGGGAGACCGGGCCGGAGTGGGTGCTCGTCTCCCTGGGGGCGGACGGCGCGCTGCTGGTGGGACCGGACGCGCACGGCTGGCGCGCCGTGCCGCCTGCGATCCGGGCGGTCAACACCGTCGGGTCCGGCGATTCGGCCGTGGCCGGCTTGACGTACGGGCTGGCGGAGGGGCTGCCGCCGGAGGAGCTGCTGCGGCTGGCGGTGGCCTGCGGCACCGCCAACGCGCTCACCAGCGGTGTGGCCGATCCGGACCCGGCCGAGGTCGAGCGGCTGAAGCGGGAGATCCGGGTGGAGCGGATCGGGGCGTAACCAGGGGCATAACGGAAGGAAAGCGCCGGGCGCGGATCGCCCGGCGCTTACCATATGGACGGCCAGATGCCGAACCCCGAGCCGATGAGGCCCAGGACCAGCAGGAAGCCGATGGCCGTGAGCGGCGTCCAGTTGCGCTTGGTGAACAGGAAGTAGAGCAGGAGCGTCAGGCCCAGGGGGATCAGTTTCGGCAGGATGCCGTTCAGGATCTCCTGGACGTCGATGGTGACCGGCACCTCGTCGTACTCGTTGTACGTGATCAGGAAGTCGCCGCTCGCCAGCGGCCGGATGCTCGCGCCCTCCGCCAGCTGCGGCTGACCGTCCGCGCCGCGGATCAGGTTGCCGTTCTGGTCCGTCTGGTAGAGCAGGTCCCGGTACCGGTCCAGCTGGTCGGCGCTGACGACGGCGGTGATCGGCACGGCCTCGAAGGTGGTGCCGTTGGGGATCTGGACGTTGACCGCGGTCCCGCCGTAGAGGCACGTCAGGGCGCCGACGACGAACACGCCCAGGATGGAGGCCGCCCGGGTGAACTGGCGGGCATTGGCCGTCAGGATCCCGATCGCGTCGGTGCCCAGCCGGTAGGACCAGTGCATCAGCCAGTAGCGGATGGCGAACTGCGCGACGTTGAAGACCAGGAGGAAGACGAAGGGGGCGGCGATGTTGCCGGTGAGGGCCATGTTCGAGGTGATGCCGGCGGTGATCGGCACCAGCGTGAACCAGAACAGGGCGTCGCCGATACCGCCCAGCGGGCCCATCGCGGAGACCCGCACCGCCCGGATCGTGGCGATGTCCGCCTTGTTCTGCTCCAGCGACAGCACGATGCCCATCACGAAGGTGACCAGGAACGGGTGCGTGTTGAAGAACTCCAGGTTGTGGGACATCGCGGCCGCCAGGTCGTCCTTGTTCCGGTGGATCTTCTGCAGGCCGGGGAGGATGGCGTACAGCCAGCCCGCGGCCTGCATTCTTTCATAGTTGAACGAAGCCTGCAGGAAGACCGAGCGCCACGCCATCTGGTTGAGCGTCGCCCGGTCCAGGGGCGGCGCCGGGGTCCGGTCGCGGTACTGGTCGGGAATGCTATATGCCATCGTCGTCGCCTCCTGCGCTCACGGCCGCGGCCTTCAGCGCGGTCTGGTGCTGGAAGTCCCAGAAGGCCAGGGCGAAGCCGATCAGGGCCAGGAGCAGCAGGGCCGAGCTGCTCAGCTGCGGGATGCCCGCCACGATGTTGGCCAGGGCGAAGCCCATGAAGTAGAACCCCCACATGTCCCGGGAGGCCATGACCTTGAGCAGGATCGCAAAGCCGACGAAGCGCATCATGCCGCCGGCGGCGCTGAGGCCGCTCATGAGCCACTGCGGGATGGCGCTGACCACCCGGTTGCCGAAGGCGGCGCCGCCCACGAAGAAGAGGGTGACGATGACGCCGAAGAGCAGGCCCAGGACCGCCATGGCGAAGTAGTTGATGGCCACGATCTTGCCCGGGCTGGCCTCCTGCGCCGCCCGGTCGGCGTAGGACATCACGGGCGACATGGCGGTGAACAGCAGCGTCACCGCGTACTGCCCCAGCAGCGAAAACGGGATGGCGGTGGCCACGGCCACGGTCGGCTGCAGCCCCAGCGTGATGGCCAGGATCGCGGCCATGATGCCGCCGATCACCGCGTTGGGGGGCTGCGCTCCGCCGATCGGCATGTTGCCGATGGTCATCAGCTGGTAGGTGCCGCCGACGATCAGCCCGGTCCTCACATCCCCCAGGATGGCGCCGATCACCGCGCCGGTCACGATGGGCTGATACAGCGACTCCAGGAAGTTGAACTGGTCGATCGCGGCGATGAAGGTGACGATGAAGACCAGGATGATCTGCAGGGCCGTGATCTCAAAGCTCATCCTGCTACCTTGCCTCCTCCTGCGGTACCCCTACTTGAACAGCTTGGCGATGTCCTCGGGCGGGGTGGACGGCACCCGCTGGATCTCCAGTTCGACGCCCAGCTCCTGCAGCCGCCGGAAGGCGGCGACGTCGGCGTCGTCCACGGCCACGGAGGTCGCCACCTGCCGCTTGCCCTCTGCCATGTGCATGTTTCCGATGTTGACCTTCTTGATGGGCACGCCGCCCTCCACCAGCCGCAGGACATCCTGCGGGGTCTCGCAGATGATGAAGATCTTCTGCCGCGGCGACGCCTTGTGGATCACGTTGATGGTCTTCTCGATGGTGAAGTAACGGGTCTCGACGCCGGCCGGGGCCGCCATGTCCATGAGCCCCTGGCGCATCTTGTCGTGGGCGACCTGGTCGTTGGCCACCAGGATCAGGTTGGCGCCGATGGACGAGCACCACTGGGTCGCCACCTGGCCGTGGATCAGCCGGTTGTCAATGCGCGTCAGCAAGATGTTGGGCATGCTGCTTCTCCTTCCTGACGATGGCCGAGATCGCGTAGCGGGAGACCGTCAGCACGGCGCCGGACTTGACCTGGATGTCCGCCGTGTCTTCGTACACCGCCACCGTGGTGCCGTAGATGCCGTTGCCGAAGGTCACCACCTGCCCCGGCGCCAGTTCCGCGTGCAGCCGGGCGAATTGCTCCCGTTGCCGCCGCAGCCCCCGGATGGCGAGGGCGTACCAGATCGCCAGCGTGACCAGCACGAAGGCAAGCATCACGATGGATGCCGCCAGAATGCTCTCCCACATCCTCAGATCCCCTCGCTGTCGTCGTCGCTCCCCGCGCCGCTGGGCGGGGCCGATCCTCCCGGCTCCAGCCGGGCCGCCTGTATCCCGGCCCGGCCCGCCTCCTCGGCCGTCCGGGCCAGCGCCTGCACGTCCGACTGCGCAGACCGCATGAGGCCGATCTCGATCAGCATGGGCAGGTTGGTCCCGGTCAGCACCGCGACGTTCTCGTGCCCGGCCGCCGCCAGCATGGCCGTCCGGAAGGGGGTGCCGCCCAGGAGATCCGTGAAGATGAGTACCCCGTCGGTCTGCCCGAGCAGCCGCTGCAGGGCCGCCTTCATCCGCTCGGCGAACCCGTCCAGGGGCTCCGTCTCCCGGAAGGGCACCAGCTCGAAGTGCTCCTGCTCCCCGGCGATCATCGTCAGCGCCTGGGCCAGTCCCCCGGCGAACTCGCCGTGGCCGGTAACGATGCATCCGATCATCCGTTCAACCCCATCCCTTCCCGCTCACCCATCCCCCGCCACGGGGAAGGCGTGGATCGTGACGCCCCTGACCACCCGGTTCACCGTGCCGGTGGGGCTCGGGGTGTCGGGCCGGTTGCCCAGTCTCACCGCGGCGTGCAGAGCCAGGATCTGGCCGAAAACGGTGTAGGGCAGGGCCAGGTACCCGTCAGGCACGCCGGCGTGGGCGGCAGGGAAGCGGAACGAGGGCTGCGGCGCCCCTGCGCCCGCGTCCTCGTCCCCGCCGTGTTTGACCGCCACGGCGCAGACCGCCCGGGCGATGCCGTCCGCCCGCAGCTCCCGCAGCATGTCCAGGTCGTACTTCCGGGTGTAGGGGTCGTTGGCCACCAGGACGAAGACCGCCGAGTGCTCGTCCACGAAGGACTTGGGCCCGTGCCGGAAGCCCAGGGGCGTGTCGAAGGCGGTGGCGATCTTGCCGGCCGTGAGCTCCAGGATCTTCAGTTGCGCCTCCCGGGCGATGCCCGCCAGGGGTCCCGATCCCAGGTAGACGATGCGCCGGAAGCCGAGGTTCGCCAGCGCCCCGATCTCGGGCTCCCGGGCGATGACCTCCTGCCCCATCGCGCAGATCTGGTCCACCAGCCGGGCCTTCTCGTCCAGCGGGCGACGGTCGAAGATCAGCAGGCCGGCCAGCGTCATGCACGTGAAGCTGCCGGTCATCGCGAAGCCCTGGTCGTTGGACCGCTCCGGCATGAGCCAGAGCAGGTTGCGGGGGTCGCCCCCGGCCTGCCGGGCCAGCTGCCCTTCCGGTGCGCAGGTGAGGGTGATCTGATACAGGTCCTGTACCAGATCCCGGGCCAGGGCCACGGCGGCGGTGCTCTCCGGGCTGTTGCCGCTGCGGGCGAAGCTGACCAGGAGGGTGGGGAGGTCCCGTCTCAGGTACGAAGCGGGGTTGCTGACGATGCTCGTGGTGGGGGTGGCCTGGAACTCGAAGGCCCCCTCATCGCCCGACAGCTTCACGAACGGCAGCAGGACGTCGCCGACGTAGGCGGAGCTGCCTGCCCCGGCGAAGAGCACCCGCAACCGCCCGTGCCGGCGGGTGACGTCGTGCAGGAAACGCTCGATCCGCTCCTGTTGCTCCCGGTAGGCGGCGAAGGTCTCCGCCCAGAGCTCCGGCTGCTGGGCGATCTCCCGCGCCGTCAGTTCCGCCCCCAACGCCCGCAGCTCTTCCGTCGATGCGGCGAGAATGTGCATCGCCCCCTTCCTTTTCCTGCACTAGCATGTGTCGGCGGGTGGGGCTGCATGCAGCGGCCGGCGGATCCGAAGCGGCGCCGGGAGCAGGGGCTGGCGGATTTGGCGTCTAAACCTTTTGAGAGTTTCATACGTCTCAGAAGGACAGACCTTGCCCGGCCCCGGCGCCGGGGAGGAGCGAGCAGGAGCGGGGAGGGAGCATTCCGTGCAGTTCGAGCTGAGCCCGGAGCAGCAGGAGTTGGTGCGCCTGGCGCGGCAGGTCGGCCGGGACGTGATTGCCCCCCGGGCCGCCCAGGTGGACGCGGAAGGGGTGTACCCGGAGGACTACTTCCAGGCCTTCAAGGAGACCGGGCTCCTGGGCGTGGCGATCCCGGAGGAGTACGGGGGCGCGGGCCTGGGATGCCTGGGCCTGGTGCTGGCGGTGGAGGAGGTGGCCAAGCACTGCTGCACGGCAGGGCTGATGCTGCTGCTCACCCGCCTCAGCACCATGGCGATCTCGCTGGCCGGCACTGAGGCGCAGAAGCGGGAGTACCTGGAGGGCACCGCGACGGGCCGGCGCCGGGGCGCGTTCTGCCTGTCGGAGCCCGACGCGGGGTCCGACGCGCAGGCGATCCGCACCCGGGCCGTGCGCAAGGGCGACCGGTACGTGATCCAGGGCACCAAGAGCTGGATCAGCGGCGCAGGTGCCGCGGACTTCTTCGTGGTCGCGGCGAAGACCCGGACCGACGTGCCGGGGGCCCGGGGTTTCTCCGTGTTCGTGGTGGATCGGGACACCCCCGGCGTCACGGTGGGCAGGAAGGAGCACAAGATGGGCGTGCGGGGGCTGCCGGTGCACCAGGTGATTTTCGAGGACGTGGAGGTGCCGGTGAGCAGCCTCGTGGGGCAGGAGAACGAGGGCTTCAAACTGATCATGCAGAACCTGAACGCCGTCCGCCCGGTGGTGGCGGCCCGGGGGCTCGGGCTGGCCGAGGGCGCCCTCATGTACTGGCTGGAGTACGCCCGGACCCGGCAGACCTTTGGCAGGCCGCTCATCGAGCACCAGGGGCTGCAGTGGATGGCGGCCGAGCTGGCCGCGGAGATCGAGGCGTGCCGGCTGCTCACCTACCGGGCGGCCTCCCTGGTCGACCAGGGGCGGGTAGGCCGGGAGGCGGCCCACTTCCTCTCCATGGCGAAGCTGAAGGCGACGGAGCTGGCGGTGAAGGCGGCCAACGACTGCCTGCAGATGATGGGCGCCGTGGGCTACATGGAGGACTACCCGATGGCCCGCTTCGTCCGGGACGCCCGGCAGCTCACGATCGTCGAGGGGACCAGCCAGATCCAGAAGGGCATCATCGGGAGGGCCCTGGCCGATGGGCTTCTTGCCTGGTAATCCGGGAGCGCTGGTGGATGCTCGGCCTTCCGGACGCCCCGTCTCTGCGGGTTCGGAACCTCTGGCGACCGCCGGTGCAGGCTCCTCTGCTTCCGGTGCTGCGGGGCCCCTCGCGGGCATCCGGGTGCTGGACCTCTCCCGGGTGTTGGCGGGCCCCTACTGCGCCCAGATGCTGGGCGACGCCGGGGCGGACGTGATCAAGGTGGAGTCACCGGCCGGGGACGACACCCGGGCCTGGGGACCGCCCTTTCTGGCTGGCTGCGAACCGCAGCCCGGCCGTCCGGGCGACAGCGCCTATTATGTGTCGTGCAACCGGAACAAGCGGGGGATCGTGCTGGACCTGACCACCCCGCACGGGCAGGAGGCGCTCTGCCGGCTGGTCGCCCGGGCGGACGTGCTCATCGAGAACTTCAAGCCCGGCACCATGGAGCGCTGGGGCCTGGGGTACGAAGACGTGCTGCGCCCGCTGAATCCCCGGCTGGTCTACGCGAGCATTTCAGGTTACGGCCGGACGGGGCCGGACGCCGACCTGCCGGGCTACGACTTCGTGGCACAGGCCGTCGGCGGGATCATGTCCATCACCGGCGAGCCGGAGGGCGACCCGATGAAGGTGGGCGTGGCCGTCACCGACCTGACCACCGGGATGATGGCCGCCTTCGCCATCTGCGCCGCCCTGATCGCCCGGCAGGCGACCGGCCGGGGGCAGCGGGTGGACCTCTCGCTGCTGGAGACCCAGGTGGCCTGGCTGGCCAACGTGGGCCAGTCCTACCTGGTGAGCGGCCAGCCGCCCCGGCGCTGGGGCAACGCCCACGCGTCGATCGTCCCGTACGAACTCTTCCACGCCGCCGACCGGCCCATCGTCGTCGGCGTGGGCAACGATGCGCAGTTTGCGCGCTTTTGCGCTGTGTTGGGCCGGCCGGAGTGGGCGGCGGACGAGCGGTTCGCCACCAACCCGGCAAGGCTGCGGCACCGGCGGGAACTGGTGGGGCTCATCGCCCGGGAGCTGCGCACCCGTCCGGCGGCCGAATGGCTTGCGGCCATGCGGGCAGCCGGCGTCCCCTCCGGGCCCGTGCGCACCATCCCCGAGGTCTTCGCCGACCCGCAGGTGCTGGCCCGGGGGATGAAGGTGGAATGCAACCATCCGGTGGCCGGGTTGATCTCCCTCATCGGCATCCCGTTCAAGTTCAGCGACACGCCGGCGACTGTCCGCCGCCCTCCGCCCCGGTGGGGGGAGCACACGGCGGAGGTGCTGGCCGAGATCGGGTACAGCGCGGAGGAGATCAAGCAGTTCCTCATGTAGAGGGCGCGGCCCCCGTGGTGGGGGCCGCGCCGTACATACGACCCGGGGTCGTCAGTCCAGCGCCCAGCGCAGTGGGGTGCCCTCCAGCGAGATCTCCCCGATCTGTCCGTCCTCCGTCCGCACCCAGAGGCGCCAGGCGTCCGCGTACCAGCCCAGGGCCGGCACGTCCGACCGGGGGCGGTACGGGACGAGCCGGGTCCCGTTGGGGAGGCAGGCCTCACCCGTGCCGAACTCGCGGGGGATGAGGGGGAGGCAACCCTCCACCCCGGCGACGACCAGCGGGAATTCGGGGATGGGGCCCGCCTGCACCTGGACGGCCGTCTCCATCGGCGGCCGCTCCTCGCACATTCCGCCGCCGGGCTTGGGCGGCAGGACGAACCGCAGCACCGCGCTGTCCCGGCCCCACGGGTTCACGTGCCCGTACGGTGTGACGAACCCCTCCAGCGTGATGCCCATCTGGTCCGTGCCCGCCCCGTCGGAGACGGCGATGCGCCCCAGGGCGAACAGGTCCGGGTCATCCGGCGCAGGCTGCGGTTCACCCTTCCAGTCCTGACCGGAAAACGCCGGGAGGGCCCGCAGTTCACCGGCCGGCGTGAGGAGGCGGTATCCATCCGACGAATGCACCACCAGCCCGGAGCCGTCGCTCAGCCAGCGGGCGCCCCCGCTGCCCACCGCGGGGAAGCACGTGGTGACGCCGAACGCCCGGAGCCCGGGCTCCAGCGTCCAGGCGTCCGCCACCACCGTCACGGGGGCCAGCCGGTCCACCGGCCACTCCACCCAGGTCATCCACCGCCCGTCGGGCGAGAAGGTGAGGGGATAACCCGGCGCCCTCAGGTCGGCGATCACCGTACCGTCCCAGTCCAGCCGGACCAGCCGGTGCGGCTGCGCGGCGGGCGGCGCCTGATCGTCCGGGATCTCCACAGCGACCTGCAGCAGGTCGTCGAAGGGCGCCATCGCCGGCCAGGCGTCGGGGCCGAGCTGCAGGTCGGCCAGCGTCACGGCGGCGCCGCTCTCCAGGTCAAGCGCGATGACCTCGCCCCGGGACAGGAGGATGGCCGCCCGGCGGCCGTCGGGCGCCAGGACGGCGGAGCGCACGGGATCCGCCAGGACGAAGGTGTGCCGCACCCGCAGGTCCGGCCCGGTCCAGATCAGGCGGCCGGTCTCGTCCCGGAAGCCGTCCGGCTCCTCCGCCAGCTCCGCGAACAGGAACCCCTGCTCGGCGGCCAGCAGGAGTCGGTAGCGGGACGCGTCCCACCGCCACATGGCGCCGGTCTGCCGGTCGACGATGTACCCGTCGTCCTCCTGATACGCCGTGCCGATGAGGAACCGGTTGTCGTCGGTGACCTGCCCGAAGAAGTAGGTCCAGTCATCCTCCGGCGGCGGCAGCCAGCCCTCACCCTGGCCGGTGGCGGTGTCGAGCAGGTAGATCCCCGGCCGGTCGATGGTGTCGCCGGCGGCGAACGCGATGCGGACCAGCCCGTCCGTCACCTGCTCCGCCAGGACGGCGGGTAAAGCGCCCGGCGCGGTGTCTCCGGCCGGTGCCCCCGAACCGGCGGGGGCGCTGCCCGCGTCCGTCTCCCCGGCAGGCGAGCCGGCTCCCGCGCTGCAGGCGGAAAGCAGCGCAGCCAGCACCAGCGCTGCGATGGGCCACTTCCGTACCCTCAGCATGATTCCAACCTCCCCCGCCCCCGCCGGTGCGGCCCATCCGCATCGGGCCTGCGCTTCCAGGCGCGGGGGCGTTCCTCTACCGGGATAAACGCCGCCGACGCCGGAAGGTAACGCGCCTCTGCTCCAGCCCCCTTGATTTCGCGGGCCCCCGGTGGTATGTTCAACGAAGGACATGCTGCTTTAACCCAGTCCCGTGAGGCTGGTAAGGAGCACCATACTGGACCGCAGGCCCTGACGCGCGCGGCCCTTGCCGCGCCTGGGCGCAGTGTGAGACAGTAGACCTCCTTGCCGGTGACGGGCGAGGAGGTTTTTTCATGCCCATGAGGAGGTGGCTCCGTGACCAAGCCTGAGCCCAAGGCGATCCTGATGGACGCCAACCAGATGCGGAGGGCGCTGTCCCGCATCGCCCACGAGATCATCGAGCGGAACAAGGGGACGGAACACGTGGCCCTGGTGGGCATCCGCCGCCGGGGCATCCCCCTGGCGCAGCGGCTGGCCGAGCGGCTGAAGGAGTTCGAAGGCCGGGACGTGCCCGTAGGCAGCCTGGACATCACCCTGTACCGGGACGACCTGACGGAGCTGGGCACCCTGCCGGTGGTCCACAAGAGCGAGGTCAACTTCACGCTGCCCGGCCGGGTGGTGGTGCTGGTCGACGACGTGATCTACACCGGCCGCACGGTCCGGGCGGCCCTGGACGCGCTGCTGGACATCGGCCGGCCGTCCGCCATCCAGCTCGCGGTCCTGGTGGACCGCGGCCATCGGGAGCTGCCCATCCGGCCTGACTACGTCGGCAAGAACGTGCCCACTTCCCGCCGGGAGCGGGTGGAGGTCAACGTGGTGGAGATCGACGGCGAGGATTACGTCGCCCTCTTCGACAACGAGGGGTAGGGTTGCGGCATGGCCAGGCTGAAGCGGAAGGACATCCTGGGGCTCCGGGACATGACGGTCGAGGAGATCGACCTGATCCTGGATACGGCAGAGGCCCTGAAGGATCTGGCCACCCGGCCGATCAAGAAGGTGCCGACCCTGCGGGGCAAGGCGCTCGCGACCCTGTTCTACGAGCCCTCCACCCGCACCGCCAAGTCGTTCGAGCTGGCGGGCAAGTACCTGGGGGCAGATGTCATCACCATCTCCGCGTCCACCAGCTCGGTCCAGAAGGGCGAGACCCTGAAGGACACGGCCCGCAACCTGGAGGCCATGGGCATCGACGCCGTGGTGCTGCGCCACAGCATGGGCGGCGCGCCCCACCTGCTCGCCCGGGCGCTGCGGGCCTCGGTCATCAACGCCGGCGACGGCCTGCACGAGCACCCGACGCAGGGGCTATTGGACATGCTCACCATCCGGCAGCGGAAGGGCCGCTTCAAGGGACTCAAGGTCGCCATCATCGGCGACTCGTACCACAGCCGGGTCGCCCGGTCCGACATCTTCGCCCTGACCAAGTACGGCGCCGAGGTCTGGCTGGCCGGCCCCTCCACGCTCCTGGCACGCGGCTTCGAGGAGTGGGGCGTCCGCACCACCACCCGGGTGGAGGAGGCGCTGGAGGGGGCGGACGTGGTGATCGTCCTCCGCCTGCAGCTGGAGCGGCAGCAGAAGGGGCTCTTCCCCACCGTGGCCGAGTACCACCGGTTCTGGGGCGTCACGCCGGAGCGGCTGCGGCTGGCCAGGCCCGATGCGCTGCTCATGCATCCCGGCCCGCTCAACCGGGGGGTCGAGATCAGCACGGCGGTGGCGGACGGCCCGCAGTCGGCGATCCTGGAGCAGGTGACCAACGGCGTGGCGGTGCGCATGGCCCTTCTCTACCTGCTGCTGGGAGGGGGGGAGGCGGCGTGAGCAGTCTGCTGATCCGCGGCGGCCGGCTCCTGGACCCCGCCAACGGGGTGGACCGGGTGGCCGACGTGCTGGTGGCGGACGGGCGGATCCGGGCCATCGGGGAGGGGCTGCCGGTCCCGCCGGGCGCGACGGTGATCGAGGCGTCGGGCAAGGTGGTGGCGCCGGGGTTCATCGACGTCCACGTACACCTGCGGGTGCCGGGCCAGGAGTATAAGGAAGACATGCGGACCGGGACCGCGGCCGCGGTGCGGGGCGGGTTCGTCGGCGTCGTCTGCATGCCCAACACCCGCCCCGTCATCGACAGCGCACCTCTGGTCGCGCACGTGCTGGACCTGGCGGGCCGGGAGGGGCTCTGCCGCGTGTGGCCCGCCGGCGCCATCACCAAGGGGTCGCAGGGCGAGGAGCTGGCCGAGATCGGCGAGATGGCCCGGGCGGGCGCCGTCGCCGTCACCGACGACGGCAAGCCCGTGGACCGGGCGGAGACGATGCGCCAGGCGATGATCTACGCCCGGCAGTTCGACCTGCCGGTGATGGACCACTGCGAAGACCGGTCGCTCTCTGCCGGCGGCGCCATGCACGAGGGGCGGGTGTCCTCCCTGCTGGGCCTGAAGGGGATTCCCGCCGCCGCCGAGGAGGTGCACGTCGCCCGTGACATCCTGCTGGCGCTGGAGACCGGCGCCCGGGTTCACCTGCAGCACCTGTCCAGCCGCCGGTCGGTGGAGCTGGTCCGCTGGGGCAAGGCGCAGGGCGCCCGGGTGACGGCGGAGGCCACGCCCCACCACTTCACCCTCACGGACCAGGCGGTGGCCGACATGGCCTACTCCCCCAACACCAAGATGAACCCGCCCCTCCGGGAGGAGGCGGACCGGCAGGCCATCCTGGAGGGGCTGGCCGACGGGACCATCGACGTGATCGCCACCGATCACGCCCCGCATCACGTGGATGAGAAGGATGTGGAGTACCCGCTGGCGGCCTTCGGCATCACCGGGCTGGAGACGGCGGTGGGCCTGGCCCTGGACCGACTGGTGCGCCCGGGCCTGATCCGGCTGGAGCAACTGATCCTCATGCTGTCCACCCGCCCCGCCCGGCTGATCAACCGGACCCCGCCCGCGCTCCGGGAGGGGGCTGAGGCCGATATCACGGTGCTGGACCTGGATCGCACCTGGACGGTGAGCGCAGACGAGATGGCCTCCAAGTCCCGCAACTCGCCCTTCATCGGGTGGACGCTCACCGGCGCCCCCTACGCCACCGTGGTGGGCGGCCGGCTGCGGATGCTGGAGATGAAGGTGATCGCCGGATGAAGCCGCCCGACAAGGCCCATCGGCGCGCACAGGTCCAGGCCGCGTGGGTCAGGGAGGCCGGGCGGGTGCTGGCCCACGAGGGCGACGGCGAGATCTGCCGGCTGACGCTCCACGCCCCGGAGATCGCCCGCCGGGCGGCCCCCGGGCAGTTCGTGCAGGTCCATCCCGTGCCCGTGGCACTGCGGCCGTCGGCCCCTGCAATCGATCCGCTGCTGCGGCGGCCGTTCTCGCTCTGCGAGATCCGGCCCGAGGAGGGGGAGATCACCCTGATCTACCGGGTGGTGGGGCGGGGGACCCGGGTGCTGTCGTCGGTCCCGGCCGGCGCGGAACTGGATCTGCTGGGCCCCCTGGGCCGCTCCTTCCCCGACCCGCGGGCCGGACGGGGGCTCCTGGTGCTGGTCGGCGGCGGCCTGGGCATCCCGCCCATGGCGGCCGCGGCCCGCTGGGCGGCCCAGGCCCGGCGCGACGCCGTGGCGATCCTGGGTGCCCGGACCGCCCGCTACCTGGCCGGCGCCCGGGAGGTGGCGGCCAGCGGGATGCCCGTGGTCACGGTGACCGACGACGGGTCGGCGGGGCAGCAGGGCATCGTCACGGAGCCCCTGGACCGGATGCTTCGCCATGGCGCGGCCGCAGCAGCAGGCCGGCCGGGCGCGGCCAACCCGGTCGGCGAGGTCTGGGCGTGCGGCCCCGAGCCGATGCTGGCGGCGGTGAAGGAGCTGTGCACCGCAGCCGGCGTCCCGTGCTTCGTCTCGGTGGAGCGGTTCATGGGGTGCGGCTTCGGCGCCTGCCTCGGCTGCACGGTGCCCCGGGCCGGCGGGGGCTACCTGAAGACGTGTCAGGACGGGCCCGTCTTCCCCGCGGAGGAGGTGGTCCTCGGTGGCTTCTGATCAGCCTGACCTGGCCGTCCAACTGTTCGGCCGGACCTTCCGTACCCCCGTCTGGGCCGCATCCGGCTGCTTCGGTTACGGTCGGGAGTTCGCCGGCGTGTTGGACCTCTCCCGGGTCGGTGCGATCTGCGTCAAGGGCACGTCCATCGAGCCCTGGACGGGCAACCCGGGGATCCGGGTGGTGGAGACGCCCGGCGGCATGCTAAACGCCATCGGCCTGCAGAATCCCGGGGTCGACCACTTCCTGACGGTGGACTGGCCGTGGCTGCAGGAGCAGGGGGCGACGGTGATCGTCAACATCGTCGGCCGGACGGTGGAGGAGTACGTCGCCGTGGCCAGGCGGCTCGAGGGGACAGGTGTGGCCGCGGTGGAGCTGAACATCTCCTGCCCCAACGTGAAGGAGGGGGGGATGGCCTTCGGGACCACCCCTGGGAGCGCGGCCGCGGTCACGGCCGCCGTGCGGAAGGCCACCACCCTGCCGCTCATCGTGAAGCTCTCCCCCAACGTCGCCGACGTCGTGGCGATCGCCCGGGCGGTGGAGGACGCCGGCGCCGACGGGCTGTCGGTGATCAACACCCTCCAGGGCATGTCCATCGACATCCGGCGCGGCAGGCCGCACCTGGGCAACGTCTTCGGCGGCCTGTCCGGCCCCGCGATCAAGCCCGTCGCCCTGCGGATGGTCTGGCAGGTGGCCGGGGCGGTGAAGGTGCCGGTGATCGGCGTCGGCGGCATCATGTCCGGCGAGGACGCCGCCGAGTTCCTGATGGCCGGGGCATCGGCCGTCCAGGTGGGCACCGCCTGCTTCATCGACCCGCGGGCGCCCCTCACGATCGCGGAGGAACTGGCCCGATTTATGGGAGAGCACGGGTTTCGGAACGTACGCGCGCTGGTGGGCGCCGCGCGGGGCTGACCCGCCGTACCCACCGAGCGGGGGATCCGAAGGTCTTGTGGCTGGTGACGGCAACGACGAAGGCCATGGAGGAGGACGGCCCATGACGCTTGGCTTGACCCCTGAGGAGGTGCTGGACATCCTGCGCGCCACCGGGGCCCTGCTGGAGGGCCACTTTCAGCTGACTTCGGGGCGCCACTCGGACCGCTTCTTCCTCATGCCGCACACGCTCCAGCACCCTCTGCAGACCGAGCGGCTGTGCCGCGCCCTGGCGGCACGGTTTCAGGAGGACGAAGTGGAAACCGTCGTGGGACCGGCGACGGGCGGCATCATTCTGGCTTACGAGGTGGCCCGCCAGCTGGAGCGGCTGACCGGTCGGCCCGTCCGGGCCATCTTCACGGAGAAGACGGAGGACGGCGGCATGGCGCTGAAGCGTCAGTGGCGGCTGCGGTCCGGCGAACGGGTGTTGGTGGTGGAGGACGCGATCACCACCGGCGGGTCGGTTGTCAAGGCCATCGCAGCCCTTCAGGCGTATCAGCCGGCGCTGGTCGGCGTCGGCTGCATCGTGGACCGCTCACGGGGCGCCGTTGATTTCGGCGTGCCCCTGCGCCCGCTGATCCGGGTGGACGTGGAGTCCTGGCCGCCGGATCGGTGTCCGCTCTGCCTGGCCGGGGTGCCTGTGGTGAAGCCGAAGGCGTAGTTAGCACTCATCGTCTCCGAGTGCTAACTGCCCCTTGAATCTGTATTCCCACCCAGGTAAAATTACGTCATGATTCCTCAGCAAGGGGGGAGACAGGCATGCCGATCTACGAGTTCAGGTGCAACGCATGCAATCACCTCTTCGAAGAACTGGTCCCGCTGAATACCACGGGTGAGAATCAGAAGTGCCCTGAGTGCGGGCACGTTGGCGCAAGGCGGCTGGTCTCCGCCTTCGCTGCGCACGGTCTGGAGAACGGGCATATTGCGGTGGGGCAGAAGCTGACGAGCCTGGACAAGGCCCGGGCGTCCGGCAAGTCCGAGAGCAAGTCCGGCGAGAGCAAGTCCTCGGGCGAGAGCGCCAGCAAGTCGGCGTAAGCGGAGTCCACTGGGGAGAGACCGGCTGCGGCCGGTCTCTCTTGCTGTTGGATTTCGTCAAGTGGTATCATGCTGGGGAGGGAGGGGACACGGAATGCGGCGAATCAAGTACAGAGACGAAGAGTACCTGGTTCACACCCGTTCTGGCATGCGGCTGATCGACGCTCTGGTGGAGCAGGGCGTCCCCGTCACCTGTGACTGCGACGGCAGGGCGCACACCACCGAGCAGTGCCTGGTGCAGTGGCCGAAGGATACGGCCTTCCTTCTTACTGAGCCCACCGAGTTCGAGCGCCGGCAGCTGGGCGACCGCTTGGAGAAGGGGCACCGGCTCGCCTGCCAGGCGCTGTTCAAGTGATCCGCACGTGAAGGGAGCACCGACCCGCGTCGGTGCTCCCTTTTTCCGCGCCCATCCCTCCGGTCCGAACGTTGCGGGGCGGGCGGGTGGAGAAGGACCGGCCGCGGTTCGGGAGGGGGGCCAGGCACCCGTAGGGTCTCTGGACTATCCGTTCTGTTCGCACCGACTGTTGGTGTCGCCCGCCATCCTGCCGGCCCGCCCGGATGCCGCCGGTTCGTCGAGATCACCCGCACGGGTGATCTGTCCCGGTCTGGACAACGAACTCGTGTTCGCTACAATGGAACTCGGATCCCGAAACGGGAGGTGCCTCCACGATGTCTGCCCGGTTGCCCGGCCTGAGGCCGTCCCCTGCACCGTCCCTTGCACCGTCCCCGCCGGTTGGGCAGGAAGGATGGACGCCGAAGGCGTGTCCCTGGTGTGGGGCAACAGGGCAGGTGACCCGATGCGGCGGGTTCCGGACGGCGTCTGGTCGGCGTGTGCAGCGCTACCGCTGCGGGGCCTGCTGCCGAACGTTCAGCCGGAACACCGGTACCCCGAGCTACCGGCTCCACAAACCCTCGGCTTGGCAGGCCATGATCGAACTCCTCGCGGAGAGCCTGCCGCTGCGGCGGGTCGCGTCCCGCCTGAACATCAGCGTGTCGACGGCGTTCCGCTGGCGCCACCGCGCCCTGACGGTGCTGAGCGCCCGCGACCGGAAGCCGCTGTCCGGCGACGTCAGGGTGGAGACCTTTCTTGTGAAGTACTCAGAAAAGGGCAGCAGAGTCTGCCACGGCCCGGGTAGCTGGGGGTACTGGAACGTCGTCCGCAAGGGGGAGGAGCCCGTCGGCCGGGTGCGATCGGGCCAGTCAGCCGGCCGGCGCCGCTTCCGGCTCTTGATCGATGGCAGGCCGCTGCACGTGATGGTGGCTGAGACCGACACCGGGTATGAGTTCGACATCCTGGGGCAGGGCAGGCGCAACGCGGAGATGGTGGCGGCCGGCCTCGCCAGGTTGATCCGGCCCGGTTCACGCGTGTTTGCGTTCGGCGGATCCGAGTACCGGCGGGCCTGTGAAACGCTGGGCTGCGAACATCACGATGGGGTTGCCGCCGTGAGCCGCTGGTTCCAGTGCCTTCGCGGCGCCGAGGAGGGTGGCGCGAGCCGTGGGGCTGAGGAGGTGACCACACCGGAGGTCCGTTTTCCCAACCTCCCGATTTGGTGGCTTCGCCGTTTCCGCGGTGTAGCCACCAAGTACCTGGGCCATTACCTGGCGTGGTTCCGCGACATCGTGCGGATCGTGGAGTTTCCTGCTGGGGCGAACATGGCATCGGCGGACGGGCGCGCCTTGCTGCGCAGACCCGCTGACTGGGGGGTGCCGCCGACCTGATGGACCGTGGACTGCCGTGAGCGCGCGGTGACGGCCTCGGCCTGCCATCGTTCGGCCCAGTTTCGACGCGCCGCTGGTGCCCTCTGTCCTGGGGTCGCCGGGCCCCTTCGCTACGGGCACTTCCTTCCACAGGCCACACTGGCTCGAGAGCGAGCAGATGGACCACCTCCCGCCGCCGCCCGGCGCCCCGGCGCCCGGCGCCTGGCGCCTGGCGCCTGGCACCTGGCATTTGGCACCTGGCATTTGGCACCTGGCATTTGGCACTTGGCACTTGGCACCTGGTACTTGGCACCTGGCACCTGGCGCTTGGCGCCTGGCGTCAACAGTGGCTGCGAACAGAACGGATGGGCTGCGTCCCCACCTCTCAGCCCCCGTCCGGGGGCAGGGTCTGGCTGTGAACCTTTCCCGCGCCGCACGCGCTCCTAACAGGCAGATGAGACCGGAATCGGATGCGCACAGGGGGAGGAATGCAGGGATGATCGTGACGACGACCCCTTCCGTTGAGGGGCGCCAGATCGCCGAGTACCTCGGGATTGTAAGCGCCGAGGCCATCATGGGCGCCAACTTTTTCCGTGACCTCGCCGCCTCGATCACGGACCTGATCGGCGGCCGGGCAGGTTCTTATGAGTCCAAGCTGCGTGAGGGCCGGGAAGAATGTCTCCGGGAGCTGGTGGCCGAGGCGGCGCGGCTGGGCGCGGACGCCGTGGTCGGGGTCGATATCGACTACGAGGTCGTCGGAGAATCCATGCTGATGGTTACCGCCAGCGGCACGGCCGTTCGGTTGCGCTGAGCCAGTCTCTCCCGGGAGTCTGGCCCGCGTCGGGCACATGGTCGGGTGTTCCGCGGGGATGCTATGGCGGGGGTGATCGCGACGGAGCAGACCAACCTGGCAGCCGTTTCCCTGCTCTCTGAAGCCCGTTTCACCAAGCGCATCTGCTTCAGCAACCCGCAGGTCCTGGTGTTCGTGCTCACCTTTGCGCCGGGCCAGGAGCTGCCGAAGCACAGGCACCCCGGTTCCACGCTCGTGGTTCACGTCACGGGGGGATCCGGGGTCGTGGTCGCAGACGGCCGTGAGACGCCGGTTGCGGCCGGCGACATCCTGCTGGTGGAGGGCGAAGAGGAGTTCGCCGTGCGCAATACGGGCAGCGAGGCCCTGGTGCTTCTGGCCAGCCTGAGCCCGAACCCTTCGGACCCGCGCTACGCGCAGCCCGTGGGGTGATCTCGCTCCTGGGCCGACAGCGGGGAGCGCCGAGTCTTCGCACCAAGAAACCAGGTGAGTAGCAGCAGGGGAGGAATCTGCACTTGAGCAAGGTGATCGTTGCACCCGGCAAGTACATCCAAGGCCCGGGGGAGTTGGACCGGCTGGCCGAACACACCGGCCAGCTCGGGGCGCACGCCTTCGTCATCGCCGACGAGTTTGTCATGAATCTGACCGGTGACCGCGTGACCGCCAGCTATGCCAAGGCAGGGGCCGCGGTGACGATGGAACGCTTCCAGGGGGAGATCACCCAGGCCGAGATCGAGCGGCTGACGGCGCGCTGCAAGGAGTCTCAGGCCGACGTGGTGGTGGGCATCGGCGGCGGGAAAACGTTGGATTCCGCCAAGGCAGTCGCCTACTACTGCGGCAATCTGCCCGCAGTCGTCGTGCCGACCGTGGCCTCCACGGACGCGCCGTGCAGCGCCCTGTCGGTGATCTACAAGGAGGACGGCTCGTTCGAACGGTATCTGTTCCTGCCGTCGAACCCGGCTGTCGTCGTCGTCGATACGGCGATCATCGCCAACGCGCCCGTCCGACTCCTGGTCGCGGGCATGGGCGACGCGCTCGCCACCTACTTTGAGGCGCGCGCGGCCCAGCGGGCCCACAAGCTGAACATCGTCGGAGGACACGGCACGCAGGCGGCCATGGCGCTGGCCCGGCTCTGCTACGACACCCTGCTTCAGGAGGGCATCAAGGCCAAGGCTGCGGCCGAGGCGCACGTGATCACCGAGGCCCTGGAGCGGATCGTCGAGGCCAACACCTACCTCAGCGGGCTGGGTTTTGAAAGCTGCGGGCTGGCGGCCGCCCACGCGATCCACAACGGCCTGTCCGCCCTGGAGGAGACCCACGGCGCCTACCACGGCGAGAAGGTGGCCTTCGGCACCCTCGCGCAGCTCGTCCTCGAGAACGCGCCCCTGGACGAGATCGAGGAGGTCATCGAGTTCTGCCTGAACGTGGGCCTGCCGGTGACGCTCGCAGATCTGGGGGTGCACACGGTCCGGGAGGAGCAGATCCGCCGGGTGGCTGAGCTGTCCTGCGCCGAAGGGGAAACCATCTTCAACATGCCGTTCGAGGTGACGCCGGAGAAGGTGTACGCCGCCATCCTGACGGCTGACCGGCTGGGTCACCTGTACAAGGGCGGTTGATGCGCCGAGCCCGGCCCCCAGGGGGCCGGGCTCGATGACACTCACGGCCTGTCCCGCACACCCCCGCCCGCAGCGGGAGGGTTTGGCAGCCGCGTTGTGGAAGGTTGCAAAGGCTGCACCCGGGCGGTCCTCCCGGGGCGCGGCGGCACAACTTCCAGTAAGGGTGGCGTTCGCCGCATGAGACGCACCAGCCTGACGCGCCGTCTTTCCGCCCTGCTTGCGTGCTTTCTTCTTGCCCTGTCGGTCCCGCCGGCCCCGGCGGGTGCCGCCGACCCGCCGTCCCCGGCCCCCGTCGCGCCGCTGATTCCCGCGGCCTCGGAGGTGAAGGGCGTCTATCTCACCGCCTGGAACGCGGGTGACCCTGCCTTCCTGGACGGGATTCTGGACCTGATCGCACGCACCGAACTCTACGCCGTGGTGGTCGACGTCAAGGACGACTCCGGCCGTGTTGCCATTGCCACCGACGAAGCCACGGCCACCCAAGCCGGGGCGGTAAGGGCCTTCCTGCGGGATCCGAAGGCGTTCACGGCGGACCTGCACCGGCGGGGTATCTACGCCATCGCCCGGATCGTCGCCTTCAAGGATCCCATCGTCGCCCCGGCCCGCCCCGACTGGGCCGTGCGCCACGCCTCCGGGGGGATCTGGCGGGACTGGAACGGGGTCGCCTGGCTCAATCCTTACAACCGGGAAGCCTGGGACTACGTGATCCGCATCGCCCGGGCTGCCGCAGAGGCCGGCTTCGACGAGATCCAGTTCGACTACGTTCGCTTCCCCACCGACGGCGACCTGAGCGCGACCCGGTACCCCGGCAGCGACGGCCGGGACTACGCGGCGGCGGTGGCGGACTTCCTGGCCCATGCCCGGGAGGAGCTGGCCCCTTACGGGGTGCTGGTCAGTGCCGACGTGTTCGGCCTGGTCACCTCCGCCCGGGACGACATGGGCATCGGCCAGCGGCTGGAGGAGATCGCCGGCGCGGTGGACTATGTCTCGCCCATGCTCTACCCTAGCCACTACGAGAGGGGCAACCTGGGCCTGTCCAACCCCAACGCCATGCCGTACGAAACCGTCCACCGGGCGCTGTCGGACGCCCGGGACCGCATCCTGGCGGCCGGGCTGGACAGCCGCACGGCGGTGCGGCCGTGGCTGCAGGACTTCTCGATGGGCTACCCCTACGGGCCGGATGAGGTTCGGGCGCAGATCCGGGCGACCTACGACGCCGGCTACAGCAGCTGGCTGCTCTGGAACGCGGCCAACCGGTACACCGCGGCGGCCCTGCAGGCCGGCGACACCGCACCGCCCCGGTCCCTCCCGCCGTCGGAAGTGGGGGAAGCGGTGACGGTGGTCCTGAACGGCCGCACGGTGACGTTCACAGACGTGGCGCCCTTCGTCGCCCGGAGCACGGGCCGGACGCTGGTGCCGCTGCGGGACCTGGCGGCGGCCCTGGGCGGCCGGGTCGACTGGGACGCCGCCACCGGCACGGCGCGGATCACCCTGGGCAGCCGCACGATCGCCGTCACGCCGGGCAGCGCCGAGGCGCAGGTGGACGGGCAGCCCGTGGTCCTGTCCCAGCCGGCGGTGCTCTGGCAGGGGCGGACGCTGGTGCCGCTGCGGTTCGTCAGCCAGGCGTTTGGCGCCCAGGTCGACTGGGACGGCGCGGCCAGGCGGGTGCTGATCCGCACGACGCCCTGATGCGGAAAGGAGAAGTGAGGTGCAGGGCATGAAGCTCTCGATTCTGGATCTGTCGCCCATTCCGTCAGGGTCTACCGCCAGTCAGGCCCTGCAGAACACCCTGGAGCTCGCCCAGCTGGCCGACCGGCTGGGCTACGAGCGTTACTGGCTGGCGGAGCATCACAACACCGCCGCCATCGCCAGCGTGGCGCCGGAGATCATGATCGGCCAGGTGGCCCGGGTCACCCGTCGCATCCGCGTCGGCGCAGGGGGCATCATGCTGCCCAACCATGCCCCCCTGAAGGTGGCCGAGGCCTTCCTCACCCTGGAGGCGCTGTTCCCCGGCCGGATCGACCTGGGCATCGGCCGGGCCCCGGGTACGGACCCCGTGACCGCCCGCGCCCTGCGGCGGACGGCCTCCCTGGGGGCAGAGGACTTCCCCGAACAGCTGGCCGACCTGTTCCACTTCGCCCGGGGGGACTTCCCGGAGGGCCACCCCTTCCGCAGCGTGCAGGCCACGCCGCCGGGCGTGCCGCTGCCGCCGGTCTGGCTGCTGGGCTCCAGCGATTACAGCGCCCGGCTGGCCGCCCGGCTGGGGCTGGCTTTCAGCTTTGCCGCCCACTTCAGCCCCTTCGACCCGGTGCTGCCGATGCGGCTGTACCGGGCGCAGTTCCGTCCGTCCGAGCACCGGGCGGAGCCCCACGCGATTCTGGCGGTCGCAGCCATCTGCGCCGACACCCGGGCGGAGGCCGAGCGGCTGGCCCGGGCCCTGGACCTCTTCTGGCTGCAGATCCGCCGCGGGGAACGGCGACCGCTGCCGAGCCCGGAGGAGGCCGAGGCCTACCCGTGGACGGCGGAGGAGCTGGCCGCCGTGCAGGAGCACCGGCGCTTGCTCTTCCTGGGCGAACCCGACGAGGTCGCCGCCGGGATCCGGTCGCTGGCGCTGGCGACCCAGGCCGACGAGGTCATGGTGGTTTCCCACATCCACGACCACCGGCAGCGGCTGCGTTCCTACGAACTGTTGGCCGAGGCCTTCGCGCTGGACCGTACCTGAAGAGGCCGGGGAACTCCCAGGCCGTGTTTTTGCGGCGCAGCCCCGCATCGTCGTCTTCACCACACCGACCTGCCCCTGGTGCCGTAGGGTCAAGCAGTACCTCACCGAGAAGGGCTTCCGGTTCCGGGAGATCGACGTCTCCCGGGACGAGCGGTCGGGGGACCGGGTGCTGTACGCCACGTTCTCCGGCGACGAGATCGAGCTGGAGGGGAGGCGCCACTTGCTGCTGGCCCGCAACGAGGCCGGAGGCGCCATCGCCCCGCCCTATCTTTTTAAAATTTTTCTTAGATTTTGCGCAGGATACCGCCGGTTCCCGGCCGAAAAAGACAGGGACAAGGCAGACGGAGGGATGTTGGATGGCGGACTGGATGGGCTACCTGGAGGAGCACCAGTCCCGGTTTCTGAACGAGTTCCTGTCCCTTCTGCGGATCCCCAGCATCTCCACGGATCCGGCCGCGGCCGGGGCGGTCCGGCAGGCAGCGGAGTGGGTGGCCGAGCGGCTCAGGCAGGCCGGGATGGACGGAGTGCGGATCCTGGAGACCGGCGGCCACCCGGCCGTCTACGGGCAGTGGTGCGGGGCCCCGGGGAGGCCGACTGTGCTCATCTACGGCCACTTCGACGTTCAGCCGGTGGACCCCCTGCACCTCTGGACTCACCCGCCCTTCGAGCCGGCGGTGGTCGACGGCCGGGTCTACGCCCGGGGCGCGACGGACATGAAGGGCAACCTGCTCCTGCCGATCGTCGCCTGCGAGGCACTGCTGCGGACGGAAGGGCAGTTGCCCGTGAACGTCAAGTTCCTGCTGGAGGGCGAGGAGGAGATCGGCAGTCCGAACCTGGGCCCGCTGCTGGAGGCGCACCGAGACCTTCTGGCCTGCGACCTGATGGTCAGCGCCGACGGCGGCTGCGGCACGCCCGAGCGGCCCGAGGTGTGGCTGGGACCCAGGGGGCTGGTGGGGCTGCAGATCAACGTGCGCACCGCAGACCGGGACCTGCACTCCGGCAACGGCGGCCTCGCGCCCAACGCCATCCACGCCCTCGTGAGGCTGTTGGACTCCATGCGCGACAGCGCCGGGCGCATCACCGTGGAGGGGTTCTACGATTCGGTGCGCCCCCTCTCGGATACGGACCGGGCGGAGATCGCGGCCGCGGCGTACCCGCCGGCCGAGTACCAGTCGCAGACCGGCGTGCGGGGCTTCTTCGGCGAGCCGGAGTTCACGCCCTTCGAGCGGGCGTCGGCCCGTCCCACGCTGGAGGTGAACGGCATCTGGGGCGGGTTCACCGGGGAGGGGATCAAGACGGTCATCCCCTGCGAGGCGCACGCCAAGATCACGTGCCGGCTGGTGCCGGACCAGCGGCCGGCGGAGATCCGGGAGAAACTGCTGGCGCACATCCGCCGGCACGCGCCCGCCTATGCCGAGGTCACGGTGGATTCCCTGCCCGGCGAGGCGGATCCCTACCTGATCCCCGCCGACCACCCGGCGCAGCAGGCCCTGGTCCGGGTGCTGACCGCGGTGACGGGCCGGCGGCCGGCCGTGACCCGCGGCTTCGGCACCGTACCGGTGATGGGGATGGTGAAGCGGATCCTGGGGGTGGAGACCATCTCGCTGGGCACCGGCCAGGCGGACGAGCGCGCCCACGCGCCGGACGAGTTCTACCGGCTCGACTCGTTCGCGCGAGGGCAGCGGGCCTACGTGCTGCTGCTGCACGAGCTGGGCGAGGCCCTGCCGCGCACGGACGACATCAAATGACACGCCTTTGTTGCCGTGGAACAGTTGTGTTCTGTCGCCAAACCGAGTAACCTATATAGTGGTTGGTCCGGTTGGTGAGCGGTGCGCGTCCGTGGTTTGTTCCGGGATCGTGTTCCCTCTCCACATCAGGCAACCGACAACTCCTGAAGTGAGGGAGGGAGAAAGATGATCAAGACACTCTACTTCGGCAACCTCCCCTGGGCGGTCACGCCCGAGGATCTGGAGGCTGCAGTCTCCCAGTACGCCGAGGTCAAGGCCGCCCGCGTGGCGACTGACCGGGAGACGGGCCGCAGCCGCGGCTTCGGCTTCGTGGAGGTTCCCGCGGAGCAGGCTCAGGCCGTCATCGACGCTCTCGACGGCGCTGAGTGGGCCGGCCGTGTCCTGACGGTCAACGAGGCTCAGCCGCGTCCTGGCCGCCGGTAAGGTTCGACCCAGCAGACGCAGACACACACAACCGCCTGGCAGGTTTCCGCGCCAGGCGGTTGTCTTTTTCTGCGGCAGCCGGCCGCCCCACATCCATTCTCAGGGCAGCCGCCGGAACCGGCCCGGGTACTCCAGCACGAACCCCGACTCGTCGACGGAGAGGACGGCTGTGTACCCGCCGTCCAGCGCCTCGTACCGGTACCGCCCGCCGCCCAGGTTCGTGTACCGCTGCCGGACGGGACGGAGGACCAGCCCGGGCACCTGAACGTAGGCCACGCGGATCTCCGCCGATTCCCCCTCGGCCAGCTGCAGCCGGCGGATGGGCAGCGTGTTGGTGAAGGGCGTGACGGAGATGTCCACGTCGGCGCACCCCTGCAGTTCAGGCAGGACGGCGCCGCCGGCGTCCCGCCAGGTGCCGCGGGAGTCCCGGGTCAGGTCGACCTCCCGATCACCCTCCGTGACGGAGAGCCGCAAGACCTGCCACCGGGGATCCAGCTCCAGGTGGTAGGTGACGTCCGTGCCGTCTCCCCCCTGCACGCCGCTTACGACGGCGTCCGCCACAATCCCGCCGCCTTCCGTCTGCAGCACCAGTTCCTCGGTTTCCGTCGAGTCTACGGCCGCCCAGCGCAGGGTCTGTCTCATACGGATCTCCCCTTATGCATGTCTTCGGCCCGGTGGTCCTCGTCACCGGGCCGTCCGCCTGTTTAGACGGGCGTAGACGCCCCGTTGTCGCCGGTAGAGTTCCCGGAACGCGGCGGACAGCTCGGCGTAGATCCGGCGGTGGGCGGGGGTGGGTTCGAAGGTGCGGGCGGCGGCGACCAGCTCCGGCACGTCGGCGAAGTTCAGTTCGCCCAGGCCTACCAGCGCGAGGAGGCCGGCGCCGCGCGCACTCGCCTCCAGGGGCCGTTCCATCTGGTGGACCGCCCGGTCCAGGACGTCGGCGTAGATCTGGCACCAGAGCTCCGAACGGGCGCCGCCGCCGATCAGCCGGACGGGCTCCAGCCGCCGGCCGACGAACCGGTCCACCGCCTCGGCCAGCCACCGGGCGTTTAGGGCGACCCCCTCCAGCACGGCCCGCACCAGGTGGCCGCGGGTGGTGCGCAGCGTGAGGTTGTGGAACCCGCCCCGCACCCAGGGGTCCTCGACGGGCGTCCGTTCGCCCGCGAGCCAGGGGGTGAAGAGGAGCCCGTCGCTGCCTGCCGGAACCCCGGCAGCGAGGTTGATCAGCCGCGTCATCTCGTCGGGCGCCTCCTCGTCCGTGGAGGCCCCGCGCCCATCCGAAAGGGTCTGGGTCCGGGGCGTCCGGCCGGAGGGGTCTGCGAGCAGGTCCCGCAGGTGGAGCAGGCACGCGCCGGCGGTCTCCTGCTCGTTGGCCACCAGGTAGCGGCCGGGGATGGCCGCCGGGATGGAGGCCATGTTGTGCAGCAGGTCGGTCTTCAGGTAGGGCACGTGCGCCGACAGCCAGGAGGAGGTGCCCACGTACAGGTGGGGATCCAGGTCGCGCGTGCCGCCGGAGCCGATGGCGGCCGCGTGGATGTCCGGCGTGCCGGCGATCACGTGGGTCTCCGGCCGCAGCCCCAGCTCCTCCGCCGCGGCGGGGCGCAGCCGGCCGAGGACCGCCGTCGCGGGGAGCAGGTCCGGCAGCTGGGCCCGCTCCAGGCCCGCGGCGGCCAGCAGGTCGGGGTCGTAGCGGATGTGGTAGGGATCCCGGTTGTCGGTGACCCAGTGCAGCGTGATGGCCTCGTAGGTCGAGGCGAACTCGCCGGTGAGGCGGAGGTTCAGGTAGTCCTTCGGCTCCAGGAACTTGTGCGCGGCCTCGTACACCCAGGGGTGCGCCCGGCGGATGTAGAGGATGTGGGCCAGCGAGTCCTTGCCCGCCTTTCCGGGGATGCCCCCGGTCCGGCGGATCCAGCGCCACAGCTTGTCCACGCCGTAGCCGGCCACCGAGACCGGCCCGCCGGTCAGCCGGGCGACGTCCGGCGCGCCGCGGGTGTCCATCCAGCTGATGGCGGGCATCAGCGGGCGGCCGGCGCGGTCGACGGCCACGGTGGCGGACCACTGGGCCGTGCAGCAGACGGCGGCCACCCGGTCCGGCCCCGCGATGCCCCGGGCCATGAGCCTGCGGGTGGCGGTGACCAGGGCGTTCCACCAGTCTTCGGGGTTCTGCTCGGCCCCGCCGCCGGGCAGCACCGTGAGCGGGACGGGCTCGGTCTCCAGGCCGGCGACGGCGCCGGTGAAGGAGACCAGGGCCGCCTTCAGGGCCGACGTGCCCAGATCCAGCGCCAGGACGTACTGCTGGGCCATGGCGGTCACACCTCGTACAGCAGGTCGATGAAGCCGGTGAGCACCTGCCGGACCAGCTCCGGCGGCGCGGCGGCGGCCATGCCGTAGACCGGGGCCATCCCGGTCGCCTTTTCGGGGTGGGCCCGGACCTGAGCCACCGCGTCCTGCAGGTCGGCGAGGAACCGGTCGACCACCCCGGGCTCGGTGTGGCGAAGCGTCAGGGCGACGTGAAACGCCGGCGGCCGGTGCAGTCCGTTCAGCCGCCAGCCCCGCCCGGCCATCTCCTCCATCACCTGGTAGATGTTGAGCTCGTCCGAGGCCACGGCGATCACCCACAGCGGGTCGCCCAGGATCTTCAGGCTGGGGATCGCGCGCACGCCCGCCTTAAGCCGGTCGGCGGCTTGCAGGATCCGGCGGGTGGCATCCAGGTAGCCCTCCTCCCCCAGGGAGAGCATGGCGGCCCACGCGGTCGCGCTGAGCGCGCCGGGCCGGCTGCCGGCGAAGGTGGGGGAGAAGTAGAGGCCTCCGGGCCAGTCGGCCGCGATGAAGTACTGGTAGTGCAGCAGATCAGGTCTGCGGTAGAGGATCACCGACGTTCCCTTGGCCCCGTAGCCGTACTTGTGGGTGTCGGCCGAGACGGAGGTGACGCCCTCCAGCCGGAAATCGAAGGGGGGCACCGGGTAGCCCAGCCGCTCCGCCCACGGCAGGATGAACCCGCCCAGGCAGGCGTCCACATGGCAGCCGATGCCGTGTTCCGCGGCCAGGGCGGCGATCTCGGGAATGGGGTCGACGACGCCGTGGGGGTAGCCCGGCGCGGATCCGGCGACGACCACGGTGTTGGGGGTAATGGCTTCCCGCATGGCCGCGACGTCTGCCCGGTAATCGGCGTCCAGCGGGGTGCGGACCAGCTTGATGCCGAAGTACTGCGCGGCCTTGTCGAAGGCGGCGTGCGCGCTCACCGGCACCACGGCCTCCGGGGCGGTGATCCCCTTGGTCGCGCGGGCCCAGTCCCGGTAGGTCTTCATGGCCAGGAGGAGCGACTCCGTGCCGCCGGAGGTCACGGTGCCGCAGACGGTCCCGCCGGCGGCGTCCCCGCCCAGCATGTGGGCGGTCATGGCGACGACCTCGGCCTCGAACTTGGCCGTGCTCGGCCAGAGGTCCGGGTGGAGCGGGTTGGACTGGGACTGGAGGGCGTAGACCTCGTTGAGGAACGCGATGTGGTGCTCATCGCCGTGGTAGACGGCGCCGGAGGCATAGCCGTCCCGCCAGGCCGGGGACTCGGCCGCGCCCATGGCCGCGATCTCGGCGAGGATCTCGGCGCGGGGCAGGCCGGCCCGTGGCAGGCGGGCGTGGGAAGGAAAGCGGTCGCGGTAAGGCTTGATCTGCGACCGCAGGGAGGCGAGCCAGTCCATGGTGGGGTCCCTCCTCGCAGGCGGTTGCGATTGAATTCCGCGAATTTCGCAATAGTCCTGCAATGAGGAGGGAAATTCCGGCGTTGGGTGGGAACGCGCCGGGTCGCAGGGCAAAGGCGGGGAAAACGCCGAAAGCACACAGACCGGAGGACGAACAGGGGTGGCTGAGGTGCCGGGTCCTCGCCCACCACACGGGCGAGGACCGGGAATGGGTTCGGGCCCGCTTCCGGCGGGTACACGAGTGCGTGCTGTACGAGCTGCGTCTCAACCCGGCCGAAGGGTAGACGGGCCTTGGATGGGGTGGTTTCCCAGCAATCCCTTTCAACGATCTCGTGACTACCTTAAAGTTTCACCCTATACTGGAGGAAAGCTGTCCGCAATCGCGAAGGGGGTGGCCCCGCGTGCGCAAGGATCGGGTCCTGGAGGCGCTTCGTCAGCTTGCACCGGCCGGAAGCTCCAGCGGTGTGACGGCCATGGAGGTGGCCGAACACGTCGGCATCCGGCGGAACAACGCCAGCGCCGATCTCAACGAACTGGTCAACGAAGGGCTCGCGCTGAAACTGAAGGGGAAGCCCGTTCGGTTCATCGCCGCGGCAGAGCCCGGGTCGCCCGCCGTTCCCGCTCCGGTGGCCAACGATCCCTTCGACGAGCTGGTCGGGTACGGCGGGAGCCTCGGCGCCGCGGTGGAGCAGGCCAAGGCGGCCATGCTCTATCCCCCGCGCGGGTTGCCGACGCTCATCTCCGGCCCCACCGGGTCGGGCAAGAGCCGGCTGGCGGAGGCGATGTACCGGTACGCCGTGGCCGCGGGGCGGCTCCCCCCGGGAGCGCCCTTCTGCGTGTTCAACTGCGCGGACTACGCCGCGAACCCGCAGCTGCTGCAGGCCCAGCTCTTCGGTTACGTGAAGGGCGCCTTCACCGGGGCGGAACGGGACACGCCGGGGCTCGTGGCGCAGGCGGACGGGGGCCTGCTGTTCCTGGACGAGATCCACCGCCTGCCCCCCGACGGCCAGGAGATGCTCTTCCTGCTGATGGACCGGGGCGTCTACCGCGCCCTGGGCGACACGGCCACCCGGCAGGCGTCGGTGATGCTGGTGGGCGCGACGTCCGAGGACCCGAGTTCTTCGCTCCTGAACACCTTTGTCCGCCGGTTCCCGGTGGTCATCCATCTGCCCGGGCTGGACGTCCGGCCGGTGGAGGAGCGGCTGGCGCTCATCGAGGTCTTCCTGCGGGAGGAGGCTTCCCGCATCGGCAAGGCCATCGTCGTAAGCCCGCTGGTCCTGCTGGCGCTCCTGGCCTACCGCACCACCGGGAACGTGGGAGAGCTGCGCAGCGCCATCCTCATGGCGTGCGCCAAGGCGTTCTTCGCGCACGCGGCGGCCGGGTTGGGCGACGGCGCCCCGATTTCCCTCGACCTCACCCACCTGTCCCCCCAGATCCAGCTGGCCTACCTGCAGGCCCATGAATCGTCAGGCGACGCGGAGCGGCTCGTCGGCGTCGAGGACCGGGTCTACCGGCCGTCCACCCTGCGCAGTCAGGTGCGGTACGTCGACGACTACGTGCCCGCGGACCTCTACGCGCAGCTGCACCGCCGGGTGACGGGGTATCTGCGGGCCGGCCTGCAGGAAAGCGAGCTCCGGCGGGTCATCCGGACCGACCTGGACTATTACCTGCGCCGGCTGCTGCACCGCGCGGACCGCGCGGGCGTGGTCTCCAACCGGCTCCTGGAGATCGTCACCGGGTTCGTCCGGGAGGTCGGCGACGAGCTGAACGAGAACTTCGGTTCCGAGGTGGTGACCGGCCTCGCCCTCCACCTGGCGGCTCGGTCGGACCACGACCTGGACGTCGACCAGGCGCTGGCGCTGGTCGCCCAGTGCCCGGCCGAGTACGCCGCGGTCAACCGGCTGGCCCCCCGGCTCGAGGCGGAGCTGGGCGTGCGGCTGCTCCCCGGCGAGAAGAGCTTCCTGGCGCTTTTCCTGGCCGCGCACCGGCCCCGCAACGCCCCCTCGGGGCTGCAGGTGATGGTGATTGCCCACGGCGACAGCACCGCGTCCAGCATGGCGGCCGTGGCCAACGAACTGCTGGGCACGGACATCGTCACGGCCGTCGACATGCCGCTGGAGCAGAGCGTGCAGGCGACGGTGGAGCTGGCGGCGGCGCGCGTGCGGGCGTTCGGCCCCGTGCGCGGCGTGGTGCTGCTGGTCGACATGGGCTCGCTGACCGGGCTGGGGCCGGCCCTGGAGCGGGAGACCAGCGTGCCCTTCGCGGTGGTCCCGCTGGTGACGACGCCAGCCGTGATCGAGGCCGCCCGGGTCGCACAGGAGCCGGGCAGCGACCTTGCGACCGTGGTGCGCGCGGTGCGCCGCGTCTACACCGGCCAGGAGGAAGAGCCGGTGGTGGCCGCAGGCAAGCGCCTCGTCATCACCACGTGTCTCACGGGGCAGGGGACGGCCCGCAAGCTGGCGGCCTTCCTGACGGAGGCCCTGCCGCCGGACCTGCGGGAGTCGGTGGCCGTCCAGGCGGTGGACCTGGACAACGGGTCGGTCCTCCCCGGCCTCCTGGTGGAGGGATGGCGCAAGGGGGTCGTCGCGGTGGTGGGCACCATCGACCCGCGCCTGCCGGGCGTGCCGTTCATTGGCCTGGAGCGGGTCCTGTTCGGCGACGGCCTGCAGGCCCTGGCCGACCTCCTGCGGGGGGAGGAGGCGCCGGCCGCCGCCCCGTCGGCCACCCGCGAGGAGGCCATGGAGCTCTCCATGCGCTTCCTGGTGGACAACATCGCCTCCGTGGACGGGAGGCGGGCCGGGGAGGCGGCCGCGGGCGCGCTGCGCCGCTTCGAGGAGAGCCTGGGGATGCGGCTGAACGCCAACCGGGTGGCCCGGTGGATCATCCACCTCGGGTTTGCCATCGAGCGGCTCGCCAGCGACGGGACCACCTACCCCTGCCCGGAAGAGGAGTATCTCAGGGCCCGGCACGGGTCGCTGCTCTCGGCCATCGCGGACGCCCTGGAGCCCGTCGGACGCAGCTGGGGCTTCTCCTTCCCGTCCGGCGAGGTGGCCTACATGGCGCTGATTGTCTTGACGGAGTAGCGAACCGTCCGGTCAGAATTGGGATCTGTCTCGCATGTGTCTCGCAACGGTGGGTCCGCCGGGCCCACCGTTTTCGCGTGTTTGGCCGGATCCGTCTTGGCACGGAAGTTGCGTGTATATGTGCAGTGAACGGAACGGATTCCATTCTCACATCGACGGAGGGATGAACATGCCCATCGTTCTGGTGCGTGTGGACGACCGTTTGATCCATGGGCAGGTGGCTGTCGGGTGGACACGGACGGTGGGGGCGAACCACATCGTCGTCGCCAACGACGAGGTGGCCCGGGACGCCACGCAGAAGTCGCTCCTGAAGCTGGCCGCCCCGGTGGGCGTCAAGGTCAGCATCCTGAGCGTGGCCGAGGCGGCCGCCCTTCTGGTCGGGCCCAAGGCGGCCAAGGACCGGGTGATGGTGCTGGTGCGTGATCCGCAGTCGCTTCTGGCGCTGATGGACGGGGGCGTCGAGCTGACGAAGGTCAATGTCGGCAACGTCCGGGCGGCGGAAGGGCGGGTCCGGCTGACCAAGGAGGTCGCGGCCAGCCCGGAGGAGATCGAGGCGTGGAAGGAACTGGACCGAAGGGGTGTGATCCTGGAGGCGGTCTGGCTCCCCGGAGGTGCCGTGACGGATTTCAACAGCGTGATCCGGCAGCAGTGACCAGGACCCCACCGATTACTGGGGGTGGATAAGGCAGATGATCGGTGTACTCATCGTGACACACGGCCGCTTCGGTGAGGCTCTGCTCGAGTCAGCCGGAATGCTGGTCAGCGATCTGGACCAGGTGCGTACGGTCAGTTTTCTTCCCGGCCAGGGCGTCGAGGACCTGGAGGCCGCCGTCGGGGACGCCCTCCGGGAGCTTGGTGAGAGCGAGGGAATTCTGGCGCTGGTCGACATCCCCGGCGGCACGCCGGCGCGGGTCCTCGGCGGGGTCGCCCTCCAGCGTGCGGATCTCGAGCTGGTCTCGGGGGTGAACCTCGCCATGCTGGTGGAGGTCCTGTTCGCCCGCCTGTCGGCCACGCTCCCGGAGCTGGTGGGGATGGCCGTGAGAGGCGGATGGGACGGCATCCGGGACCTGGGCGCGGCCGTCCGCCACGAGGCGACGGTGGGAGGTGATGCACCCGGCAATTAGGCGGTGAAGGTGGCCCGGACCCTGTCACTCAGTCAACCAACGTGAACGAGGAATGGGGGAGTATCCAACATGTCAGTGGGCCTCGCGCTTGTGCTGTCATTGCTTGCGGGTTTTGCGTACTTCTCCCGTCGGTTTATGGGTGACTGGTACCTTGAAAGGCCCGTTGTCCTGGGACCCCTGGTCGGACTGATCATGGGCGACCTTCACACCGGCCTGGTCGTCGGCGGTACTCTGGAGTTCGTGTTCATGGGCGCGGTCGACATCGGCGGATCGGTGCCGCCCAACTACGCGATCGGCGCGGTGCTCGGCACGGCCTTTGCGATCGCGACGGGTCAGGGCGTGGAGACCGCCCTGCTCATCGCCGTGCCGGCCGCCCTGCTCGGCTCCTTCTTCGAGGTGCTCGCCAAGACGTTCAGCAGCTTCTTCGTGAACGCCGCCGAGCGGGCCGCGGACCGGGGCGATGACCGCTCCATCGCCATGTTCATGCACCTGGGCAACCTCCTGCACTTCCTGGCCTATGCCCTGCCCACCTTCATCGCCCTCGCGCTGGGTGCGTCGGCCGTCCAGCGGCTGGCGGCTTCCATCCCGCCGTGGCTCAACAGCGGCATCAGCGTGGCCGGCAAGATGCTGCCCGCCCTGGGCTTTGCTCTGCTGCTCAACAGCCTTGCCCCGGGGACCATGCTTCCCTTCTTCTTCGTGGGCTTCCTCCTGGCCGCCTACACCAGCTGGGGCGTGCTCGGGATCGCCGTCCTGGCCATCCTCATCGCGCTGATCATCCAGCACTACCGCCAGGCGAACGACGAGGACGCCGCCGAACTCGATCCCGAGGCTACCGCGGGCCTGGGCGACACCATCACCCGCGGCGACCTGCGCACCCTGTTCTTCCGGTCGTTCGCCCTCCAGTCGGCCTTCAGCTTCGACCGCATGCAGGCCCTGGGCTGGACCTGGTCGCTGATCCCGTTCCTGAAGAAGATCTACCGGGACCAGCCCGAGGAGTACAAGAACGCCCTGAAGCGCCACCTGACCTTCTTCAACACCCACATGTGGGTGCACGGCCCGATCCTGGCCCTGACCGCCGACCTGGAGGCCCGGCGGGCGCACGGCGAGGACATCGACGAGCAGGCCATCCAGGGCCTGAAGGGCAGCCTGATGGGGCCGCTGGCCGGTCTCGGCGACTCCATGTTCCACGGCACCCTGCGGCCGATCATGGGCGGCATCTGCGCCGGTCTGGCCGTCACCGGCAACCCGCTGGCGCCGATCATCTTCTTCGTCACCGTGAACGCGGTGCACGTGTTCTGCGCCTGGTACGGCCTGTACAAGACCTACGAGTGGGGCCAGACCGTGATCGCCCGCCTGGCCTCCGGCGGACTGCGCCAGTTCCTGGAGGGCGCCAGCATCGCCGGCCTCATGGCCGTGGGCGCCCTCACCGGCACGTGGCTCAACGTCACCACGCCGCTGGCCTACAAGGTCCAGGAGGCGACGGTGTCGGTCCAGGGCATGCTGGACAGCATCATGCCCCGGATCCTGCCGCTGACCCTGGTGATGATCGTCTTCTGGTTCGTGCGCAAGCAGAAGAAGACTACCAACATCATGCTCGGGCTGATCGCGGCCGGCCTGGTCCTGGGTTCGCTGGGCGTCCTGGGCTAAACGCGCTGCGCCGGGCTCCGGGATGCGTCCCGGAGCCCGCAATCTCCCTTCAGGCAGGTGTATGGGCATGACCCAGGCTATCCCCGAGTCCATCCGGCAGGCTTTCGAACGTACGGAGCATCCGTTCCACATGTGGGAGGGGCTGCAGTCCACCCCCGAGGCCCTGGCGACGATCCTGGAGCCGCCGGTGCAGGCGCAGATCGCCGCGGCGGCCGAGGCGCTGGCCGGGGTGGACGGCGTCCACCTCCTGGGCTGCGGCACCTCGTACTTCTCCGGCATCGCCGGGACGTACGCGTTCCACGCCCTGACCGGCATTCCCGGCGCGGCCCACAACGCCTTCGAGTTTGCTGCGTATCCCCCCGGCCGGCTGGAGCGTTCGGCGGTCATCGCCATCTCCCACACGGGCTCCACGGGGGTGGCGCTGGACGCCGTACGCCTGGCGGCCCAACGGGGGGCGGTCACCATCGGACTCACCGACTACCCGGACTCCGCCCTGGCCGGGGCCGTGGCGTTTCCCATCCTCGGCGGGGGCGGCCGGGAGAAGTCGCTGCCCAAGACCAAGAGCTACCCGGCGTCGCTCCTGCGCCATTACCTGCTGGCCGCCCGGGTGGCGGAGAACCGCGGAGGCGCCGGCGGGGAGTGGGCGCACGCGCTTTTCCGGGCGCCGGAACTGGCCCGCACCGTGATGGCCGACAGCCTCCCGCTCGTCGAGGAGGTGGTCGCCGAGCGGCTGCCCGCCAGCCAGGTTTTCCTCATCGGCAACGGCCCCAACGTCGCCACCGCCCTGGAGGGGGGCCTGAAGCTCCAGGAGTCCGCGCAGGTGCCCGCACACGCCTGGCAGCTCGAGGAGGCGATGCACGGGCCGTGGAGCATCATCAACCCCGGCGACTGGGTCATCCTTCTGGCCATGCGGGGGCCGGGCCTTGCGAAGGCGCAGGGACTGGCGGAGGCGCTGCAGCACATCGGCGTCAACCTCTGGGTCATCACCGACGAGCCGGATGCGGTCCCCGGCGCGCGGCGCGTGACGCGGCTGCCCGCGGGCATCCCGGAGCTCTTCACCCCGCTCTTCGCCATCCTGCCGCTGTACCAGTTCACCTACTTGACCGCGCTGGCCCTGGGCAAGCGGCCGGACTGCATGCGCCTGGCGGATGACCGGTATCTGCGGGCGCGCCTGGCCCTGCCCCGCTGAGGCGGCGCCGGGGAGGACTGACCATGGGACGACCGATTGCGCTCACCGGCGGGCGGGTCCTGACGCCGGGCCGCGAGCTGGTTCCGGCGACGCTGCTGATCGAGGGGACGGAGGTCGCCGGCCTGGCGGCGCCGGGGGAGGCGCTCCCGCCGTACGCCCAGACGATCGATGTGTCCGGCTGCCTCGTGGCGCCGGGGTTTATTGACACCCACGTTCACGGAGGCATGGGCTGCAACTTCATGCTCGGAACTCCGGAGGCCCTGGCCGTCATCTCGGCGCGTCTGGTACAGGGCGGAACGACGGCCTGCCTGGCCACCACGACCAGCGCCCCGGCGCGCGATATCGCGGTGGCGCTGGACACCATCGCCCGGGCGAGCCGTGCGCCCCGACCGGGACAGGTGGAGATCCTGGGCGCCCACCTGGAGGGGCCCTTCATCAACCCGGAGAAAGCGGGGTCGCAGGCGCGGCAGCATCTCCGTCCGCCCGAACCGGCCGCCGTGCAGGCGCTGTGGGAAGCGGCGGGGGGCGCGCTCCGGGTGGTGACGATCGCCCCCGAACTGCCCGGCGCCGGGGAGGCCATCCGCTACCTGGCGGGGATGGGGGTGCAGGTGTCGCTGGGCCACAGCGCGGCCACCTACGAGGAGGCGCGTGAGGCGCTGGGGTGGGGCGTGCGCAGGGCCACGCACCTGTACAACGCCATGCCCGCCCTGCAGCACCGCCGGCCCGGCGCGGCCGCCGCCCTGCTGGAGGATCCGCGCGTATTCGTGGAGCTCACCGTGGACGGCCACCACGTCCACCCGGCGATGGTGGCCCTGACCTACCGCCTGGTGGGACCGGAGCGGCTGGTGCTGGTGACCGACGGCGTGGACGTGGCCGGCCTGGAGGATGGCACCTACACCCGCTGGGAGGGCACGCCGGTGCGGCTGCAGGGCGGCGAGTGCCGCACGGAGTCCGGCTCGCTGGCCGGCAGCACCCTGCGGCTGGACCAGGCGGTGCGGAACATGGTGCGCTTCGCCGGCGTCCCGGTGGCGGAGGCGCTGCGCATGGCCTCGGAGACCCCCGCGCAGGCGCTGGGGATCGATCGCAAGGGCCGGCTGGCCCCCGGCAAGGACGCGGACGTCGTGGTGCTCAGCGAGGACCTGGAAGCGATACTGACCATCGCCCGCGGACACGTGGTGTACGACGGCCGCCCCGGCGGACGTGCCGAAACGATCGGGTGAGGGGTTCGCGGGGACACGGAACAGGCCGGGCGGCAGCCCGGCCTTCGCCGTCCCCGGGAGCCGTGCGCGCCGTTCGGCGCGGCGGTGGGCGCGGGGTGTGTGGGTGGGGTGTACAATCTGTTCGCACCCAGTGTTGGCCGAGGCGGCGCCGGTCAGCGTGTGGTCTGTTCGCATCGAGTATGGGTCGGAGCGGTGCCCGGGCAGCGTGCAGTCTCTTCAGAACGAGTTGCTGTTCGGGGTGAACCTGGGCGGCGTGCGCTTTACTCGTACTGAATGATAACAGGGGTGGTCCCAGGGATCACGCGCCCGGCCCGCGTCGGGCGTGCACGGGGGTGCCCCCGGGACGGATGGTCGCCCGGCGCACCGCACGAGTAGCGTGTTGGGTACCTCAGGCGAAATCGCCGCAAGGGCGGCGGTGGGGGAGGCGCGTCTCCCCCGGACCGACCGTCGTGGCGAACAGATCGGACAGTCCGCGGGGACCTTCACGGCCCTGCCGTCCTACCAAGGGAGGGGATGAACGTGCTCACCTTCCTGCTGTGGCTCCTGCTTCTTGTGATCGCCCCGCCGGTGGCCCTGGTCGCCTTGCTGCTCTACCCGCTGGTGTGGCTCATCCTGCTGCCCTTCCGCATCGTGGGCATCGCCGTGGACGGAGTCCTGCGGCTGGTCTGGGCGGTGGTGACGCTGCCGGCACGAATCCTCACCCGCCGGTGGTGAGGCGCCCACCCGATCAGCCCCCGTCCCGGGCCGCCGCCTGCAGGGGAAGGAGTTGCGGCTCACCGCAGGGCGCCGCAGACCGGCCCGGCAGGACGAGGGGGCGCCGGGTCAGCGGGTCCGGAATCACCACGCTTTCCACGCCGAACACCTCCCGCACCAGGTGGTAGGACAGTACCTCCTGGGGAGTGCCCGCCGCGACGGCGCGGCCGTCCTTCATGGCCACCAGGTAGTCGGCGTACTGGCTCGCCTGGGACAGGTCGTGCAGCACCATGATGATCGTCTTCCTGTCGGTCCGGTTGAGCTCCCGTACCAGATCCAGCACCTCCACCTGGTGGACGACGTCCAGGAAGGTGGTCGGCTCGTCCAGCAGGAGCACCGGGGTCTCCTGGGCCAGGGCCATCGCCAGCCAGGCCCGCTGCCGCTGGCCGCCGGAGAGGCTCGCCAGCGGCCGCGACCGCAGGTGCGTGAGGCCGGTGGCCTCCAGGGCGCGCTCCACGGCTTCCTGGTCGGCCCGGCTCCACTGCCGGTACCAGGTCTGGTGGGGGAAGCGGCCCATGGCCACCAGCTCTTCCACCGTGACCTCCGGCGGCGCCGCGGCGCCCTGGCTCAGGACGGCCAGCCGCCGGGCGAAGGACCGCTGGCTGCCGGCGGTGATGGGCCGCCCGTCCAGGAGGGCGGTTCCCCCGGCGTGGGGGAGGAGGCGGGCCAGCGCCTTCAGGAGCGTCGACTTCCCGCAGCCGTTCGGCCCGATGATGGCGCTCACCCGGCCCGCCGGGAACGAGACGGACAGGTCGTTCACGACGATGCGCCCCTCGTAACCCACCCGGAGCCCTTCCGCCTGCAGCGCCGCCCCCCGGGACGGCGAGTCCCCGGGCGGCCGCTCCGCCGTCGAGACGGGGATGCCCTTCCGCAGCATCTCTGTCCAACGTCCGCAGGGCACGCAGAGGCGCGCACCCGTGCGCGGATGGCAGACCACATAGCACGGCACGCCGAAGAGCTGCTCCAGCAGCTCCGGCTGCAGGACGTCCCCGGGGGGACCCTCCGCGACGACCGCACCGTCACGCAGCGCCACCAGGTGGTCGCTCGCCCGGGCGGCCTCGTTCACGTCGTGCAGCACCATCACCACCGTGCGGCCTTCGGTCCGGCTCAGCTGCTGGACCAGGGAGAGGACCTCCTGCTGCTGGGCGACGTCCAGGTAGGTGGTGGGCTCATCCAGCAGCAGGATCGGCGTCTCCTGGGCCAGGGCCATGGCGATCCAGGCCCGCTGCCGCTGGCCGCCCGAGAGCCGGTCGACGGGCCGGTCCCGGAGGTCGGCCAGCCCGACCAGGGCAAGGGCGCGCTCCACCGCCGCCCGGTCCACGGCCGTCGCCGGCTGAAGCGGGGACTGGTGGGGGTACCGCCCCCGCTCAACCAGCTCCTCCACCGTCAGCGCCTCGGGCACGGCGGCCTCCTGGCTGAGCAGGCCCAGCTGCCGGGCCACCTGCTTCGTGGGCAGCCGGTGGATGGCCTGCCCGTCCAGCAGCACCGCCCCGCCCCGGGGGCGCAAGAGGCGTGCCAGCGCCCGGAGCAGGGTGGACTTGCCGCACCCGTTGGGCCCGATGAGGGTGGTCACGGCGCCGTCCGGGATGCACAGGCTCAGGCCGGTGATCACGGGGTGGGATCCGTAGGCGAGGGTCACCTGTTCGGCGGTCAGACGGCTCATATCCGGTCACCTACATCCGTGCGTTGGTGCGATAGAGGAGGAACAGGAAGTACGGGGCGCCCAGCGCGGCGGTGATGACGCCCACCGGCAGGCTCACCGGCAGCGCGTGCTGCCCCACCAGGTCCGCGCCCAAGAGCAGCAGGCCGCCCAGGGCGCCGGTGAACAGGAACAGGCCGCCGCCCGGCGGTCCCGCCAGCATGCGGGCCAGGTGGGGCACCATGAAGGCCACGAAGCCCACCGGCCCCGCCACCGACACGGCGGCGGCGCTCAGGCCGCATCCCACCGCCATCAGGGCCAGGCGCACCCCCTCCACGGGCAGCCCCAGGCTCCGGGCCGTCAGGTCGCCGTACTGCAGCGCCCGCAGGGGCCACATCAGCACGAGCCCCGGGGGAACCAGCACCGCAAGGGCCACGGCCAGGGTGATCACGTCCGACCAGTCGCTGCCGGCCAGGCTGCCGGTCATCCACCGGTAGGCCGAGGCCGCCTCGTAGACGTCCGCCCGCAGGAAGATCGCCGTGGTGGCCGCCGTCAGCAGGGCGTTGGCGCCGATGCCCACCAGGATCAGCCGGGCCCCCGAGATGTGGCCGCGCCAGGTGAGCAGGTAGACGAAGGCCGCGGCGGCCAGCGCCCCAGCGAAGGCGATCAGGGGCAAGAGGGCGGGGGGGCGGTGGGTCACGATCCAGTAAACGGCTGCCACCGAGGCTCCTGCGTTGACGCCGATCACGTCCGGCGAGACCAGCGGGTTGCGGAGGAGGCCCTGGAAGATCGCACCGGACATGGCCAGGGCGGGCCCCACCAGCATGGCGGCCAGTACCCGGGGGAGCCGGAGGGTCATCACGATGAACTGGGTATCGGCGGTTCCGGCGCCCAGCAGCGAACGGACCACATCGATCACGGGGAGGCGGTAGCTGCCCAGGGTGAGGCCCCAGGCGCCCAGGGCCAGCAGCGCCAGCCAGGCCCCGGCCACGCGGGCGACCATCCCCGGATCGACCCGGAAGGCGAAGGGGCCGGCCTGTACGAGGCGAAGGCGACGGGCGCTCATGGCTCCGCCACCTGCCGGCGCCGCGCCAAGTAGATCAGGAAAGGGGCGCCTACCAAGGCCGTCACGACGCCGACCTGTACCTCCGCCGGACGCATCATCACCCGGCCGAGGATGTCCGCACCCAGGAGCAGTGCCGGACCCAGGACCAGGCAGAAGGGGAGGATCCAGCGGTAATCGGCGCCGATCCACGCCCGGACGATGTGGGGCACCGCAAGCCCCACGAAACCGACGGGACCCGCCAGCGCCACCGCCGATCCGGCCAGCAGCATCACCAGGACGGCGACCAGCGCCCGCATGCGCCCCGTGTGCATCCCCAGCGACCGGGCCGTTTCCTCGCCGAGGCTGAGGGTGTTCAGCTGCCGTCCTACCAGGAGGACGCCCAGGAGCCCCGCCGCCAGGAAGGGGGCGACCGGCGGGAGCAGGTTCAGGCTGCGGCCGGCCAGTGAGCCGGCCAGCCAGAAGCGCACCATCTCCAGCGTCTCCTTGTTCAGGATCAGCAGCGCGGTGGTCCACGAGCCCAGGAGGGCGCTGACGATGACGCCTGCCAGCGCCAGCTTCACCGGCGATGCCCCGCCCCCGGCCGAGGCGATGGCGTAGACCAGCACCGCGGCGCCCAGGGCGCCGGCGAAGGCGAACCAGAGATACTGGAGCGGGTGGGTCATGTGGCCGAAGTAGACGGCGGCGACGATCGCGAAGGACGCGCCGGCGTTCACGCCCAGCAGGGAGGGCTCCGCCAGCGGGTTCCGGGTGGCGGCCTGCATGGCCGCCCCGGCTGCGGCCAGCGCGGCGCCCACCCCCAGGCCGATCACGGTGCGCGGCAGGCGCATGGTGCGCACCACGAGCTGGCTGTAATTGTCAGGGTCGTAGCGGGTGAGCGCGGCCACCGCGTCGGCGGTGGAGACCGGGATCGAGCCCACCCGCAGGCTCAACAGCGCCACGAGGACAAGGACGCCGGCCAGCAGCAGCAGGGCTGCCGGCCGATGGACCTTCGCCGGGTTACGGGATGACATGCGGATCCGCCTCGCGCACCGCCGCCGCCACGTCCTCCAGGATGGTCGCCAGACCGTCCCAGCTGTACGGGGGAACGGCCACCCACGGGTAGACCTGCCCGGCCTTCACCGCGGGGATGTGCGACCAGGTGGGCACCTGCGCCGCCAGCTCCGGCGGCTGCGTCACCTCAGTGCGGCTGTCGTAGAACAACACGTCGGCCTGATACCGGAGGGCCTGCTCCCAGCTCAGGGCCTCCCAGTAAGACTCCGGGTTCTCGGGCACGAGGATCTGCATGCCGAGCTCCTGGAAGTAGGAGAGATCGCCGTAGTAGGGCGGGTTGCTGACCCAGAGCGTCTCCAGGGAACCGGCGCCGAACATGGCCGTCAGGCCGGGCTTCTCCGCCAGGGCCGCCCGCAGCTCCTCGCTGGCCTCCTCGAACCGCTGCCGGGCCGCCGCCACCTGCGGGGCGTTCAGGTCCGCACCCAGGGCCCCGGCCAGCTCCTCGAACCGCTGCATGGCCTCCTTGATGGAACGCTGGCCCACGGTGATGCCCACCGTCGGGGCGATGGCCCGTACCTGCGGCTCCACGTCGGGCAACACGTACCAGAGCTCCGGCGGCGTGTACATGATGCTGACGATGAGGTCGGGCTTCAGGGCCGCCAGCTTCTCCAGATCGAGCTCGCCCCACGCCTCGCCCAGGGAGGTCACCCGGCTGAGGTCGACGTCGCCGACGGTGGGATCGTTGCTCCCGTCCGGCAGCCGCTGCGGGCCGAAGACGCCCACCACCTCGACGCCCAGGGACCAGAGCGCGGCCGCGGCCGTGGACTGCGCCACCACGCGGGTCGGGCGCTCGGGCAGGGTCACCGTGATGCCCCGGTCGTCCACGAAGCTCCAGGACTCGGCAGGCTCGGGGCTGCTTCCGCTGCCGCCGGGCGCAGCGCCCCCGCCGGAGGCGTTCGTACAGCCGGCCAGGAGGAGAGCGGCGAGCAGGAGCGCGAGAACGGGGAACAGACGGGAGTTGCGGATCGGGATCAGCTTGCGGATCAGCACGGAAGAGGGCCTCCTCTCGGGGGATGGGGATCAGTGTGCGTGTGCACCGGCGGCGCGGCGCCCGAGCAGCCGGGCGATGCGGTTCTCGTCGGACTCCAGGTAGCACTCGATGCAGTGCCGGTCCTCCCGGTCCTTCATGTGGGGGAGGGCGCAGCGCAGGCAGCAGTGGGCGTGGACCATGATCTCGTCGGTGCGGCCGTCCGCCGTGAACTGCAGCCGCCGGGGCAGGCGGCGGGCGGGGAAGGTGCGTCCGGCGATGGCCTCTTCCCAGGCCGCCCAGGCGGCATCGAGGCCGGTGCCGGCCCGGCCTGCGGCCAGGAATCCGGCCGCCAGGAAGTCCAGTAGGATCCCCCAGCCCGTGCCGGGCGGCAGCACACCCAGGTCGTGGAGGCGGCGCATGAGCGGCTCCGCCAGGGCGGTGACCTCGGCGAAGAGGGCGTCTGCCAGGGCGGCGCGGTCCGGCGCCGTCTCGATCCCCGGCGCCCCGGCGGCGGGGTCGTCGGGCAGCACCACGGCCCGGGGCTCCAGCACGCGCAGCCCCGGGGGCCTGCCGCCGTGGGGGTGTCCGCCGTGGGGATGATGGCCGTGGGGATGGCTGCCCTGGCGGTGGGCGGCATTGCGCAGGACCAGGTTCTCCCGCAGCCGGATGACGCGCCCCTCGGCGGCGAAGAGATAGCCGGCCAGCCGGAGGGGGAGGAAGTGGGCGACCCGGAAGAGGCGGGTGCCGGAGAACGCGGGCGGACCGGCGAACTCGGCGGCGATCTGGTCCAGGAAGCGACCGATGAAGCCGGGGTCGTACAGCGCTTCGTAGCGGTACCCGTCGTCGCTTTCTTCGGGGTGCCCCCAGCGCACATCCGCGCGGGTATGTAGCGCAGCAAACCGCTCCAGGGAAGGGCGCAGGGGTGAGTCAGACCAGGTACCTCCAGGGATGTGCGCGGTGTCGTCCTGCATGCAGACTCCTCCTGGGTGGACCGGGCGGTGGTGCTGTGATTTCCCGTCCGGCATGAGAATGATTATCAGTCGCATTGGAAGTCTACCGGTACCCTTGGTTGCGGGTCAATAGGCAAGTTTGGCTCGCGTGCGCAGAGGGAGGCGGGGGTAGACCCGATCCGCACGGGGAGGGAACGGGAAAGGCCGCCTGGCGGATGGCCAGGCGGCCTGGAACGTAGTCGGGCCGGGCGTCGGGGATGGGATGGCTCTGCGGCGCCCGTGGCGTCTGTTCGCATTTCCTGTGGGTGGGTATGGTGGGGCCACAGGGCAGGATCGAGGGCAGCTGGTACTGCGCGATCGGCACATTCGGGATGTTGCGTGTTGAAAATTCCGCATAGTGGCCGTAGGATGGGTGTCAGGGGAGGGAGAGGAAATGCAGCACATCAGGAACCCGCGCTGTTTCCTGGTGTATGCGCTGGCCCCGGAGGGGGGCTCGCCGGCGGAGGCGAACCGGCTGCTGAACGCCTACGTGGCCGACGAGCGCCGGGGGTTGGCGGTCTTCCACGACCACTTCATCGGACGGCCCGGCGGGGTGGCGATCTTCTTTGCGGAGACGGCCGAGCAGCGGGCAGCGATCGCGGATCTGGGGCCGCTGGAGGGCTGGCACGTGGAGATCCGGCCGCTGATCTACTCGCGGAGCCCGGCGGGGTTTGACGAGCAGACGGCCTACACGCTGCGGGCGTATAGAAACGCGGACTGGGAGAAGCTGCGGGTGGAGCAGCGGCCGCGGTACGGGGATCCGGCGAGGGAGGCGGAGACGGCGGAGGAGGATGTGGGGGAGTAGCGCCGCACGCGGAGGGCGAAGGGCCTGCTTAGTGGTGACGTGACTGCGGTCTACACCAGAGGTGGACATCCCTGTCCGTAGAAGTGGAGCCGTTCAGCGATGGGCAACCCCGCCACCGGGCAGGTACAGTGTGCACCGACCTGATCTAGCAACGGAATAAGGTGCTGCCGGTATTCCCGGCCCATATGAAACTCGAACGTTAGCTCCGAGAGGTCTTTCCGTATCGACCAAGGAGTTGCACGAACACTGCGTTGGCCCAGTCTCGACGTTCGGCGACGGACATCGTTTTCAGCGTTCACTCGTAGGGTTCGAGCGGTTGGTCCAGGGTTACGAGGCCGTATTTGGCGGAGAGCACGTAGATGTCCTCTGCGTCGTGCTGTACGTAGGCCAGGGCCTTCCGGAAAAGCGGAGAAACTGAGTCAAGCTCCTTGGCTGGCGCGGGGTAGCTGGTTTTCAACTTGGTGCAGCCGAGCAGCGGGATTCGCGTGTCATGGCCACAGTCCCCCGAACGAGTAGAGTAGCGAAACGCTGGATAAGTACCCCTGCCTCTGGGTCAGCAGAGGCAGGGGTGTCTGCGCTTACTGGAGCAACTCGAACCAGGTCACCGCAACGGGTTCCCCGGGGTACGACGTCGGACTCAGCCTTTCCTTTACCCTTCTCACGTGGTCGCTGGACATCTTCTGCAGCAACTCGACCGACGGAAGCGGTTCCAAGGGAAGGCATACGTAACGTCCGCGCGGGGTTGGATAATGGAGCTCCCGCACCTCTTCCTCGCTCAGCATCAGGGGCGTTCCTGCAACCCTCCACATCTCAGCTGTCCTCATATGTGGCCCATACAGGACCACCAACTCCGCGGACAACACCCGGGAACCCGGCAGTACGCTGCCTCGTCGTCCACCAGTCCGCATGTTGTACAGGCGTTGCTCATGGATCCAACGGAGATGTTCCGGGCTTCGAACGTAGCCCAACAAAACAACCGTATCCGCAGGGGGCTTGGAGAGAAACGGGACGGCCGGATGGCTCGGTGCATCATAGGCGCTCCGCGTCGATTCCCGCAGCCAGAAGCGCAGTCGTTCGTGTTGTGTCGTCTGCGTTGCCACATGCGTCAAGACGTCATCGAGAAACTCGAACAGCCCCTCTAGCTCAAGTTTCGCGTGAATAACCCGGACTTCGTGCAATGGAAACCCATTGAAAAAGCATCAGTCAGAACCAATGATACATGGTGGGAGTGTGGCCGCTCCCAATCCACCATGTGGAGGTTCGACTGATGCAGTCTCATGGTACGACACCCAACATCGCTGCGCAAGCCATCAAGTCCACCACCCGACATGGTTTTCTCGTCGCTCTTGGCTGGGTAGCTCAAAGGCTCAACCTGGTTGAGATCCTGAATCGGCACCTGCGCATCAAGCAGAAGACCTACGCCCACACGCCGGTTGACAAGGTGGTCGAGGCGTTGGTTGCCATTCTCGGCAACTATCGCTACATGAAGGATCTCAACTTCGACCCTGAGCCGCTGGTCGCCGACCCTGCCGTAGCTCAAGCCTGGGGGCAGGAACGCTTTGCTCACTTTTCCACCGTCTGTGCGACCTTCAGCAAGCTGACGGAGGAGAACGTTCAGCAGCTTTCCGACGCACTCGCTGAGATCCAGGCCCCGCTGCTTCAGCAGGAGGTGGCTGCCGTAGCAGGTCCAGACCGCTCCGGAATGGTCATCGTCGACATTGACCTCACCGGCCAGAAGGTTCGGGGCGAGACCAGGCAGTACACCGGTACCGACTTCGGCTACATCCAGGGGAAGTTGGCCCGAGGCTATCAGATCGCAGCGGCCTTCCTCAGCGGGAAGCAGCAGCGCTTTGCCATCGACGGCCTTCTCAAGTCCGGCAAGGCCAACAGCCGTTCCGGCGCCTGCCTGCTCGAACTGATTCCCAGGATCGAAGCCCGGATTGGTCGTCCCCTGCGGCGAGTCGAATGGGTCGAGGCATGCCTGGCTCAGCAGAAGGCTCGGGTCAGGCAGCTGTATCAGCAACTGCAGACGGTATCAGGCAAGGGCAGCGCCCGCCGGAAGCAGAAGCTGCAGCGTGAGTTCCAGGAGGAGGTTCAGCACCTCCGTGAAGTGAACCAGCGACTCCGGCAGTACCGGCAGGAGAATCGGACGAACCTGGCTCCCCTCCGTATTCTGCTGCGAGCTGACAGCGCCTTTGGCACGCCGGAAGTGATCCAGCGCCTGCTGGAACTGGGGTATGAGTTCACCATCAAGTCCTACTCCGGGAGCAACGTCGCCTACAAGCACCTCTTCGACGCTGTACCGGCAGAGAACTGGGTTGAAGTCGAGAAGAACCGGTTTGCCTCCGAAGCCGTTACCGTACCTGGCCCCACTTTGCTCGCACCGTATCCGGTGCGACTGGTCGCCATGCGCCGCTGGGACGCCGATGGCCGGGAGGTCCGCAGCGTCATCCTGACTACGCTCCAGCCTGAGGAGCTCACCACGACAGAGGTCGTCAAGCTCTACCATGGACGGCAGACCATCGAAGCCGGGTTCCAGGAGTGGAAGGGCACGTTCCACTTTGGTACTCCTCGGCTGCGGAAGTATGAGGCCAACGCCGCCTTCACGCAGCTGGTCTTGTTCGCCTTCAACCTGGTGCGCTGGGCTTGGCGGTTTCTGAGCACGAACTCGCCCAAACTGGCCGAGGCGGGGAGTCGACTCTTGGTACGAGTAGCGGCCCGGTGCCGAGCAACCATTCGGTGCCTCGGCGACACGCTGCGGTTGGTGTTCAGCCGGGGTACTCCCCTGGCTGGAGCTGAGATTACCCTGAACCGGGCCACTCCCTACCCATACGCCCTTTTAACACCACGAATGTCGAGTTGTTCGCGTGAAACTTGAGCTAGACCGGTACCTTGCCCGTCCTTGGTCGGTCTCAGGGCAAAAGCGCCGAGTCCGGGAAGGAGTTCATGGAACCTGGGTAGCAGCTCTCGTTCCGTACCCGGGTAGATCACGTAGGCCCCGGCTGATCGGCGTATCGCGTCCCGGTACGCGTGCATCTTCAGAAGGTCGGCGCGTCTGGCCAACTGGCGGGACTCTGCCGTCTGTTCTTCATCCAGTAACCGACCTTCCTCTTCTTCGGTGCGGGGGTCCTCGCCAAAGAGTTCGGTGACACTCTCCACCCTATACTTGGCATCAAAATGGATCCAGACTTCATCGGGTTCGCCGTAGGTCATATCCGGTTTGATCCGGATGGAGTAGTCCGGGCGCATGGGGCGGGTCCAGGATCCCTGGTTTCCCGTGCGATGTCCAAAGGAACGGTTGAACCAAAGCTCGACCTGGAGCGTACGACCGAGGCGCTGGACGGTTCCCTTGATGGCTCGTGCCCTGCCACGTCGCAAAGCAACCCCCATCCCGTCCGGCCTTACTTCAACTAACTGACTGAGGTGAAACTCCTTCCCACACAGGCGCTCCATCACCTTCACCAGTTGGAGGAACACCCAGTACTCGTACAACGTCGCTACGTCCCGCTTACCAGCCCCATACACGTCCTCACCGCCGTCCCACGTGAGGAGGGCTGCAGCTTCAAACTGGAGGTAGGCCCGATAAAGGTCGCGGTAGCCTGATCGCTTCTGAAGCACTTGGCTGCCCGTCGGGAGAAATGTGAGATCCCCCACTTCGTGGAACAGGCCGGCCGATAGGATCGTCTGCAGCTGTTCGCGAACTGCCTTGACCTCCAGAAGTCCCCTCTGTACGGGGGCGGAGGGGGGAGCGCAGAGGAGCGCCTGCTCAACTTCCTCGGTGAAATTTCGCCAACCCGAAAGGATGAACTTGATGAAGCGGTTCTCTGGCGTGTCGAGCGTCTCCTCCGTCCGAGGGACAGCAATATGCTTAGGTAGGGCTGTGAAGGGCAGGGGTGTATCGCCGTACTCGCGTGGGCCTGGTCGTGCCAGACTCCTTGTCACGCGCGCACATGCCCGGATGGGCTGGCCGGGTTTCCGCCACTCCGTTTCCTCGGACCATGCCCGGTGGGGTTGAGCCAGGATTTGGTGAATCGCTGCCTCGAAGGCTTCCCCGGAGAAGAGCCACTTCAGCATGGCAAAGCGGGTGTACAACGTCGTGGCCTCTGCGGTCTGATCGAAGCGAAAACGCTGCTCGGTCGGCGCGAACCGCTCCATGATCAGCTCTGCCATGCTGTCCGCAATTTGCTCCAGCATCCAACGATACTCATTCAGATAGTCGAGTTTGAGAGACCGAACCTCGACGAGGGCCGTACCAAGCTGCCTTCCGCCGGACAGCACCACGATCGTCAGTGTGCCGGTGTAAAGCCCGGGGCGCATCCTGCCGGTTCGCCAATCGGCCGAGTCGGGAGAGAAAAGCTCCCTCGGCTCCACCCGGATGGGAAGGTCGAAACCGTCCTCCGGTTGGAACGCGTAACGGTACTCGGCACCCTCCAGCAGTTGGACTGGTGGGAGCGCGGGGTCGAGAGCGGGATCACCACGCAGGTCGATCAGCGGCGGCTGGGACGTCGCCTGTTGATGGTGACACCACTAGGAGTTTCCAAATGGCCACTGCTAATGCAGTCGCTGCTTTAGCACCACGAGGTTGGACTCCAACCTTTGAGCCGGGGATGATTATTCACTCCTCGGTTCTAAGGGCACGCAGTTCTTCCTGAAGCTCCGCCAAGTCCGCTTCCAGGTCTGCTAACCACTCTGCCTTGTAATCGGGAAACTCGGCATCTAACAGGACCTGATCGTTTGGCCCGTCAAGCCTTGTGACTTCGACCTCCAGGATCAAGTCGTCCCGATCTCTTGGAGCCGAACCCCAAGTGCTGAAAGAGTTCGCAACCAACTTCCACGTCTGGATTTCACCGGGTTCAATACCTCCGGGAATGGCGTAGTTGAAATCTTCCTCGACCCACGGGACGGATCTACCCGGGGACACGAGGCGGCCATGGAAATAGGCTCGCGCTACTGGGAACTCGGTGTTGTTCTGGACAGTGAGTTCGATGACAGGTTCCTCCCACCACCCGTCAACTGCCCAGTAGAACTTGGCGTTGGACACGACGAACTTACTCAACTTAGACCGAGACTGTTCGGCAAACTCCCTGTCCCGCCGCAGCTCTGTGAGCTGCTCCTCGATTGCTGCGATGCGCCTACGCAAACTCTCGGCCCGGCGGGCCCTGCTTTCCTCGGCATAACTGTTCGCCAGAAAACCGTCATCGAAAATGTCCAAGAGGCCGCTTTCGGCGAACACCGGCGTGGTGACCTTCCACTGCCCGTCGATTCTTTCCACCATGACTGTGCGCTCGACGGTAATGGTTGACGCATCTGATCTGGTGATCTCTGCGGTTAGGGAATCGACCAGGCGTTGTGTCATAGTTTTCTCATCCAAAGGTGTAAGCATGAACGCACTGGCAAATGCCTCGCCGAGAAGATTCGCCAAGACACGGCCCACAATCGGCCTTAGGTCTGGTGCGATTAGTTCTACCGGCACACGATAGCGGTCGTCGTCCTCTTTTTGCGCCTCACGCACAGTAAAACGAACCTGCGCCAAATAGGTCTGGACAAACCGGGCTTCAGCACTGTCATCGCCGTTCAGTTCAACCAACGCCTCCGTGCTGAGTTGAGCAGCCCGGTCAAAGTCGCCGATGGTGAGGGCTGTCAGGTACTCCTCCACAAGCCCAGCAGCATCTACCTGACCACATCCGCCGATCAGTAGTAGCAGCGCCAACATTCCTGAAACGAGCCTCGCTCGCACTCCCATCTCCCTCCATTCGCCAAAGCATTAGACCCGCAATTTCATGCTAGCGGACAAAACCATCAATTGCAACTCATCGGCGGAGGGCAAGCCCTCTTGGGGTCGACCCGTCTTCGAAGAAAATCGAGGACTGGGAGATCTTGGGTGTCCCATGACACATGAACTAACCCGTTCAAACGGGCATCGAACACCCATGAACGTGGTTTGGTGTTTCGATTTATACAGTAGCATTTTCCGCAGACCCTAGTAAGGCGGGGCGGCGTTCGGTGATCATGGGGGAGGTGTCTTGATGGTGCGGCGACGTGGTTGCAAGTTGGGCGGAGCGGAAGTGGTCACAAGTGCTGGGCCGCCTCTTTCGCCTCGCCGATGTCCTGCTGCATGGCAGCGTCGGTGGCCTCGGTGGTCGTCTGCAGTCTGTCCAGTGTGCCGATCCGTTTGTCGTGCTGGGTCACCGTTCGTTCCAGGGCGGACACCCTGGCCTCCATGACGGATGAAGCAACAAATGTGCGGCCCGCCCTTGCGTATTCCGGACGGATTCGACCACTCATTCCGGTCGAATCCGTCCACTTATTACGGATGAAATCGACCACCGTTTGCGGGGATAGTCGACCGCCCATTCCGGCCCAAATCGACCGGCTCGAATCCTAGAGCGAAGCGGCATGGTCGACCATTACAGGGTTTTGCCGGCTCCTCCCGAATTGTGGATAACATCTCCACACGAGAGGACGTGGGCAAGCCTTGGCAAATCGGAGGTTGTCGATGCGCAAGATCAGAGAGATCTTCGCTTGAAGTGGGAGGTCGGGCTCTCCGCCCGGCAGATTGCCCGGAGCCTCTCGATCTCGCACAGCACCGTGCTGGACATGCTTCGGCGGTTTGAATGCTCCGGCCTTTCCTGGCCGCTGCCGAACATCGACGACGCAGAACTTGAGGCCAAGCTTTACCCAGGAAACCCCCAAGGGCAAGTAGAGCGGCCCTTGCCAGACATGGCCTACATCCACCGGGAACTGGCCCGAAAAGGGGTTACCCTGTAGCTCCTGTGGTGGGAATACAAGCAGAATCATCCGGATGGGCTGCAGTACAGCCAGTTCTGCCAGCGATACCGGCAGTGGCGTTCCAAGCTCGATGTCGTTCTCCGGCAACCGCATCGGGCAGGTGAGCAGATGCAGGTGGATTTCGCCGGCGATACCGTGCCCATTCATGACCGCGAGACGGGAAAGGTTTGGCAGGCTTCGATCTTTATTGCCGTTCTGCCGGCCAGCAATTATACCTTTGCCAAGGCCTACCCGGCTCAGGACCTGCGTTCCTGGATCAAAGCCCACTGCGAGGCCCTGGAGTTCTTCGGTGGCGTTCCAGAGATCATCGTGCCGGACAATCCGAAGGCCGGCGTCACCCGCGCCTGCCGTTACGAACCGGATCTCAACCCAGCTTATCAGGAAATGGCGGCCCATTACGGCGCTGCGGTCATTCCGGCAAGACCCCGCAGCCCCAGGGATAAGGCGAAAGTCGAAAACGCGGTCCTGGTGGTGGAGCGCTGGATTCTTGCCGCCCTGCGGAACCACACCTTTTTCAGTCTTCACGACGCGAACCGGGCAATTCGAGAGGCCGTGGCCAGACTCAACGACCGACCGTTCCAAAAAAGTCGAAGGAACGCGCCGGAGCCTGTACGAAACGCTGGACAAGCCGGCGTTGCGCCCTTTACCGCCGCAGCGTTATGAGTTTGCTGAGTGGCGGAAAGCCAAGGTCAATCTCGACTACCATGTCGAGGTCGACCGCAACTACTACAGTGTCCCGTACCCGTTGGTTGGGGAGACGGTGGATATCCGCCTCACGGACGGCCTGGTGGAAATCTTGCACCGGGGAAAACGAGTGGCCTGCCATTCACGGGCGACCGGCCGTGGACGGTCCGTCACCCAGATTCAGCACATGCCAGCCTCCCACCGCCGGCATCGGGAATGGACCCCGTCCAAGTTGCGGCGTTGGGCGGAATCGGTCGGACCCCACACGGCGCAGTTGGTGGTGACGATCCTGGAGGAGAAGCCGCATCCGGAGCAGGGCTTCCGGTCGTGCCTTGGCATCATCCACCTGGCCAGGAAGTATGGCTCCGACCGTCTCGAAGCGGCCGCCGCCCGGGCATGTGCGGCCCGGACGTTCAGCTACAGCAGTGTGAAGTCCATCCTGGCCCATAACCTGGATCAAGCGCCGCTGCCTGGCCCGCCGGACAACCAAGCCACTCCGGTGCATCCCAATCTGCGGGGCCCCGACTATTACGCAGGGGGAGGGCCGTAACGAATGCCCTTGCAGACGACGATTGAAAGGCTTCGGGAAATGCGGCTTCGCGGCATGGCTGACGCCCTGGTGCGCCAACAGCAGCAACCTGAACTCCAGTCCCTGTCGTTCGAGGAACGTCTGGAACTCCTCGTGGATCAGGAATGGCTCGACCGGCAAAACCGGCGCCTGGCTCGGCTTCTCAAAGAGGCGAAATTCCGCGTGGCCGCATGCATGGAAGATGTTGACTACCAGCATCCGCGCGGCCTGGACCGAACCGTCATGCGGAGCCTCGCCGCATGCCAGTGGGTCGAGTACGGCCAGCACATCCTGATTGCTGGACCCACCGGTGTGGGGAAAACGTTTATCGCGTGCGCCCTGGGCAACGCCGCCTGCCGGCACGGCTACACCGTTCGCTACTACCGAGTGCCGCGACTCCTTGCCGAGCTGGCTACCGCTCGGGTTGATGGCTCCCTTCGCCGCATCCTCAACACCCTGGCCCGGACCGATGTACTGATCCTGGACGACTGGGGTCTCGCTCCCATCTCTGTGGCGGAATCCCGAGACCTTCTCGAAGTCATCGATGATCGTACACAGGCACGGTCGACAGTGATTGCCTCGCAGTTGCCGATCGAAACGTGGCACAGTGTGATCGGCGACGCTACCGTAGCCGATGCGATCCTGGACCGCCTGGTACATGGTGCGCACAAACTGAACCTGAAGGGGGAATCCATGCGGAAGATAGCGAACCTCCACCATGGGCTAGCGCTGCCCAGCCATCGCCACTTCGCTCCATCCCCTCAGTGCCACCGCGCTGGCCGGATGAAATCGGAAACGGCGGTCGACTTGGATCAGAACCGGTGGTCGGCTTGAACCGGAATCACTGGTCGATTTGACCGGAATACGCACTTGATCAAACACAAACCATGATGAAGCAGTAGAGCTTGAGCCGGCGACCGTCTACCTCGATGTACCCAAAGTCGGCCCAGTCCACCTGCGCCTGCTTTCCCGGCGGTGTTTCGAACCGCACGGTAGCCGCAGCCTTGGCCATGGGCCGATAAGGCGCCATGAATGCCCGGACAATCCGAATCTTGCCTTTGAAGCCCCGCTGCTGCAGTAGATAGAGCATCTTTGATGCGTTTGTGACACCCTTCTGCATCTGCTCCAGAATGAACGCCTTGTGCTGGTCTAACATGCTGGAGCGCTTACGCTTCGCCGGCTTGGGCATGGCGTTTGTGCGTAGCCACTTACGGATGGTCTTGCGGTCCCTTCCGGTGCGGCGGGCGATCTCAGAGATGGACAAACCGGCCGCATACATCTGCCTGATTTCCAAAGTTTCCCCACTCCTTAACATACAGGCACCTCCAACTGGCCAGGTTGAGATGCCCGATATGTTCTAGGGGTGGGGAATTTTATCTTGCCGATATTGGGGATTTTAACACTGCCGCTAACACCCGACGAGCAGACCCCGAGGATCATGGCATTAGAATGCGTCCGGTTGGTGTCCTTGCCCAGGGGTTTCACTTGCCACTGCGACTGAACGCACGCTACCGGATAATGTTAGTAAAGGGCTGCCGCTGGTACTTAGATCGCTGCAGTGCTAGGCTCTCCACGTCATGTTCCATGTCATATTCATGGAGGGTTGCTTTGCTCCGTGGCCAGGCTCCAGGCGACCTTGGCCCGGTGAACGGGGAGGCCTGGCCTACACCCGAGGAGCGGGGGTCGAAGCCGTGGAAAGAGTGCCTCAGCGAGAATCAAGCGACGAGCAGCGCAGTCAGGATGAGCACCAACAGAGCGATAAGGATGGGTAGGAGGCATCCACATACGGCAGCGGAAGCTGCCGCTTTTTCTTCAGTAGGTCGCTCCGCCAATTGACCCCGTTCTCGGTTGGCAGGCGGACCGGTGTAATGGGGTTCTGGCGTGCCTCTTGCCCTGGGCCGTGGCGTGAAGGTTTCGTTCAGGAGCTGCGCCCGCCGAATGTTGCCAACCGCAAAACTGCGATACTCGCCACGAAAATGGCAGTACGCTTCCAGAATGTACCCTGAACCGGCCGGGGTTAGCGAGGTGGGCTCCACTACCCGCTCCGTGACGTCCTGCCGATAGGCCGTGTAATAGCGCATCCAGACGCAACGTCGCTCTGCGATGGCTCTCTCCAAGAGCCGGAGAATGGCGGTGTACTCGGTCGCAAGCTCACGGGCGTCTGCCGTGAGGGCCTTGGCGGCGGATCGGCGTGAGCGATTCCTCGTCGACGCTTGCGATCTTGTGCTAGCGCCCGAGCGAGGCCTGGACCCTGCCTTCGATCGGTCATTCGAGCTTGGCCATGCCATCGCGTCCGCCTTGGCCACCTGCGCCTCTGCTAACCTGCACTGGTGTACGATATCGGTTCCGAAGTCAAATGCAACCCACTGCCCAGCCGGCATCTCACGCAGGCTCAGTGGTGCCCCGCAGTACTTGCACTTTCGATAGATCGCCATGGCCCTCATCCCCGAAGTAATGTCCTGTCAAGTCCGCCGCAGAGATTCACCATAAGGCAGCTGACCTTCCGCGGCCTGCTGGGCGGCCTCTCCCAACAGGCAGTAGTTGGCCACCACGCACTCCGCACATCTGGGGCAGCGGGCCGTGCAGATCTGCTGACCGTGGGCCACCAGGTTCACGTGCAGCACGTACCCCAGGTGGCCCGGGACGATGCGGGCCAGCTCTCGCTGTGCGGGGCGGTGGGCCAGCCGGGCGTCGATGACGCCCATGCGCTTTAGCACCCGGATGCAGTGGGCGTCCGCCGGGAACACCGGCCGGTCCAGGCCGTAGAGCATCACGCACAAGGCCGTCTTCATCCCCATGCCGGGGAGCGACATGAGGAACGCCAGGCACTCGTCATCCGGCCACTGCCGGAGCGGTTCAAGGGTGACGGCACCGAAGCGGTCGCGCAGCAGGCCGGCCACCGCCAGCAGGTGGCCAGCTCTGATCTCCTCCAACCCGCTCCCCCAGAGCAGCCGGACGAGCTCCACCTGCGTCAGCCCGAGCAGGCCGTCCCAGCCACGTACGGTGGCGCGGAGCCGCTTATAGACCCTCGCCGCTGTCCGGATTGGGGTCTTGCGGCTCAGCATCAGGTAGAACAGGCAGTCGGTCGGGTCGGTGGGGTTGCCGTGCCGGGGACTGCCATACCGCGCCGCCAGCGCTCGGCTTAGCCCTTCCCAGTCCACGGATCATCCCTCCGCCTGCTGCCCCGCCAGTGTCCAGTGGGGTCCCTCCAGCTCGGCGATGAGGGGGGAAGGAGCCCGACGCGGGTGCAGGATCACCAGGCAACGCATGGCCCGGGTCATCCCCACGTACAGCGTGCGGCGGGCGGTCTGCATCTCCTCGTCCCGCTCCTCCGGGTCCATGTCGGCGGGCAGGCGGGGGAAGTACCGGGCCGACAGCCCGGCGATCACCACCACGGGGAACTCCAGTCCTTTGGCCGCCTGCAGCGTCAGCACCTTCACCGCGTCTGTCTTCAGGTCGAGCTGGGAGCCGCGCATGAACCGGGCCTTCAGCCCGGCCCGGGTGAGCCCTTCCTCGGCCTGCTGACCCACGGAGGAGGAGGGGACCAGCACCGCGGCGGCCCCATGGTTCATGCGCACGTACCGGGTCATCTGCCGAATGAAGTCGGCCGCCTGCTCCCACTGCTCGGCTTCGCTCTCGTACGTGGCCAGTACGGGCGCCGGCCCCGTCACGGGCGAGTCGGTCTGCAGCGACTCCGGGTCACCCGCCCCGCTCTTCTCCAGGAAGGCGCGGGCGACCTCGGCGATCTCCCGTGTAGAGCGGTAGTTGCGCCGGAGCAGCTTGGCCCGGCCGCGGAAACGTAGCCGCTGGTGGACCAGCTGCCAGCTGAACCCGCGGAAGTAGATGGACTGGGACGGGTCGGCGGTAACGTAGATCCCTCGCTCGGACTCCGCCAGTTCCACCAGCAGGGAGAGCATGGCGGGGGTGAGGTCCTGCGCCTCGTCGATGACCACCGCGTCATAGCGCTGGCCGCCGCGGCCGGCCCGCACATGCTCCAGGGCCCGGACCCTCAGCCGGGACGGGGAACACAGTCCGTCCCGCTCCAGTTCCGTGCAGAAAGCGGTGTAGAGCTCCCACACGGCTCGACGGGCTGCCTCGCCCAGGGCGATGCCTCGGCCCGTCCGGCTGGCGGCCAGGTACTCGTCCAGACTCTTGAGGTTGCGTCCGTCGATGATCCACTCTATCTCATCCAGCACATAGTCCGGCCGCAGCCGGCGGACCGACTCGGGCAGGTGGTCCTGATGCCGATCCATGAGGCGCGCGATCCGGGCCTCCAGGTCCTGGCGGTCGGTTACCACCCGCACCGGCTCCAGCCGGGATACGATGTCCTCGGCCACGCCGTCGGACGTCCGCACTGTCACTAGGTTGCGGTTCTCGCCCAGCAGGCTCTCCAGTAGCTGCTCCGAGAACCGCGCCAGGGCAGGGGTGTAGGTGGTGAAGAGGATTCGGGGCGTCTGTCGGCCGGTTTTCAGTCTGTGCTCGATGAGCCGCTGCACCCGGTAAAGTGCCACCGTTGACTTGCCCGTGCCCGGCCCCCCCTTGATGAGCACCGGGCCCTCCAGGGCCCAGTCCACCAGACGCTCCTGCGAGGGGTCGAGCCGGAGCAGGAACCCGATGAGGTCGTCCTTGTGGTACCGGTCCAGGTCCTTCGTGCTGAAGACGGCCAGGTCGGGCTGCTGCATGACCTCGTCGATGGGGCGCGGGAACAGGTTCTCGACCACCCGCTCGATGTAACGTGGGTCCACCTCCGCGTTTAGCAGGTCGTCCTCTGTCCGGCAGGCCAGGAGCGCCGGCTGGGCCTCCGGCGGCACGCCCAGGGAGTCCAGCCACTCGGCGGTGATGGGCCGCGGCAACTCCCGTGGAGTGGCCTCCTGCCCAGGCGTCCAGGCGGGGCGGCTCCCCGCACCCTGGAACAACAGCTCGTCCAGGTCAGGATCTTCGATCGTCTCCGGCATGAACGTCGGCTCCTCGTACGCCACATCCCGCCTGTAGGCCTCACGGCGGTGCCGGATGCCGAGCAGCCGAATCCAGGTGGTGCCGAAGCTATAGAACAGCCGGTAGTCGCCGATGCGGAGCCGATACACGTCGGGCCACTTTCCGAGCTTCTTCTTGCTGTGGCCGTCCGGCAGCGGATCCTGGCACAGGAAGTCGATCTTCTCCCATACCTGGCTGGCCATGTGCGCGGGCAGCGCGCGTAGCTCGGCCAAGCACGAGGGCTTGATGTTCATGTCCCTGGCAAGCGCCATGCCTTACTCCTCCTGGCTGCGATCGTATTCCACAAGCACAGCGTCACGGACTAGCGCGGCGAAGTGGCGGTCGATCTCATGGGCGACCTGCCCCTGAATGCGCACGCCGAACTCGATGTTCTTGTCCAGCCCGAGATGCGTCAGGTTGGCCGAGGTAACTAGTAGGTCACGACTGTCGACGACCAGTAACTTCGCGTGCAGAGAGGCCTTTGGCACGTCCGGCCGCCCCGTCCACCGGAGCAGGCTTAGCGGGATTCGCTCCGGCCACAGGTTGAGAAGGGTATCGTGGTTCTTGCCGTCGTCGTGCAGCGCGATCGCCACTTGCACCCCCTGTGCCGCCCTGCGCGCCAGCGCCAGGACGAGGCGCACGGCCTCGGGGCTTTCGCCAGTGAGGGCGTAGCCCACGAGCAGGATCCGCGCACGGGCTCCCTCAACCATCTCCTGCATCACGGCCAGTGTGGAGCGGGCCTGGACCCCAGGCGGGGCGTAGGGGCCGGTCCACACTGGGCTAATCCGTGGGGCGCGCCTCTCGGCGCGGGCGCGGGTCGCGTGAGCAACCCCCAGGGCGAGCGCGAGGGCCGGACCCGGGACGGCGGTCGCCCCGGTCGCGGCCCACAGCTTGAGGAATGGTGCCAGCAGGTGATCGTCGATCCGGTGCGGGGCGAGCAGAGTGCGGACCTCGTGGAGTGTCGTGCCGGGGCCAATGCGCTCCGCCGCCAGCAGGGCCCGCAACGCTGCCAGGGCGTCATCCCCAGCACTCTCGGCCAGGGCGACTAGGCTGAGCTCCAGCTTCGGGTTCATCACAACACGCCTCCGAAGAACGCAAGGTGCGGATTCGACACGGTGGGCACCAGGAACGATCGGTCAAGGAAGCGGTTGGAGCGTTCGCAACAAGTCTCTGCCAGTAGCTGACAGGCGTGGCACGCAGCACCGTTGAGGTCCCCGTGCGCCTCGGGCTCGTGCTCGGCGCACAGCGGGTCACTGGAGCAGTACGAGGCCTCCTGCAAGGCGTGCCAGAGCGCCTCGCCGAACCGGTCGGTCTGCCCCTGCTCCACGAGACCTCCGAGGCTCCCCTCCGAGTCCGGAGTCGCGGTATAGATCAACACGCCCGCCATTTGCTCATCTGGCGTGTTCCGGGCGTAAATCCGCTCGCGCAGGGCTGTGGTCGAGTAGCCCGATCTGATGCCTAGCTGCCGGATGAGGGCATGGGCCAGCGAGTGCAGGAGGACGTAGCGGGCGCCTGGGAAAGGCGGGTGCGGGTATATGTTTCGGTCAGTGCAGTACTTCTTGTGCGCCTGCGCCATGGCATCCGCTGCGTCCTTGACGCGTTCCTCCCAAGCACGCACGGCGTCGAGGTTCAGGGTGAAGAAGATGCCCTCTCCCCGCACCATGATCCCTGGCAGCCACCGCTTACCCTCGGGCTGCAGCGGTCCCAGGAACGCCCTGCGGGCGGTTGACCGGGTCTCCTCGTCACCGGTGACGATGGCAGTGATATCGCTGGGTGGGTCGATGCGGGTGAAGCCCGCTAGGACCCGCACCTCTCTAAGCCGCCGAACCTGCACCAGCCGGTCGATTAACCCCTCGAAAAGGGGCGGCACCGGCTGATCTTCCACCTCGAAGTCCTGCTCAGGGTCGGAGTAGGGGGTGGAGAGCAGGGCCCGGTACTCGGGAAAGAGCAGGTCCTGGTCCGGTCCTCGTCTCAGCTTGCGCCTCTCCTCCCAGGCAGTCCAGATTTGCTCAGGCGTGAAGAGCTCTCGGACCTCCCTGTTCACCCAGCGCCACGCCTGATCCCGGAACTCCTCGAACGAGGAGGCCTCCTCCAGCTGGTCGCGCACCTTGTCGAGGTAGTCGAACTCGGGTCGGGTGTAAGGAGGAATGGCCAGCGCACTCTCCACGATGGGGAAGTACGCGTTGGACGCACCGCGCAGCAGGGCCCGCGGCGTCTCGTCGCATAGTTCTGTTGCGTCCCGGCCCAGCCACGGCCTCCGGCCTGGGCACCGCCCCAGGACCTTTCCAGCGTCCTTGCCGAAGGCGTCTCCCAGCGAGCGTCCCTTCTCCGGGCGGCACGAGCAGCGTACCACCACGTCCCGGATCGATCCGCTGGTGCCGCTCTCGTCCAGGGTGAGCCGGCCCTTGTCGCCCAGTGGACACGGCTTGTCCCGGTGCACGAAGGCGTGCCAGGGGAAGTCACTCAGGTGGCCACTGGGGCAGGCGATCATGAAGCGCACTGGGAAGACGCGGGAGGCCTCACTGACCTTGTCGGTCTCCTTTTCCGTACCCTTGTGATAGCAGTACAGCACGCCGTTGCGGTCTGCGACGAACCGGTCGTAGCGGGCCAGCGTGCGGCAGTCGGGGCAGACCATGAACGTCGGGAAACGGAAGACGGGCAGGTTGGGCTCCTTGGGGTTCCGCGGGTTCATGGGCGGCGCGAGGACCCGGTCGATCATAAGCCGCGCCGTCAGCCGGCTCTCCGGAATGGGCTGGCACAGATCCTCGTCCCAGTGGTTGAGGCCGGCCACCAGGACGGACAGGTCGGGAAGGTCGACGATGGCGCCGGGTCCGAAGGTCGTGATGAGCTGGCTGGGGCGCATCTCGCCCACCTTGCGTCGGTCGTCCATCAGCCTCTGCCCTCCCCTTTCAGATAGAGTCCCAGCGGGGTCTCCACGTCCCGCATCGAGTTGGGCGCCGCGAACAGGTCCCGGGTGGAGCGCTTCTCCTCGAGGGGGTAAAGGACGTTTGGCGCGACCCGGTCCCCGGCGTAGACTAGGCCGCCAGCCTCCGCGGCCTTGTGCCAGGTCTCGATGATACGGTCGACGTCCTGGACGACGTCCCCAAGCTCGACTCGCTGCCCGGAGTCGCGGACCCGGTCGAGGACGCGCTGCCGGATGGCCTGCACGGCTACATCGGTGGCCCTGAACTTCTGGGCTGCGCGGCGGGCTGTCAGCGAGCGGATGCCGTGCCGGCACATGGTGACGAAGGCGCCTGCGAGCGCCCGGTCCCGGGCCCGGGAGGAGAACGGCGTGACGCTGATTGCCTCCACATACCGGTAGAGCGCCGCGTGGTAGCTGTAGAAGCGCTCGTAGTGGGAGACATCCCGTGGCCTGGCCCAGTTGTACACGGTGATGACCAAGCCCGGATGGGTGCGGCCCACCCGACTTGTGGCCTGGATGTACTCGGCCGTGGTCTTCGGCTGCCCGGTGACGACCATAAGGCCGAGCCGCGGCACGTCGACGCCGACGGAGATCATATTGCTGGCCAGCACCACGTCCACGGGCGGCTTCTCCGGGTCAGGTGGGTCCAGCAGCGGTCGTTCCAGCTGGTCGAGCAAGCGCGGAACCTGGCTGGAGTCGACCCGGCTGGTCAGCTCGGGTACCGTGTCGGGCAGCTTCCGGGCGACGAACCGGTACTTCTGTCCGGGGCGGTCGGGGTTGGCCAGGGTCTTCGCCATGCGGGACCGCACGTCGTCCTCGATGAGCCGCACGGCGCCGCCCAGCTCACGCAGCGAGTTGAAGTAGCCGACCATTGTGAAGTATGGGTCCAGGTCGGCGGCGCTCGCCTGTATTGCGCCGACAGAGGCGAGGAGCGCGGCGTACACGCGCACGAGGGCGGTCTTGACGGACCGGCCCGGTGCGAAGATTCCCACGTACATCCGGCCGGAGGCCTCCTCCAGCGGCACCTCCTCGGCGAAGAACGAGTGGCCGGCCTCCAGGCCGGGCGGCGGGAACACCACCGCGCGCCGGTTGAACAACCCCTGTACCTGAGACACCGCGTTTCGGATGGTGGCCGTGGAGGCGATGACCTTCGGGCCTACCTGCTGGCCGTCGATCTCCCGGCTGCAGAGGTAGTCGATCGCCGTCTCGTATACGCCGACCATGGTGCCCAGCGGCCCGCTGATGAGGTGGAGCTCGTCCTGAATGATCAGCTCCGGGGGCAGCAGAGGACGGCAGTCCGTGATCTGTTCTTGCATGTTCTGTGCAAGCAGTGTTGCATGCCGCCTGGCGGCTGTCTCTTCGCTCTCGCCGACGGCCGCGAACCCCCAGCCGGGGATCCAGCCCCGCACGTGTCCGAACAGGCTGCCCGTCTCCGCTATCCATGGGAGCCGGGCGAACTTGTCCACCGTCCCGATGACCAGAGCCGGCGCGAGCCTGTAGATCTCCTCGTCCTCCACCAGGGCGGGGATGCCGTCGGGATTCTTCAGCCTGTGGAAGTCACAGCCCTTGCGGGAGCACCCGATGATGAGCCGACGGGTCTTCTTGTGCGGGTAGTAGTCGGATGAGCGCAGCGGTGCTCCGCACCACGGGCACGCGACCAGCTGTACGGGCGTGGGCCCCGCGTGATTCTTGTCGGTTAGGGCCTTCGCACACTCGTCGAAGTCGTTGGGCGTCGAGTTGCCGCCCACCCAGAGTCCGATACGGAAGGGTTCGTGGCCCCAGGTTTCGGGGTCCTCCCGGCGGATCAACTCGCAGGCGCAGATTAAGGTGGCTGCACGCTGGAACTGCTGGATCGTCAGCAGCCGGAGGGTGTACCGCATGATGATGGCGACACCGGCATCGCCTCGCATGCCGTCTACCTCGCCTCGCAGCCGCCTGTAAGCGAGGAGGAAGGCTGCAAGGCCCAGGTAGGCCTCGGTCTTACCGCCGCCGGTCGGGAACCAGAGCAGGTCGGCGTAACTCCTCTCCTTGTGGGCAGGCTCCACCACGCTCAGGATGTTGACGAGGATGAATGCGATCTGGAAGGGCCGCCAAGCGCTCTTCAGCGGGATGGGCGGCGTCCTCCAGACTTGGGCATCCTTGCGGGCCCGGCGGGCCCAGTCCGCCTGGGTCCGCTGCCAGGCCATGGCCCGGTTGGCGAACTTGAACGCCTGAAAGGCCTTCGGGTCCGTCCTGAGGCGCCGGAGGCCCGCTTCCATACGCTCGGCCGCTTCCTTGCAGAGCGCAAGGTGGTCCTCCGCCTGACGTTGCAACTCATGGAGCAGCTCAGATCGTAGCTCTTCCAACTCCCGTTCCCGCTGCTCGAACCAGTTCCAGTACGCCTCGATCAGCGGGTTCAGGTAGTCGAACAGTCTGTCCTCATCGGGCACGTCAGCCAGCTTCTGCATGTCCAGGACCGCGCTTCCTTGATCTTGCTGCGCCACGATGAGAGGTACGGTGTAGTCCGGGATGGTAACCGTCTCCAGCTTGACAGCCCGGTCGAACCGCCCGGGCGCCAAATCCCAGCGCACAGCTGTGCCGTGGCCAACGGCGAACACCTGTGCCTTGCGGTACAACAGCTCGTCCTGCCGTTCGTCCAGTCTCTGCCCCTCGGGTACCTGCAGCCGGCGGGCGGAGAAGACCGGGTCGCCCTCCTCCGGCGCGGTCACCTGTATGACGGGCTGGAACAGGCACAGCTCGTCCTCCGGCCCTTCCGGTCTGTTGTAGCGGTTGACCAGGAACAGACTGACGGCGGTCCTGCCTTCCAGAGGCCGGGCCAGCCACTCGATTTTCGGGCCGGGGGCGTCCGTCGCCGGGTAACTGCGCCGCTTCCCGTCGGCGATGAGCGGCACGGTGGCTTCGATCGCATGGGGGACTCGGAGCCACCGTTCTAACCGGGTGCTGCCAGCCTCCCGGTGCTCCTCAGACTTCCGGTACATCCCCCACGACGCGCGGACTCGCACCCTATCGCAACCCGGTTCCACCACGAAGGAGAGGCCGATGGAAGACGGGTTCAGCGCCTGGGCCAGCGGCGCTGAGAGGTCCTGCCCGCTGTGCGACTCACCCTCGTCGTCCATCATGTTGTCAGTCAGGTCGTCCTCAGCGGACTCCATGGGCGTACCGCGCGGCCAGAGGATGCCGCAGAGGTACCGGCTGGAGGGGCTCTCGCCAAGCTCCTCCTCGTCGTCGTTGGGTCCCACAAGCTCCTTGCGCAGGCGGTCAAGTAGCTCGGACCGCACCCGCTCCTTGGCAGTGTCCTTCATAGAGGGCTGCCCCCCTTTCACTAGCAAGCTACAACCTATCTCGACAATTCTGCAGTTGATCGTGCAAGACCTCTCGGGACATGGGAGGACTCCGACAGTTGAAAGTTTAATTCCATGAAAAAGACGGTGTCCAACCTGGGGGTGGCTGAATGTCCAGGGGCTTTGCCCTTCTCGGGTGGCTGAATCCGGCGCAGCGGCAGGCGGTGACGGCGCCGTGTGGACACCTGTGCATCAACGCGGCGGCAGGCACCGGCAAGACCACCACCGTGGCCGCGCGCATCCTGTGGCTGCAGTTGGTTCAGGACGTTCCGCCGGAGGCCATCCTGGCGGTGACGTTTTCGCGCGCCGCACGCGCCCACTTGCTAGACAGAGTGGAGGCGTTCACACGCGTCCTCGGAGCGGGCGGTGCGGTTCCGACGTTCACCCTCCACGGCCTGGCCTATCGCATCCTGCGCATCGCCATCGGGGCGGGGGAGACCTGGCTTCGTCCCGGGTTCGGTGTGATCTCTGTGGGCCGGGACCGCATCAACCCTCTGCTGCAGGAGCATGCGGCGGACTTGCTTGGTGACCTCTCGGATCCTTGGGATCTACCCACCCGGGTCGAACAGTACTCCCGGGCGCTGGATGCCGTGCGCCAGGGCTGCGCCGACATCGAGGAGGGGTTGCCGCTGGAGCCAGACGACCTGCCGGACGGGGTGCTCTATGTTCCCGCGCGCATTGAAACCCCTAACCTTCGGAAGGTTTGGAGGCGCTACAACCGAATGCTGCGTGCCCGCAACTACCTGGACTATCCCGGCATGGTCACCGAGGCGATTCTCGCCCTGTATCGGGAAGGTAAGACCCTGCAACGGGCGCGAGCCAATCTGGAGTACATCATCGTGGACGAGTACCAGGACACCTCCCGGGCCCAGGAGGAGTTGATCCAGCTTCTCGTTGGCGAGCGGACCTCGGTCACCGTGGTGGGGGACAGTGATCAGGCGATATACACCTTCAACGGTGCGGACATCGGCAACATCCTCCACTTCGCTGAGCGCATCTTGGAGACGGGCTCGGCGCTTCCCGTGCTGGAACCGGTACATCTTGTCGAGAATTATCGCTCCAGCGCCTGCATCTTGGATGCTGCAAACCGGGTACTGGACCGCATCCACGGTCCTGGGCGGAAGCAGCTTGTCCCCTATCCGGGTACAGTCGATGAGCCCGTCGAGTCTTACAGACGCCGGAACCTGGAGGTCGTGCGGGTCCACGCCGGGAGCCTTGACCAGGCGGCCTTCTGGGCGGCTTCGGAGATCGCCCGCCTTGTGACCGAGGAGGGGATCGAGCCGTCGGACATCGCCGTCCTGGTCCGAAAGGATACCGAGCATGCACCGCAAGGTAGGGCAGTGCGCCTGGCGCTGGAACGGCTCGGTATTCGGGCTGAGGAGCAGGAGCGGGACCCGATTCGTAGCTCGCATGTGTACGAGGTGGTGCGGGACCTCTGCGGTGATCCCGACTACTATGGTGAAGACATCGGAGATATGATCGAGCGTATAGCTGCCGGCGAGTTCAGGGACGCCCTCGGCGACGTGACGCCCGACGAGGCCACAGCACTCCTGCGCGAGGCGCAGGCGGCCGGGGCTGAGTTCGCGGGAGAGGTGGTGGACTTCGTCTTCGAACAGGGCGCGCCGGATGCGACCCCCGCCTCCCTGGAGGGCGTGCAGGTCCGCACCATTCACTCGGCTAAGGGTCTGGAGTTCCGTGTGGTGTTTCTCATGTACCTCTCTGACCGGGAGTTCCCGCACGGTGCACATCCCGATGTTGCGGAGGAGCGGAGGCTCTATTACGTGGGACTTACCAGGGCCCAGGAGCGGCTCTACGTGTTGGGCCAGCCCGGTGTTCGTAACGAGGACTTCTTCGGTGCGATCGACGGGTCCGGCGTGGTCACGGTCCACGTCGAACCCTGGCGTGATCGCTCGCCTTCTTCAGAAGAAGCGGTGGATGACGAGACCCTCCGCCTGATCCAGGAGGCCCGCCGCCGTCAGCACGACATGTTCCTGAGGAGGCCGTAGCAGATGAAACAGCAGATCAAGAAACGGAAGCGCGTAAAGCTGACGGACCAGCAACGCCGATGCGTGAACTGGCCGCTGGACCAGGATCTGCTCATTCGCGGTATCCCCGGCAGCGGAAAGACCACGGTCCTCCTGGAGCGCGCCTATCGCATCGAGACGGCGGGCGGAACACCCTCGCCTCGCATCCTGGTCTTGACCTTCAGCTCGCTCCTCACCGCCTACGTCCGCCAGCTAGCGCTCGAGGAGGGGAACGGCCTGATCGAGGCGCAGACGTTCCATGGCTGGGGCCTGCAGCTGCTCCAGGATGTGGGCTACGCTCCGCGCGGAGGCGTGATGAAAGAGCAGGATCGGGAGGCCCAGATCAAGTTTGCTCGTAACATTATCCGGAAGTACCGCCAAGACCTGAAGCCGCCATCCTTCGGCGCAAATCGGAAGCCGCCGGTTGATCCCCGGCGTGCGAAGGTCATGGAGCTGGAGTTCCTCAAGGAGGAATTCTCCTGGATCAAGGGCCTGGGCAAGAACCGGGACCGGTATATAAGTGAGCCGCGTACGGGGCGGGGGAACACTGTCCGGGTTGACCGGGAAAACCGGGAGTACATCTGGGCGGTATACGAGAAGTATGAGGAACTGAATCGAAATCAGAAGAAGTGGGACTTCGACGACGTCGCCCTGAAACTGCTGGAGGCCAAGAGACTCGGGCTGATCACCCCTGACAGGTGCCCGCAGTACGTATTGGTTGACGAGGCGCAGGATTTGACGGTGATGCAGCTCAGGGCGATTCGGGAGCTCACCACTGTCAGCCTCACCATCGCAGCAGACAAGGGACAGTCGATCTACCAGAGGAACTTTTCCTGGACAGAGCTGGGGATTGACATTCGAGGGCGCAGTCGCTCGCTCCAGCAAACCTTCCGGTCTACCCGCCAGATCATCCGCCTCGCTCGCAGCCTGCAGCGGCACGACCCGTTGGTCATCACCGGGAGCGACGAGTACGTTCCAGCCGCCGACCCTGACGTGAACGGGCCGGTGCCCATACTGTACGTGGCCCCCGATCTCGAGACGCAGATCCAACAGGTTGTACAATGGGCGTTGCGACTGCTGGCCACGCCGGGGTTGGAGGAGGATACCATCGGCATCATCGTGCCCACGGCCAGTCTCCGGGAGAGGTACGCCCAGGCGCTGGAAGATGCGGGGGTACCCTACCTCATCCTGGGACGGGATCACAGTTACGATGCTGTGTCGCCCGGTATCAAGCTGGTCACTTTTCATTCGGCGAAGGGGCTGGAGTTCGACCACGTGGCGGTTACGTCGCTCAGAGAAGGGTCGATACCCTCATCGCTGAGCCGCGATCTCAGTGCCGAAGACCGGGAGGAGTTCATCGCCACGGAGAGGAGAAAGGTGTATGTGGCCATGACTCGGGCCCGGCTGACTTTGGCCCTGTTTGCGTGCCGTCCCGTCTCACAGTTCGTGATTGAGATGGATCCGACGCTCTACAGGCGAGCAGAGTGAAAGGTCGGGATGAGGACATGGGGAGCCCCCTCGAGCGGGAGTTTCATGAGGCGATGGTCTCAATATGCGAGCGGGCGACCCGGGAGTGCGGCTACAACCCGAGGGACTTGAGGCGGATGATCTTCGACCACGGGGGCCTGGGGGCAGCTCGGCTCCTCCTGCGCACCGACCGGGTCTCGGACGGGTTCGTGCGGCTATGGGAGCTGAAGCGGCTGGACCTCACAGTGGAGGCGCATGTGCTCCTGCCACGGTTTGCCGCGCTCTTCACGGAGGAGGAGCACCGCATAGCGCGCCGGCGGCTGCAGGACTACGGCTACCCCGTTCCCGAGCCCAGGCCGGCGGCTACAAGACCAAGCACTCAGGCGGGAGAGGAAGCGGTCCCACCGGCCGCCGAGGCGGTGGCGACGTCGCAGATGGCGACGGGAGGCAGCCGGCACCACCTGCAGCGGCTGGTGGGCGACAACCCCGAACTGCTGAACTGCCTGCTCCTGTCCGCCAGCGAGTCATTACGCGCGTTTGCGGGCGGGCACCCGCACTGGGTCTGGCCTCTGGCCACGAACGGGTACCGGGAGAACCGGGACGTGACGTATCTGGATGCGCTGGGACTCGCGGACCTCACGCCCAGGCTTGCCGAGTTCTGGCCGTCCGACGGCCCGGTCTGGGACGGTCTCGCACAGGTATCCGGACGCCACGGCATCCGGGGGGTCCTCCTGCTGGAGGCGAGGAGCCATGTGCAGGAGATCACCGGTCCGGGGTACCAGGTCGGCAGGGAGAGTCTGGAGCGCATGCAGCAGAGGCTGGAGCAGGTTAAGGCCGTCCTGGGCGCCGATCCGGCGGCAGACTGGGTGGGGAAGTACTACCAGGCAGCTAGCCGCATCGCTCACCTGTACTTCCTGAACATCCTGGCCCAGGTGCCGGCATGGCTGGTGAATCTACACTTCGTGGGAGACCGGGAGCAGTCCGGTCCGCAGACGGTCGCGGAGTGGGAGGTTTCCTTCAAGTCGCTGGACACAGCGCTGGGGCTGCCCCCTGGCCACCTGCTGGCCGGGCGTATCATTACGGCGTTTCTACCCGTGGTGGTGTAACCCTGTCGTGTTCAGAACTGTAGCGCATAGGAGGCCGCGTTGATGCAGTGTCCGGATCCGGTTCGCATGAAAAAGCTCGAACGCCTAGCCTCCGGGGGCCGACCCAGGGTTCTCGACCTGTTTGCAGGATGCGGAGGACTGTCTCTGGGCTTTCAGCGGGCCGGGTTCGAGATCCTGGCTGCTGTCGAGATGGACCCGCACGCAGCCAGATCCCACGCCATCAACTTCCATCCGGGAGATCGCTTCGATCTTCACGCCAAGCCCCGAGACATCTCACAGGAGCAACCGGACCAGGTGCTTGGCGAGCTCTATCCAGGAGAACGGGCAGAGGATCTCGTCGACATCATCATTGGCGGCCCGCCCTGTCAGGCGTATGCCCGGGTCGGGCGGGCAAAGTTAAGGGAGATATGGCGCCATCCTGAAGGCTATAAGTTGGATCCGCGCGGCGATTTGTTCCTCCACTACCTGTACTACGTGGACCGCCTGAAGCCCGTGGCCCTGGTCATGGAGAACGTCCCCGACGCGCTTAATTACGGTGGCCATAACATCGCCCAGGAGGTTGCGGATTGGCTGGAGGACCGAAATTACGTCTGCCGCTACACCCTGTTGAATGCCGTCCACTACGGCGTGCCGCAGATGCGAGAACGCATGTTTCTTATAGCAGTTGCTGGAGAGTTGGGTGTGGAGCCCGAGTTTCCCGTCCCCACTCATGCCTTCACCCTGCCCGCTGGCTATAAGAACGCCCGGAAAGTGGCGATGCGTACCCTCGGCCTTCTGCAACCGGAGCGTCTCGGAAGTTTTGTTTCTCCGCCCACTGTCGACCCAGCCCTTCCACCGGCGGTAACCGCGTATGAGGCTATCGGAGACCTTCCGCCGATCACTGCACACCTGGAGAACCGGATCGGCCGGGGGCCGCGTCGCTTTACGGAGCAGGTACCGTACGCGGGGCCACCTCATTCCGACTACGCCAGGCTAATGCGTACTTGGCCAGGGTTCGAAGCTCTTCACGGGATTTCGGACCACGTGATCCGGTATCTACCGCGGGACTATCGCATTTTCGCCCGCATGCGTCCTGGCGACCAGTATCCGGAGGCGTATGCCCACGCGCTCTCGTTGTTCATGGCGGCTGTTGAACGGCTTCGTCGAGAAGGTGTAGACATCGCACCCGGTTCAGAGCCATACCAGCGGTTGTGGAAGGAGTACGTACCTCCCTACGACGTGTCGAAGTTCCCTAATAGATGGTGGAAAATGGAACGGGACCTTCCGGTGCGGACCCTCATGGCTCATCTTGGCAAGGACAGCTACACTCACATCCACTATGACGACGCACAGGCGAGGACCATTTCGGTGCGTGAGGCGGCCCGCCTGCAGAGTTTTCCGGATGGATTTCGCTTTGCTGGCACGATGAACCCAGCGTTTCGCCAGATCGGTAATGCCGTGCCCCCCCTTCTCGCTTGGCGTGTCGGTGCAGCGGTGCGGGAAGCCATCGAGACGGCATTGGGAGTACGTTTGCCAGATAGGCCTTAGGCTTGACGCACGGTTACTACGTCCGCAGTGCGGAGCAAGTACCATTCTGGCGCTTGAGCACTCTTGTTTCCGGTTGCCCGGATGTGCTATCGTTTGTCCCGGAAAGTGCTGGTGAGAGCAATCTGCTTACCAAGGGCCGGAGAGTGTGAAGCGGTGATCCGTCGGGTCCCATCCGCTACACGTTCGCCGATCCACGGAGAATCCGCCGCAGGAAGCCATTCGGCCCTGCGGCGTTCTCATTCTCAACCCACATCTGGAGGAGGTATTGGGATGAGACGTCGTACACACACCCTACTCACCGCCATGTTGCTCACGTTCACGCTGCTGGTCACCGCCTGCGGCAGCACTCAGACCGATAACTCCGCCCAGCAGACGCCGCAGCCCCAGAGTCAGGAACAGACCGACCAGCAGGCCGCGTCCCGGGAGAAGGTGACCATCCGCCTGGCCACGTGGGCCGGCGCCCAGGAGGCCCAGGAGCTGGAGGCCATCATTGACCGGATCAACGCGGAGTCGGAGACGTTCCAGATCGTGCATGAACCGGCCCCGGCGGATTACTACACCAAGATCCAGACCATGCTCGCCGGCGGCACCGCGCCCGACCTCATCTGGCTCGCCCAGGAGTACGTGGTGCCCTACGCCGCCCGGGGCGCGCTGATGGACCTGACCGACCGGCTCAAGGCGGACAGCCGCCCCGCGGCCAACCTGGACGACTACTTCCCCCTGGTGCTGGAGCACGCCATGTACGAGGGCAAGGTCTACGGCCTGCCGTGGATCGGCCAGCCCGTCATCGTCTACTACAACAAGGACCTGTTCGATGAGAAGGGGATCCCGTACCCCACCGACGACTGGACGTGGGAGGAGTTCCGCAACCTGGCCGTCCAGCTGACCGACAAGGAGAAGGGCATCTACGGTACCTCCTTCAACGGCTGGCCGCCGGTGCATATGTTCATCTGGCAGGCCGGCGGCGAGGTGATCAGCCCCGACCTGAAGTCCTCGCCCATCGACTCGCCCGAGGCCATCCAGGCGCTGGAGTTCTATAGCTCGATCATCTACAACGAAGAGGTCGCTCCGTCGATGGCGACCGTCAACGAACAGGGCTTCAGCGAAATGTTCAAGGCCGGCAAGATCGCCATGTTCTTCGGCGGCGCCTCCGACGACCTGGACCGGGTGGAGGGGCTGCGGGTCGGCCACGTGCGGGTGCCGAAGGGTCCCGCCAACCGGACGACCTTCGCCTGGGCCGCCTCCACGGTGATCAACGCCAAGACCCCGCACCCCGACGAAGCCTACGATGCGCTGATCGCCCTCACCGAGGGCATCCACAACTGGAAGATCGTCCCGCCGCGCCGTTCGATGGCTACGGCGGAACAGATCACCAAGAACGAGCCCCGCAAGGCCGAAGGGGCGGAGGTGATCATGCAGGCCGCCCAGGAGATGCGCGCCTTCCGGATCATCCCCAACCACCCCGAGTGGGACACGATCTTCTGGGAGCAGCTGCAGGATCCGCTCTACAGCAAGAAGGGCAGTGCGGCTGAGCTGGCCGCCAGGGCCCGGGCAAGCCTCGAAGAGGTGCTTCCGTAGGCGCGGGCGCGCACGCGGGCCGGCCCCCGGGGAAGGGGCCGGCCCGCCGCCCTGTACAGATGCAAAGGGGGATTCCGGTGTCCAATCCGTACCTCTACACCCTGGTCCGCTGGGTGGCGGTCGGCGTGGGGATGCTCCTGCTCATGCTCCTGACCTACGGCCTGCTCCGGGCCTTCCGGGCCCGGCGGTCCACCGCGGCCGGCTACGCCCTCATCCTGCCGTGGCTGCTGGGCCTCATCATCTGGCAGCTCTTCCCGATCCTCTACTCGCTTTACCTGTCCTTCACCGCGTACGACGTGCTGACGCCGCCCCGGTGGGTCGGCCTGAAGAACTACGTCGACATGTTCACGCGCGACACGCGCTTCTGGCCGTCCGTGCGGCTGACGGTGCTCTACTCGGTGATCAGCGTCCCCCTGGGCGTGCTGGGGGCCCTGGGCACGGCCTCGCTCCTGGCCCGGGAGGTCCGGGGGATCGGCTTCTGGCGCACGCTCTACTACGTTCCGGCGGTGCTGCCCGCCGCCGCGACCGCCCTGCTCTGGCGCTGGATGTTCGCCAGCCGGGGGCTGATCAACAGCCTGCTTTCCCCCGTCTACCGGCTGCTGAACATGGAGCCCTTGTCGTGGTTCTCGGACGAGCGGCTGGTGCTGCCCTCGTTCATCATCATGTCCTTCTGGGGCGTGTTCGGCGCCAACACCGTGATTCTGCTGGCGGCCCTGAAGAACGTGCCGAAGGAGCTGAAGGAGGCGGCCCTGGTCGACGGTGCGGGCCCCTGGACCGTCTTCTCCCGCATCACCGTGCCGATGATCTCGCCGGCCCTGCTGTACGTGACCATCATGGGCGTGATCGGCGCCATGCAGAACTTCACGGCTCCGCTCTTCATCGCGACCCCGAGCAGCGCCGGCACCTTCCTGAACGTGTACGTCTACCAGCAGGGCTTCACCCAGTTCAAGATGGGCTACGCCTCCGCCGTGGCGTGGTTCCTGATGGTGCTGATCCTCATCCTGACCGCGATCGTCTGGAAATGGTCCGACGCCTATGTCTACTACGAGGGCGAACTGCGCCAACGGTGAGGGGGGAAAGCCGTGAACCGCAAGCTGTCTGATCTGATCAAGGGCTTCCTGACCTACTTCCTGCTGACGCTGGGCGCGGCGGTGATCGTCGTCCCGCTCTTCTGGATGGTTTCCACGTCGCTGAAGGGCAGCGACGCGCTCTTCACCTACCCGCCCGACTGGATTCCCCGGCCGCCCGTCTGGCGGAACTACGTGGACGCCTGGCGCATGCTCCCCTTCGGCCGCTTCCTGCTGAACACGCTCTTCATCACGGTGCTGGCCATGGCCGCCGAGCTGCTCACCACGTCGCTGGTGGCCTTCGGCTTCGCCCGCTTCCAGTTCCGGGGCCGCGACACCCTCTTCTTCATCCTGCTCTGCACCATGATGCTCCCCGGCGTGGTGACCATGATCCCCAGCTTCATGATCTGGGCCAGGCTGAAGCAGGTGGACACCTTCGTGCCCCTCACCGTGGGCGCGTGGTTCGCCTGGGGGCCAGCGTACATCTTCATGATGCGCCAGTTCTTCCTGACGATCCCGCGGGAGATGGAGGAGGCGGCGATCATCGATGGGGCCAACATCGTCCAGATCTACTGGCACATCATGCTGCCGCTCATCCGCCCCGCCCTGCTGGCCATCGGCGTGCTGGCCTTCCAGGGCAACTGGAACAACTTCCAGAGCCCGCTCATCTACCTGCACTCGACGGACCACTTCCCCCTGATTTTGGGCCTGAAGTTCTTCGAGCAGTCGTTGTCGAAGGAGGCGCCGATGTGGAACTATATGATGGCCATCTCCGTGCTGATGGCCCTGCCCATTCTGGGCCTCTTCTTTGCCGCGCAGCGGTACTTTATCGAAGGTCTTAACGTCGGCGCCACCAAGGGGTAACTGGACGTCGGCGGGCTTTGCCGCGCCCGGGCATCGGCGCCGGGTGGCTGCTCCCGTTCCCGTCGGTGGCGTCTGGCCGGCGCGGCGCACCCTGTGCGGTCACCAGACGTATCCTGGACCGTCACCACTTACCGGTCCCCGCAGTCACAGCACATGCTAAAATATAATGTGCTAAGAGATATTGGGGGGCTCAGATTGTGCTGAAGCTGCAGCGGCTATCGCAGCAGCCCATCCTCACGCCGGTCCGGGAGCACGAGTGGGAGCGGGAGGCGGTGTTCAACGCCGGGGCGATCTACGAAAACGGCCTGTTCTGGTTGTTCTACCGGGCGTCGAACAACCGGTTCCGGCTTGACAGCCCGACGCCGCGCCCCGAGGAGAAGTTCGTCTCCTCCATCGGCCTCGCCGTTTCCACCGACGGCATCCACTTCAGCCGGTTCGACCGGCCGGTCTTCGCGCCGGCCACCGAGCAGGAGGCGTGGGGAGTGGAAGACCCGCGCATCACCCGCATCGGCGACATCTACTATATGTGCTACACCGCCTTCGGCGGCAGGCACTGGCAGGACTTCCGGCCTGCCCTGGCCTGGTCCCGGAACCTGTTCGAGTGGCACGGTCGCGAGATCCTTCTGGACGAGCCGAACAAGGACGTCGCGCTGTTTCCCGGGAAGGTGAACGGCCGCTACGTGCTCCTGCACCGGCGGGAGCCCAGCATCTGGATCGCCTTCTCGGATGACCTGAAATCATGGACGGACCACCGCATCCTCATGGAACCGATCCCCGGGGGGTGGGAAGCGAAGAAGATCGGCGCCGCCGGTCCGCCCCATCGGACCGAGGCCGGATGGGTGCTGTTCTACCACGCCGTCGATTCGGACAACGTGTACCGGCTCGGCGTGGCCCTGCTGGACCTGGCCGACCCGACGCGGGTCCTGGCCCGGTACCCGCACCCGATCCTCGAGCCCGAGACCGACTGGGAGCGGAACGGCCTGGTGCCCAACGTGGTCTTCTCGTGCGGCTCCGTGGAGAAGGACGGCGCGTACTTTGTCTACTACGGCGGCGGCGACTGTTGCCTGGGTGTGGCTGCGGTGGATCGCACCGTGCTGCTGCACCACCTGACCCCGTCTCGCTAGGGTATTCGTCTTTCAGGCCCTAACTACTGCCATCCGGTCAGGAGGCGATGCGCCTATGATTAAGCTGACGCGGCTCGCCACCAAGCCCATCCTGAAGCCGAACCCGGCCAACGAGTGGGAGCGGGCGGCCGTCTTCAATACGGCAGCCATCTATGACAACGGGCTGTTCCATCTGCTGTACCGGGCCACCAACATCGGTGGCCACGCCCGCTACGGCCGCTACATGAACGCCATCGGCTACGCGGTCTCATGCGACGGCATCCACTTCACCCGCCTGGACCGGCCGGTGCTCGCCCCCGGCGAGCACGTGCAGGAGCTGCGCGGGGCGGAGGACGGCCGGCTCGTGAAGATCGGCGACACCTATCACCTCACCTACACGGGCTTCTCCGACCGGTTCGAGGGCGACTACCGCATCTGCCGGGCCACTTCCAAGAACCTGATCACCTGGGAGCGGCACGGCCCGATGCTCGACGAACCCAACAAGAACGCGTCGCTCTTCCCCGAGAAGGTGGGCGGGCGCTACGTCCTGCTTCACCGCCGGTACCCCGACATCTGGATCGCCTACTCCGACGACCTGGTCACCTGGACCGACCACCGGAAGATTCTCTCGCCCATCGAGGGGACCTGGCAGGACGCCCGGGTCGGCATCGCCGGCCCGCCCATCCGCACCGAGCAGGGCTGGGTGCTCATCTACCACGGCGCGCGGAAGGCGGATAACTCCTACCGGCTGGGCATCGCCCTGCTGGACGCGGAGGACCCGTCCGTCGTGCTCGCCCGGCAGGACGAGCCGATCATCGAGCCGGAGCTGGAGTGGGAGCGGGAGGGCTTCGTGCCCAACGTGATCTTCTCCACCGGCCACGCCCTGCGGGGCGACGACCTGTACGTGTACTACGGCGGCGCCGACACGGTGATCGGCGTGGCGGCCGTACGGCTGTCGGATCTCAGGTTCTGATATGGCAAGAAGCACGGAGAACCGCCGCCCGACACTCACGTCGGGCGGCGGTTCGCGCGCAAGCCCGGCGGCATCGCACCGCCGGGCTTTCTGCGTGTTGGCGCCTACTTGTACTGGGCCACGATTTGCTCCCACACCGCGGGATCCATCGTCCAGTCCTGGTTCACGATCCCCTGCTCCCGGAAACCGGGCACCCTGTCCTCGTAGGGGACCGACTCGGGATCCTCGTAGATGATGCCCGTGACCAGCTCCTGGGTCTCCATCAGCTTCTTCATCGCGGCGAACCGGTCGTGCCGGTTGTAGGACGGGTCCTCGTCCAGGTTGACCAGGTTCTGCTTGAAGAAGTCGAAGGTGTTCACCCGGTTGAAGGTCACGCAGGGCGAGTAGGTGCTCACCAGGGCGAAGCCCGGGTGCTGGATCGCCCGCTTGATGATCTCCACCAGCTGCTTCTGGTTGGCCGAGAACCCGCTGGCCACGAAGCCGCAGCCGGAGGCGAGGGCCAGCTGGAGCTGGTTCACCGGGCTCTCCAGGTTGCCTGTGGGCGTCGACTTGGTGGTGAAGCCGGTCTCGGAGGTGGGGGAGGTCTGGCCCTTGGTGAGGCCGTAGATCATGTTGTCCATCACGATATAGGTGATGTTGACGTTGCGGCGCAGGGCGTGCATGTAGTGGCCCATGCCGATCGCGAAGCCGTCGCCGTCACCGCCGGCGGCGATCACCGTCAGCTCCCGGTTGGCCAGCTTCAGGGCCTGGGCGGCCGCCAGCGCCCGGCCGTGCACGGTGTGCAGGTTGTACGAGTTGATATAGTTGCCGATCTTGCCGGAGCAGCCGATGCCCGAGACCACCGCCACCTTTTCCGGCTCGATCTGCAGGTCCACCAGGGCCTTCTGCAGGGCCGCCAGGACGCCGAAGTCGCCGCAGCCCGGGCACCACCAGGACTTCTCGGACGTCCGGAAATCCGCCATGGTCACTGCCATTTCGCTTACGCCTCCTTCGCCGTCAGCGCGATGGTCGGGTCATCGGTGGGCCGCACGCCCTGGCCGCCGCCGGTCACCAGGTACCGGGCCTCGCCGGCCAGCACCGCCCGGGCGCCGTCCACGATCTCCTTCACCGTGAAGAGGGTGCCGTCGTACTTCAGCAGGCTCGCGACCTTCTCCTGGTCGTAGCCGGACCCCTTCAGCATGAAGGCGAACTGCCCCGTGGCGTTGGATTCGACCACGAGCGCGGTGGCGTTGCCCACATGCCTGGCGATCTCCGCCACGGGCACCGGGTAGATCAACCGGACCTGCAGCACGCCGACCTTCTTGCCGGTCATCTCCTCGATGATCGGCTGGGCCTCCTTCGCCGCCCCGAGGGTGGTGCCGAAGGCGAGCAGCACGAGGTCGGCGTTCGGGCTGCCGAAGTAGCGTACCGCCTCGGTCTTCACGTGGTGCAGCCGGCGCAGGCGGCGGTCCATCATGTAGACCCGGTTGGCGGGGTTCTCGGTGACCTTGCCCATCGGCCCGTGCTCGGCGCCGGTGGCCAGGAACTGGCCGTTCTTCATGCCGGGCAGCGAGCGGGGCGACACGCCGTTCTCGTTGACCTGCTTGCTGTACCGTTCGAACACGTCGCGCCCCAAGGCCGCCAGCTCCTGCGGGTCGGCGATGGGGCCGCGGTCGATCTTGGGCAGGTTGCTGAGGTCGACCGCCGTCGGCTCAACGGTCTGCTGGAACAGGGCCAGGGCCAGGTCAGAGGCGATCAGCACCGGGCAGTGGTAGTTGTCCGCCAGGTTGAAGGCCTCGGCGGTCATGGGGATGAGCTCTTCCACGGAGCCGGGGGCCAGGACGATGCGCGGGCCCTCGCCGTGGCCGCCGTAGGCCAGGGCCAGCAGGTCGGACTGCTCCTGCTTGGTGGGCATGCCCGTGGAGGGGCCGCCGCGCTGGGTGTCGACCACGACCACCGGCGTCTCGGTCATCGACGCGAGGCCGATGGCCTCCTGCATCAGCGAGATGCCCGGGCCGGAGGTCGCGGTCATGACCCGGGCCCCGGCGAAACCGGCGCCGACGCAGGCCACGATGGAGCCCAGCTCGTCCTCCATCTGCACGGCCACGCCGCCCACCTTCGGGAAGGCCTTGACCAGGTTCTCGGCGATCTCGGAGGCCGGCGTGATCGGGTAGGAGAACATCAGGCGGCAGCCGCCGGCGAGCGCCCCGAGGGCGACCGCGTCGTTGCCGGTCATGAGCAGCTTCTCCTGGCCGTCAGGCTTGGCCAGATCGAGCTTGAGCTCGGGCCAGTGCTCCTCCACGTACTGGTAGCCCTGGTCCATGGCCTGGTGGATGAGGGCGACGAACTCCGCCCCGCGGGTTCCCCACCGGCGCTGCGCGTAGGCCTTGAAGCCCTCCAGCGGCAGGCCCAGCAGCGCGGCCGAGGCGCCCAGGACCAGGTTGTTCTTCATGAGCGTGTTGCCCAGCGCCAGCGCCATCTTATTAAACGGCATGGTCAGCAGCCGGGCGTCGATGCCCTCCGGCAGCTTGGGCTCGAAGGACTCCTCCGCCAGGATGATGGCGCCGGGGTAGACGTTCTTGGCGCAGAGGTCGATGGACTCCTGGTCCAGCACCACCAGCAGGTTGACGCCGGAGGCCGGCGCCTGGACCCGCTCGACGGAAATGCGCGTGGTAAAGTCGGTGTGTCCGCCCTTGATGCGGGATGCGAAGGTCTTGTAGGCGTACACGTAGTACCCCGCGCGGCTGGCAACCGTGTTGAAGACCTCGGCCGTGGAGTCAAGGCCGGACCCCTGCTCGCCGCCGATCTGCCAGCAAACCTCCTTAAGCAACCTGTTCCCCTCCTCAAAGCGGCATACTCCGTGTGCAGGCCATTGTGCCTGCCCCGGATCGATGGTTGCTGCCGACGGTCGATTGCTTCCCACTTCCAACTATACGACTTATTCGGGTATGATGAACATGCATATTTGACATAGCCGAAATACCCCCGGTGCATCGGCTGCCGGGGTAGCCCGGGAGGCCACGCCCTTGTTGCTACAGCACCTCATCACCTTTTGCCGGGTCGTGGAGACCGGCGGGTTCGCACGGGCGGGCGCGCTGGTGGGGCTGAGCCAGCCCGCGGTAACCCGCCAGGTCGCCGCCCTGGAGGCGGAGCTGGGCACGCCGCTTCTGGACCGTTCGGGCCGGCAGATCCACCTGACGCCGGCCGGACGGCTCGTCTACGAGCGGGCGAGACGCATCATCACCGCGGTGAACACGCTGAAGGAGGAGGTCGCCGACCTGGCTCATCCGGAGCGGGGGCGCATCGCCATCGGCGCGGTGACCACGGTCGGGCTGCGTCTGCTCCCGCCCATCCTGGCCGCGTTCAAGCGGGAGCATCCGGGGATCCGGGTGCACGTGAAGGCGGACCGTACGCAGGAGACGATCCAGCGGCTGCTGGAGGGGGAGATCGAGCTGGCGATCCTGCCGACGCCCGTGACCCACCCCCGGCTGCGCTCCGTGCCGCTGGTGGAGGACCCGGTGGTGCTGGTCTGCGCGCCCGGCCGGCGCTCGGAGCTCCCCGATCCGCTGCCCCTGGCCAAGCTGGGGGAGATCGACCTGATCTCGTTCCAGGCCCCGTCCCGTTTCCGCACCTTCGTGGACGCGATGCTGGAACAGGCCGGGGTCTACCCCAACGTCACCATGGAGTTCGACTCCCACGAGGCCGTCACGCTCATGGTCGAGGCCGGCTTTGGCTGCGCGCTCGTGCCGGCCTCCGCCGTGGAGCGGGAGCTGGCGCTGGGCACCGTGGTCCGGGTCGAGGTGGAGGGGATGCCGCGCATGGCCCGCACCACCAGCCTGGCCTTCCGCCATCCGAATCCGGGCTGGAGCCCGGCCACCGAGCGGCTGTTCCAGATGATTGTGGACTTCTTCAGACAGGGGGGCTAAGAAGGAGGATCTGCGCCCTATGCGCCTAATTCTTCGTACCTATCCCTGATTGGCCCCGGGATGGGAGTTGGACCCTATTTTACATCAGCCCCCCTGTCCCGGCACACGTTCTTGCTATAATAATCCTCGGCTTAGCGTAATTCTGCGTGCGCCCCCAAGAAGGAGGCTGTCCCCTGTGGCTCAGCGACTGGCCAGTATGCGGATCATTGTGCGGCTGGAGATTGAGAATACGGGTTCGATCTTCTCCTACATCGCAACGGCAATCGGCGCCAGCGGTGGCGACATCGTGGCGGTGGACCTCATCCAGTCCCGGCGGGACGTGGTGGTGCGCGACATCACCATCGCGGTGGAGAACCGGGCGCACGGCGACCGGATCGTCCAGGCGCTGGCGGCGCTCCCCGGCGTCAAGGTGGTCAACGTCTCGGACCGGATCTTTCTCGCCCACCTGGGCGGCAAGATCGAGGTCAAGCCCCGGGTGCAGGTGAAGACCCGGGACGACCTGTCGGTCGTCTACACCCCCGGGGTGGCCGACGTCTGCCGGGCGATTGCCGAGGATCCGGCGAAGGCCTTTACGCTGACCATCAAGCGGAACACGGTGGCCGTCGTCACCGACGGCACGGCGGTGCTGGGGCTCGGCAACATCGGGCCGGCCGCGGCCCTGCCGGTGATGGAAGGCAAGGCGATGCTCTTCAAGCAGTTCGCCGGCGTCGACGCCTTCCCGATCTGCCTGGACACCACGGACCCCGACGAGATCGTGCGCATCGTGAAGGCCATCGCGCCGGCCTTCGGCGGCATCAACCTGGAGGACATCTCCTCGCCCCGCTGCTTTGAGATCGAGGAGCGGCTGAAGGAGGAGCTGGACATCCCGGTCTTCCACGATGACCAGCACGGCACGGCGGTGGTGGTGCTCGCCGGGCTGATGAACGCGGCCCGGGTGGTGGGCAAGGAGCTCGCAGACCTCAGGGTCGTCGTCTGCGGCATCGGCGCGGCGGGGGTGGCCATCTCCAAGATGCTGATGGCAGCCGGCATCACCAACATCGTCGGCGTGGACCGGGTGGGCATCATCGAGCGGGGCAAGACGTACGAAAACCCCATGTGGCAGTGGTACGCCGAGCACACCAACCCGGAGAACCGGCACGGCACCCTGGATGACGCGATCGAGGGCGCCGACGCCTTCATCGGTGTATCGGCCCCCAACGTGCTGAAGGTCGAGCACGTCAAGAAGATGGCCAAGGATCCGATCGTCTTTGCCATGGCCAACCCGGTGCCCGAGATCGACCCCGACGAGGCTGCCCCGTACGTGGCCGTCATGGCCACGGGCCGGTCGGACTACCCGAATCAGGTGAACAACCTGCTCTGCTTCCCGGGCATCTTCCGCGGCGCCCTGAACTGCCGGGCGCGGCAGATCAACGAAGCCATGAAGCTGGCCGCGGCCCGGGCGATCGCGTCCGTCGTGTCGGACGAGGAACTGCACGCCGAGTATATCATCCCCTCGGTCTTCAACAAGCGGGTCGTCGAGGCCGTGGCGGCTGCGGTGGAGCAGGCCGCCTACGAGACCGGCGTCGCCCGCAGGGAGCGGCAGCCCCGGACCGGCGGCGACGACTGATGGCTGAATCAAGCAAGGGCGGTTCCCGCCGTGCGGGGGAACCGCCCTTTTCGATCCGTCACTGTGGAGCCGGAACGGCTAGAACCGGGGCATCGGCCTGCGCAGCACCACGATGCTGAAGATCACCTGCAGGACGGAGCTGAGCACAGCGGCCCCGATTACGTTCGCCACCCAGAAGCCTGCCCGGCGGCGGCCCCTGGCCCGGCGGAAGGCGACCCCGATCAGGATCAGATCCCGTCTTCAGGCGGCAGGCACATGGGGACACCTCCATCGGACCGGCGCTGTAGCCCGCGCTTCTCGCGCGGCTCTCGAACTTCTTGACGAGGTCCGTGGCGCACCCGTTCACGGCGGCATGCATCCGTTCGCGACGCAGCCTGTCACGCGCACCCCACAGGGCACGCCCGCGGTCCCCGGGTATCGAAACTTGTCCGCTTTTCTGAGCGTCTTACGTGTTGCAGGAGGTGGTCACCGTGCGGCGGATCGCGTGGCGCGCGCTGGCGGCCATCCTCCTTTGTATCTTCTGGATCGAATCCGCGCTGGCGTTCACCTACTACCCGGCCGTGCCCCAGGGCGCGGTGGGCTGGGCGGCGCCCCGCATCGCGCAGCGGCTGAACCTGGAGCCGGGGGACCGCATCGTGGCCGTGGAGATGTGGCTGGACGGCCGCCAGGTGACGGCCCGGTGGGACGAGTCCGGGCTGGTGTACTACGACCCGCCGGAGCCGCTCGCGCCGGGCGACCACCGGGTGCGCATGGTCATCCACGTCGTGCCGGACCGGCGGGGCTACGTGTACGCCCCGGTGACGTCGGAGTTCGTCTTCACCGTGAGGGCGGGGGCGCTGCCGGTCCTGCCCGCGCCCCGCTCGGAGGAGCAGGCCGCCCGGGATGCGGTCAACCAGTACCGCGCCGCCGCAGGGGTCCCGCCGGTGGCCCTGGACTCCCGGCTGATCGCCGCGGCCGCGCTGCAGGCGGAGTATCTGGTGCGCAACCCCGCCCAGGCGGATGCGGACGCGCACCGGCAGCTGCCCGACTCGCCCGGCTTCGTCGCCGAGACTCCTGGCGGCCGGGCCCGCTACTTCGCCTACGACGGCGGGGTCGCGGAGGTGATCAACTTCACCCGGCGGGCGGAGGACGCGGTAGCCGGGTGGATGGACACGCTGTACCACCGCATCCCCCTGCTTCACCCCGGCATGACCCAGATGGGGTATGCCGTGGCAGGCGGCGGGGCGCTGTCGGCCAACGTGGCCCTCCTGGGGCCGTACACCGCCGCAGACCGGGTGGTCCGCTGGCCGGCCCCCGGTGCGACGGACGTCCCGCCCCTCTGGGAGGGGCTGGAGACCCCCGATCCGCTGGCGCTCTACCCCGGGGTGCGGGGACCGGTGGGCTACCCGATCACCCTGACCTTCGGCCGCAGGCCGGCCGCCCTGCGGCTTCTCGACGCGCGCCTCACGGGCCCCGAAGGGACCGTGCGGGTCCTGCTGTATGACCCGGAGCGGGACCCGGAGCTGGAGGACACGGTGGCCGTGATTCCCGTGCGGCCGCTCCGACCCGGCGCCCAGTACGTCGTCACGCTGTCCGGCCAGGTGAACCACGGGTCGGGACCGGAGCCGTTCCAGTACACCTGGTCCTTCCAGACGGCGCCTGAGGCCCGGCCGATGCTGACCCGCCGGGTCATCACCTACCATCCGGCCGACGGGACCGTGGATGCCATCCGCCTGGAGGGCCACGCCTTCCCGGAGGGCGTGCGGGTCTTCCTGGGCGGGCTGCCGGTGCAGGGGCTGGTGCGCGAGTCCGAATCGGTCCTCCGCTTCCGCCTGCCCCTGGGGTACCAGGGGGGGCCAGCCGACCTGCTGGTCGTGACGCCGGGCGGCCTGGAGGCCGAGTGGCCCGGGTTCCTCACCGGCGCAGAGGTTATCCGCCAGCCGCAGACCCAGCCGTTCCGCGCCGTGCCGCTGGTGGTGCGCGGGAGGCCCGTGGCCGAACCGGCCCTGATCCACTCGGCAGGGGCGGTGCTGGTGCCCGAGTCGGTGCTGCGCGCCTGGGGGCTGGAGCCCGAGCAGCTGACGTCCGTAGGCCGCACCTGGTGGCGCGGGGCGGATCCGGCGTCAGAGGAGGGCGGGGCGCAGCCTGCCGCGGCCGGGACCCTGGCGGGCGAATACAGCCTGGGGAGCGTCGCTGCCAGCGCGGCGGGCGCGCCGCTGCAGTTGGCCCTGCCCGTGCAGCAGCGGCTGGGGCAGACCTACCTGGATGTGGCGTTTGTCACCGCACTGACCGGTGCGGAGCTCCGGCAGGTGGGGGGCGAGTTCTACCTGGCCCGGTCCGTGGGCGGGCAGATCGACGTGGACGGCCACTGGGCGGCTGAGCCGATCGCCCGGCTCCTGGACGCCGGGGTGGTCTCCGGTTACGGCGACGGCACCTTCCGTCCCGACGCCCAACTCACCCGGGCCGCTTTCGTGCGGATGCTGGTCTCCGCCTTGGGGCTGGAGCTGCGACCCGGCGACGGTGGCGGCTTTACCGATACGTCCGGCCACTGGGTGGCGGCAGCGGGCTACCTGGGCGCCGCGGCGGCCGCGGGGATCGTCCGGCCGCAGGAGTACCCGCAGGGCCGTTTCGAGCCGGACCGGCCCATCCTGCGGGAGGAGATCGCCGTGCTGCTGGTGCGGGCGCTCGGCCGTGAGGCGGACGCCCTGGCCACCCCCGTGCCGATGACGGATGGGGCGGCGCAGATCGCCGGCCGGTGGTTTGCCGACGCGGCCCAATGGCAGATGCCCCGGCACGTGGCCGAGGCCGTTCGGGCAGGGTGGATCGCCGGGTACCCCGAGCCGGACGGGCGCTACTCCTTCCGACCCGACCGGACCGCCACCCGCGCCGAGGCGGCGGCGCTGCTGGTCCGGGCCGTGGGGGAGGCGCTGGGGCGGGCAGAGTAGCCGCCGGTGGGTAACCGCCGGGCGCCTTCGCGGCGGGCGGCGCCTCCGCTGGAGCTTGCTGCGGGCCGTCAGCCCGTTCGGCTCGGGGCGGCGGGAGCGCCGGGCACGAGGGCCGGTGCCAGCAGGTCGCGAATCGCGAGGTTGGCCCGCTGGTTCCGTGCAATGGCCCGCCTGTCCTGCGGCCCGGGGAACACCTGGGCGGGGGAGAGGCTCCACTCGCCGCAGACGTCGGCCCCCACGATCCGCCGGTGCCGCGCCAGTGCCTTCAGCCAGTCCATGAGCTCGGCGAGCGCCAGGTCGCCTGCGCCCCAGGTGGTGGCGCTGTCATCCCCCGTAAGGACGTCCTTGTCGATGGAGATGTACACGTCTGCGGTGGGGATGGCCTGGAGAGCCCACTCGGCGAAGGGCTCGGGCGGCGTCGGCTCCGCTGCCCGCAGGAGGCGCGGGTGGGGGAGGTAGAGCTGCATCTCGGGGTGGCGGCCGCCGACCCACACCGCCCGCCTGACCCAGGGCAGGTTCAGCGCGTGGCGGACCCAGTTGCCGCAGGTGACCAGATCGCCCTGCAGCGGCGCCGCATCGTGGTGGTGGTCGAAGAGCACGAGCGTGACCGGCCGGCGGAGGGCCTGGAGCCGCAGCAGGGTGACGTAGTGGTATTCGCCCGCGCCCCAGAAGCACAGGGGGACCTCCTGGTGGGGGGCGAGGGCGGCGGCGATGGCGGCGAGGGCCTCCGGCGTGGCGCAGGCGTTCTTCCCGGGCAGGTGCCGGAGGTCGATCCACTCGTGCGGGGCCGCCAGCAGGGCCGGCTGCCAGGTCAGGGTGTCGTCAAGGTTCAGCACCAGGAAGGATCGGTTCATGGATGCTGTCACCCCCGGCTCCCATTGTAGCAGAGCGCGGGGGACGGAAGGCCCCAGCGCGCGATGAAGGTCACTGATGCGCCGGTCACCCCGTCACCGGCGGATCAGCGACCTTCACCCCGGCCTCAGCACCACATGTGGCGCAGCAGCACGTCGCAGAACTGCACGAAGGTCAGGTCGTGCTGGATGTCCCGCAGGCCCTGCCACAGCGGCGCATCGGGCCGTTCCTTGGCGTTTTCGCAGAAACCGGCCACGAACCGCCTGAGGTCTGCGACCATGGCGGGGTCCGGCGTGGCGTCAGCCGAGACGTGTGTGCGCATGTAGTGGCGGACCCGGGCGGCGAGTTCGTCGTCCTCGTGTTCCAGCGAGATGCCCCACGCTCTGGCCAGCTCAGTCCAGTCGCGGCCCTGAAACTCGTACATGTGCGCCCTCCTGTTCTGCACTGCGCGGTTACACCGGCGCCTTCCGAAAGCGAGGTCGCCCGGACCGTGTCAGCCCTCGGCCACACGGTCGGGGTGCGGGGGCCTGGGCCCCTCCATAGATGGTGCCGCAGTACGCGGCCAGAGTCAAGATGGGGCGCAGGGGACCATGCCGGCCGGACCGCCGTTCTCACCCTCCTCTGCCGTTATATGTCAACGGGCGGGCCGTCGCCTCAGTCGCGGTGGAAGTAGCCGAACGCGCAGTCCGGGCCTTCCGCGCCTCCTCCACCGGCCGCCCCAGGTCCTGCAGGCTTCGGACGTTCTCCATCGTCCGATCCCTCCCGTCGTGTCCGCTCACCCGGTACCCCGCACGGCGGGGGAAAAAGGATACGGCGGGGCCGAACGGCTATGCCGGAGCCGGATCCTGCACGACGTCCGCGAAGACCCCTCCGGTGGCGCGGGGCAGGTCGTCCACCCGGATCCGGAGCAGCGCCTCAGGAACGCCTCCGCCCGCCCAGATGTCCGGAAAGCGGCGGAGGCTCTCGTCCAGGAGCACCGTCACCGGATGCAGGGCCCCCACGGGGGCGACCCCGCCGGCCACGAATCCCGTCACCGCCAGCACTTCCTCCGGCCCGGCCAGGGTCACCTTGCCCCGGTTGAGCCGGTCCCGGACCTTCCTGCGGTCCACCCGCCGGTCGCCGGCCGCCACCACCAGCACCGGCTCGCCCCCGGCGAACATCAGGACGGACTTGGCGATGCGGCCGAGGTCCACGCCGAGTGCGTCCGCAGCCGCCTGGGCTGTGGTGAGCAGCTTGCCGAACAGCCGGATCTCGCCCTCCACCCCGGCGGCCCGCAGCGCCGCGCGCACCCGTGCGATCGGTTCGGGTTCAACCGGTGTTGTCTGCGTCAAGTCATCCCCTCCCATGTTTTGCCACCGGGCCGCCGGCGGCCTCTTGCCTGCGGGCAGGCCCCCCTTGGTCAAGATGTGTTGCGAGCGAATATTCTATGTGCTTCCACAGGAGGCCGTTCACTCCTTCCCCCGGGCGGTCACGCCTGGCGCGGCCCGGGGTGGCCGTCAGTGCCCGCGGGTCGACGGGACGGTGCCGCGTCTTGCCGGAGCGCTGGGCACGCCGGACCAGATATTGACTTTCCCTGACCTTTGCCGCACAATCAAAGGGAAGGGGGGTGGTGGCCTCATGCTCACGTTCCGCACGACGGTTTGCCTGGTGGCGCTCTTCCTGCTCGCTGCCCTGGTGGGCCTGACCACGGTGGGGCCCTTCGGCGCCGCGGTGGTGATTGCCGTCTCGCTCCTCACCAGCACCGCCGCGTACCGGGGCCGGAGGTGGGCGTCGCTGCGGCAGATGGGGGGCCGCCCGATCCAGTGGTTCGAGGCCCCGGACCTGTACGAACTGGTGGACGCGCTGGCCCGGCGGGCCGGGCTGCCGACGCCCCGCCTGTACCTTCTGCCGGGCAGGATGGTCAACGCCGTGGCAGTGGCCACCGCCGGCAGCAGCGCCATCGGCGTGACGGCCCCGCTGCTGCGGTACATGCCCCCCGACGAGGTGGCCGCGGTCATCGCTCACGAGATCGCGCACATCCGCCACGGCGATCTGCCGCTTCAGATGGTGGCGGCGGGCCTCGCCGGCGCGGCGACGGCCCTGGCGGAGATCGGCCGGTTCGGCGTCGTCTTCGCGTGGCTGCTCGGGTTCCCGGTGGGGCTGGGGGAGCTGGCCGCCGCGCTCCTGATCGCGGCCGGCGTCCCGGCGGTCGCCCTGGTCCTGCGCATGGCCATCTCCCGGGAGCGGGAGTACCTGGCCGACGCCGGGGCGGCGGAGCTGGTGGGCTCGCCGCAGCGGATGGCCCGGGCGCTGGGCCGGTTGGAGCGGCTCAACCAGCCCGCCTGGTGGCAGCGGCTCCTGGGCTTCCCTGCGCCCCAGGAGCCCACGGGCTGGGCGGCCCTCCTCAGCAGCCACCCGCCGACCCGGCTCCGCATCGCCCGGCTGCTGGCGATGAGCCCGCCCCGGCCGGATCTGGCCTGTTTCGGGTGAGCAACGGAAACGCAGACCGCCCTGCCACGAGCAGGGCGGTCTGCGCGCGCCCGGGGCCCTGCCCGGGAGCGTCGGCCGTCATCCGTGTGCGCGGGGCGGGGGGCGTCCAGAGAGGAAGTCCGCCGAGGGGCAGCGAACCAGGGAACCAGGGAATCGGGAGGGTGTGTTGCGATGCCGTTTACGCTGTGGGAGCGATATCCCGTCTTCGGGGAGCACGACCGGGACACCCTGGCCCAGCTTGGCCGCTGCGCGGAGGCGGGCCGGGCCGTGGGGGCCGCCCTGATGGCCGACGGCCACAAGGGCTACAGCCAGCCCATCGGCGGTGTGCTCTTCTACGAGCGGTTCGTCTCGCCCTCGGGCGTGGGCTACGACATCGCATGCGGCAACAAGGCGGTGCGGACCGACCTGGTGTACGGGGAGATCCGGCGGGAGAAGGACCGCATCGCCGCCGAGATCCACCGCCGGGTCGCGTTCGGCCTGGGCCGGAAGAATCCCGACCCGGTGGACCACGAGCTGTTTGACGACCCCACCTGGCGGGACGTGCGCCCGCTCCAGTCGCTGAAGTCCATGGCCCGGGACCAACTGGGCACCGTAGGGGCCGGCAACCACTACGTGGACATCATGGCTGAGGTGCCCGAGGGCTGGCAGCTGGGCGATCCCATTGCCGACGACGCACCGGTCTGGGTGGCGGTGCACTTCGGTTCCCGGGGCTTTGGCCACCGCACGGCCAGCGGCTTCCTGAACCTGGCCGCCGGCCGCCCCTGGGACGCCGGGGCCCCCGGGGAGTCGATGGACCAGCCTCCGACCCTCATCCCGGCGGACTCGGAACTGGGACAGGCCTACATCGCCGCCATGAAGCTCGCTGGCCGGTACGCCTATGCCGGGCGGGACTACGTGGTCGACCAGGTGCTCCGGATCCTGGGCGCGCGGCCGACCTTTACGGTGCACAACCACCACAACTTCGCCTGGTTCGAGGAGCACGGCGGCGTGAAGGGCTGGGTGATTCGCAAGGGGGCGACTCCGCTTTTCCCCGGTCAGCTGGGCTTCATTGGCGGGTCGATGGGCGACGTCGCCGTGGTGGTGCAGGGCGTGGACCACCCGGAGTCCCGGGCGGCCCTGTACAGCACCGTCCACGGCGCCGGCCGGGTGATGTCCCGCACGCAGGCCGCGGGCCGGTGGAAGCGGCACCGGGGAAGGCGGATCCGGACGGGTGGCGCCGTGGACATGGATGCGGTGCGGCGGCGGCTCGCCCAGGCGGGGGTGGCCCTCGTGGGGGGCGACGCCGACGAGGCGCCTCAGGTGTATCGGCCGCTCCGGCAGGTGCTGCGCTGGCACGCGCCGACGCTGAAGGTCCTCCACGTGCTGGCGCCGGTCTGTGTGGTGATGGCTGCAGCGGACGAGTTCGATCCGTATAAGGATTGAGGGGGGCACGCGATGGAGGTGCGACTGGATCCCCGCCTGCTCACGCTGTCGGCGGCGCTCACGGCCGGCGGTCTCCCGCCCGCCGGGCAGGACGAGCATCCCCTGGTCACCGACACCCGGCGGCGCCTGGCAGACCATGCGGCTCACCCGGGGGTGCGGCGGCTGTGCGAGGCCTTCGCACAGCACCAGCTGCTGGGGCTGGCGATGCACACCGTGCAGCTCGGCCCGCCGCCGGACTTCGACGACAGCTGTCCGGACGGGGTGCCGCCCTTCGTGGAGGCCTGGTTCGCCGCGGTGGACCGCACGGCCCTGGCGGAGGCCCTGCGGTCGGTCTGGCGCGACCTGCGGGTCGGCGCGCTGCTACAGGAGCAGGCCCCTCGCTGGGAAGAGGTGGTCCGCGACCTGTCGTCCCGCCTCGCGGACGCGCAGATCGAGCCGTTCCAGCGCCTCTTCTGGGGCCGGTTTCCCTACGAGGTCGTCCTGGTGCCGTTGTGGAACATGAACGGCGCCGGGCTCCGGGGGGTGGGGGTGGCCACCGTCCGGGAGACCTACGCCGTCTGCCCGGCCCAGGGGGATCAACCGCCAGGGCAGGTGGATCTGCTGGTCTGGGCGCAGCACGAGGCGAGCCACCCGGTGCTGGACGACATCCAGCGGCAGCACGGGCAGGTGCCGGGGGAGTGCGCCTTCGTGGAGAGGGACTGCCCCCCGGCCGGCGGGTTCGCCCGGCATTACGGGGATCCGACCTCCCGCTGGGTGGAGACCCTGATCCACACCTCCACCTGCTTCTATCTGGAGTACCTGGGCCGCCCGGAGGACGCCGAGGCGTTCGCGGAGTCCCAGGTGGAGGCAGGGGTGACGGCCATCCCGGTCTTCCGGGAGGCGCTCCGACCCTGGTGGGAGGCCCGCCGGCAGGGCACCGCCCCGGGGCTGGAGCTGGTGCTGCCGCAGCTGCCCGCCTGGCTGCGGTCCGCCCTGGCCCGCCGGCGGGAGGCGGATCCGGCGCCGGGCGGCCCGCCCGGAGGGTCGCAGGACGCCGGGGATCCGCCGCCTGACATGCATGCATGACCCGGTGGCGCAGACGGGTGCCTGTGGAGAGGAGGGGACTCGCGGATGCGGATGGAAGCGGTGCCGACGCCCTCGGGTGCCGGCGTGACGATCCAGAACCGGTTGGCCGGACCCGAAAAGGGCAGCGAGCGGCTGCTGGTCCTGCTGCCCGGGAACAACTACAGTTGCGATGCGCCGGCCTTCTTCTACCTGAAGCAGGCCGCGGTGCAGGCGGGCTGGGACGTGCTCTCGACTGCCTACGCCTTCCAGCTGACGGGGGGTGAGGTCGACGGGCCGGCGATGCTGGCCGACGTCCGGGCGGCCCTGGACGAGGTGCTGCCCAGGGGCTACCGGGAGATCTGCATCGCCGCCAAGTCGCTCGGCTCAGCCATCGCCCTGCCGCTGGCCCGCAGCCTGGCAGGGTACCGGGTGTCGCTGCTGATCCTGACGCCGGTTCCCCAGTTCCTGACCGAGCCGGTGGGGGACCTGCGCACGCTGGTGGTCATCGGCACCAACGATCCCGTCTACCACATGACGGAGTGCGGCGCCGCGCGCAAGCGGGCGGACGCCGAGTGGGCGGTCATCCCGGGGCTGGACCACGGGTTCAACGTGCCGGGGGACTGGAAGGCCTCCGCGGCGGCCCTGGAGCAGGTGATCGCGCCCTGCGTCCGGTTCCTCGCCGGGCCGGCGGGGCGGTGAGCGCGCTCCGGCGGGCCTGGAGGCCCAGGCCCGCCGGTTCTCTCCCGTCGGATACTTACCCCCGCGCCGCGGCGCGGTAGGCCTGCTGCAGGGCCCGCACCACCGGCCCCACCTTGCCGTCGCCGATGGGCCTGCCGTCCACGGCGACCACCGGCGTCACTTCGGATGTGGTCGAGGTCACGAACAGTTCCTGGCAGCGATCCAGGGCCGCCAGCGGAATCCCCTGCTCCAGCACGGTGTACCCCAGCGACCGGGCGTCCCGGATGACCCGCTGGCGGGCGATGCCGTTCAGGATATAGTTGCAGGCCGGATAGGTGACGATGGCCCCGTCGATGACCGCGAACACGTTGCTGCTGCTGCCCTCGATGACGAAGCCGTCCCGGACGAAGAGCGCCTCGTAGGCCCCCTGCTCGGCGGCCTGCTGCTTGGCCAGGACGTTGGGCAGGAGCGAAACGCTCTTGATGTCGCACCGGGCCCACCGCTGCTCAGGCACCGTGATGGCCGTGACCCCTTCCTGCCGACGCCGCTCGCCCGCCGCCACCGCCTCGGGCGTCAGCGGGTGGGTGAGCACGAGCACCGTCGGTTCCACCGGCTGGCCAGGAAAGGCGTGGGCACGGGGGGCGTGCACGCCCCGGCTGATCTGGTAGTAGACGGTCCCCTCATCCACGCCGTTGCGGCGGATGAGCTCGTGGGTCACCCGGGTCAGCCCCTCCAGGTCGGGCTCAGGCAGACGGAGCTCCCGGGCGCTGCGGGCGAGCCGCCGGAGGTGCGGCTCCAGGTCGAACGGCCGGCCGCCGTAGACCCGCACCACCTCGTAGATGCCGTCGGCGAACAGGAAGGCCCGGTCCTCCACCGGGATCTTCGCCTCTTCATACGGGACGTACTGACCGTTCAGGTACACGGTTGACGACATGCGCCCGCCTCCCCCGTGGTGGTAGAATGATTTCAGAGGACATTACGGGATCCGCTCACCGGTCTCCTGCCGGACCGGCCGGGCGGATCCCGCTTCTCCTTTGTACACCGTTTACCCTGTATGGACCCGGGGGCCGAACAGCCGCTCCAGAAGGCCCGGTTCGCTGCGCCGGACCGTCACCCGCAGCCAGACCTGCCCGTCCTGGTCCAGGGGCGGCGCCCCCGGCAGGTGGAGGTCGGCCCTCCGGTCCAGCAGCCGCAGCTTGACGTTGGGGAGCTGGTCGACCACCTGGATCTCTCCGCCGAACACGGTCAGGACGATGCTCTCCGCCACGGCGTGGGCAAGCTCCTGGCCGGTCATCACCGAGCGGACGTCCCTGCGCCCGGGCATCACCCGTTCCTCGGACGTCCCTGTGCGGCGGACGAAGGTGAGCCAGATCTCATGGCGACCCGGGCGCACCTTCGGGATGCCCGTCTCGGCGATGATCACCGCCGCCACTCTCCGGATCATGGCGTCCAGTTCCTTGTACCCCATCGGACCACCCCCGTCCCAGGATGGGGAAGCGTTCCGGATCTGGCGTCACCCAAAGGGTCTTATGGTTGTCGTAGATGACCATCCCCGGCCTGGCGCCGGCCGGTTTGCGCACGTGTTTCCGTGCCGTGTAGTCCACGGGCACGCCCGACGACTGCCTGGCTTTCGAGTGGTAGGCCGCGAGCGCCGCCGCCTCCAGAATCGACCGCTCCGGCACCTCCTTCCCCGGCGGCACCCGCAGGATCACGTGTGAACCGGGAATCTCCTTGGTGTGGAACCACAGGTCCTGGGGACTGGCGAGTTTCAGGGTGAGGTAGTCGTTCTGCCGGTTGTTGCGGCCGATCCAGATTTCCAGGCCGTCGGAGGAGCGCAGCGTGATCGGCCGCTGCAGCGCCTGCTCCTTGCCGTCGCCCGCCGCCTGGCGCCGCCCCGGCTCGGATCCCCGCCGGGATGCGCCCTCCCGCAGGTAGCCCTCGGCGGCCAGCTCCCGGCGGACCTCTTCCAGGTCCGGAAGCGACTCGGCCTGCTCGAGCGTAACCTCAACCTGCTCCAGGTAGGCCAGCTCCGCCCGGCTTCGGGCCAGCTGCTCCTGGATGGCCGCCAGGCCGCTGCGGGCCCGCTGGTACCGGCGGTAGTAGGCCTGGGCGTTCTCGCTCGGGCTGAGCGCCGGGTCCAGGGGGATCACCATCTCGCTGCCCTCCGGGTCATAGTAGTTCACGACCCGGACCTCGGTCATGCCCTTGGTGATCTGCCACAGATTGGCGGTGATCAGTTCGGCCTGCAGCCGGTAGGTCTCCGCGGACTCCGCCGCGGCCAGCGACTCCTCCTGGGCGTGGAGCTTCCGGCGCACCCGGGCGATCTCGTCCCGCACCAGGCGGGCCAGGCTCCCCCGCAGGGAGAGGAACCGCTCCTCCTCGGCCCGCCGGCCGAAGTAGGCGTCCAGGCAGGCGGAGACCGACGGGAACCCGTCCTCGGCCCGGCCGGGCCAGTGCCGGAGGGGCAGGACGTGGAACTCCTTCAGCCGCCCCTGCGGGTCGTAGAGCAGCCGGGGCGACCAGTCCCGGGCGTCTGCCAGCTCCCGCACCGCCGCCGCCAGCCGGTCGGGATCCACCGCCCGCAGCGGGGCGTCCGCGGGCGCCCCTGCGCGGCAGACCGCCTCCCGGGAGAGGAGCGGGCCCAGTCCGTCCACCCGCTCCAGCACCGCCTGCCACGCGGGCAGGTCCGGGTCGGCCTGGGCCAGGACCGGCCCGGTCGCCGCGGCCGGGTCCAGCTTGCCCGTCGGCGGGGGGGCGATGTAGGGCAGGCCGGGCAGCAGCTCCCGGTGCCGGTTCACCTCCTCGGTGATGCGCCGGATGGCGTCGATGATGCGCCCCTGCGGGTTCAGGAGGACGAGGTTGGAGTGCTTGCCCATCACCTCGGCCACCAGCAGGTAGGTGACCGGGTTGCCCAGCTCGTCCGCGTTGCGAATGGCGATGCGGCAGATGCGGTCGCGCCCGGCCTGCTCGATGGCGACGATGCGGCCGCCCTCCACGTACTTGCGCATCAGCATGCAGAACATGGGCGGGGTCGGCGGGTTGCGCTTTTCGATCTGCGTCAGGTGGACGCGGGCGTGGCGGGGATGGGCGGAGAGGAGGAGCCGGTGGTTTTCCCCGTTCGCGTAGCAGAGCAGGGCGAGTTCGTCCGGCTCCGGTTGGTAGATCTTGCTGATGCGGCCGCCGAGCAGGCGCTGGTTCAACTCCTCCACGACGGCTGCCATGACCTTGCTGTCAAATGCCATCCATTGGGCTCCTTCGTCTGGTCTGTTTCTACCTTAAGCTTACCACGGCCGCCCCTCCCCTGTCATTTGCCGGATGCCCCCCGCAGGTCTGCCCGCGGGCAGATCCCAAGATGTGCCCCCGGGCAGAGGATGGTTCCGCCCTGCCCGGGTAGAATGAAGACCAGCTTCTAATACGTGGATCCAAAAGGGGTTGGACGATATGAACCTGCCCTCGCTGCAGGTTGGCCACAAGACCGCCCGGTACTGCATCGTGCAGGGAGGCATGTCGGTGCGCATCGCCCTGCACCGGCTCGCGGCCGCGGTGGCGGAGTGCGGCGGGGTCGGCACCATCGGCGGGATGGGCATCCCGCCGGGGGAGCTGCGCCGGGAGATCCGCGCGGCGAAGGCCCTCACGGACGGGGTCGTGGGCGTCAACCTGATGTACGCCGGTTACCTCTTCGACCGGCTGCTGGACGTCTGCATCGAGGAGCGGGTGGACTACGTGGCCATCGGCGCCGGGTTTGCCCGCGGGCCGTTCAAGAAGTTGCACGAGGCGGGCATTCCGGGCTTCTGCATCATCTCGTCGGTGAAGGCGGCCCGCATCGTCGCCCGGACCCCGGGCGTCGCCGGCGTGGTGGTCGAGAGCGGCCAGGCCGGCGGCCACCTGGGGCCGGAGGATCCCGAGATCTCCACCTGGGAGCTCTTTCCGCCGGTGCGGGCGGCCCTGCGGGAGGCGGGCTTCGCCGGGCCGATCATCGCCGCCGGCGGCCTGCTGACCCGGCAGGACGTGCTCCGGGCCCTGGCGATGGGCGCCGACGGCGTGCAGATGGGCATTCGCTTCGCCATGACCGAGGAGTCGGCCGCCTCGGCCGAGATGAAGGCCCGGTGGCTGGCGGCCACCGGGTCGCAGGTGACCGACTGGAGCCCCACCGGGTACAAGAGCCGCGCCATCGTCCCGCACATCCCCTTCGAGGCCCTGCCGCGCACCCGGGAAAACGGCGGCACCTACAGCTGCACCAACTGCCTGAAGCACTGCCTGCACCGGGATGAGGGCCGCTCCCACTGCATCTGGAACGCCCTGAGCAACGCCCAGAAGGGGCGGGTGGAGAACGGCCTCATCTTCTGCGGCGGGCGGGTCGGGGAGATCCACGACATCGTGCCTGTCGCAGAGGTCTTCCGGCGGCTTACCACCCCGTCCGCGGACGAGGCGGCGGCGGACTAGACGCGAGGGGCCGGCAGCGGCTCCTTTCATAGTTAAAAGGTCAAGATAAAGAAGGAATTTGTGGAAGAGGGGGAGAAGTCGGAGGAAAACCGTTCGGAGGTAGGGACATGGGAGACCAGAGTTCGCTGCTTCTCGCGTCGCTGCTCCTGCGCGAACCGGTCATGCCGGATCCCGCGGCTGTCTCTGCCCGCCTGGCGGCTCGCTGCGGAGGGCGCTACACCGTGAGCTGGGATGAGGCTGAGGGGGAGGGGGACATCACCCTGAGCTGCTCGGTCAGCGGCCACACGGTGGTCCTGGGCCTGATGCGTGCCCCCGTCCCGGCCGCAGACCTGGAGGCGGCGTGCGCCCGGAATCCGTTCTGGCCCGAAGCCGCGGAGGTCTGCCGCCAGCACCGGGCGCATCTGATGGTCACCCTCATGAAGGGGTGGGGAGACCCCATCCGGCGCCACCTGGTGTTGACGGACTTCGTCGCCGCCCTCAGCGAGGCCGTCGGCGGGCTGGCTGTCCTCTGGGGGCCGGTCGGCGTGCTGCAGTCGGCCGAGTACTTCCGGGAGCAGGCGGCGGAGGCGTCCGCCGACCACCTTCCCCTCTTCCTCTGGGTGGAGTTCGCGCTGGTCAGGCATGACGGCGTCCCGTTCGTGGCGACCTACGGCCTGGACGCCTTCGGGGTGATGGAGGTGGAGGGCGGGTCTTCACGGATGAAGCCCATCCAGCTGCTGGAGCGGGTTTTCGACGTCGCCCATTACCTGTGCCTCGAAGGGCCCGTGCTGAACGACGGCGACACAATCGGCGGGTCGGAGCGGGAGCGGATCCCCGTCCGGCACACCGACTCCATCCTGGACCGCCCCGGTCCGGTGATCCGGATCGAGTTTGACGCGGCCGGCGGCAGGCGCGGGCTGCTCTCCCGGTTGTTCGGCCGTTAGTCCGTCGCAGGCGGAAGGGCCGTCTCCGTCCATCGTGGACGACGCGGGGACGGCCCCTTTTCCCATTCCCGGGCCCCTTTGCGCGCCGGGCTCCGGGCGCTTTGTCCACCCCACCGGTCTACCCCTCTGCCCTCGTGCGTACGGTTGGACAGAGGTGAGGCCCGCATGTCGACACCGTGGCACCAGAAGGGGGCGGCCGAGGTCGCCGCCGCCCTGCGGACGGACCTGACCGCCGGCCTGACCGAGGCCGAGTGCCGGCGGCGGCTGGAGGAGTACGGCCCCAACCAGCTGGAGGGGGCGCCCCGGGTTCCCTGGTGGCGGATCCTGCTCGCGCAGTTCCAGGACTTCATGGTGGTCGTGCTCCTGATGGCGACCGCGATCTCCTACGGCATGGGCGAGACGGCGGATGCGATCACCATCGTCGTCATCGTCGTGCTCAACGCCGTGCTCGGCTTCGTGCAGGAGTACCGGGCCGAGCGTTCCCTGGAGGCGCTGAAGGAACTGGCCGCGCCCACCGCCCGGGTGATCCGGGACGGCCGCGAGGTCACGGTCTCCGCCCGGGACCTGGTTCCCGGCGACCTGCTGCTGGTGGACCCCGGCGATCGCATCCCCGCCGACGCCCGGCTGGTGGAAGCGCCGGGGCTGGAGGTGGAGGAGTCGGCCCTGACCGGCGAGTCGTTGCCCGTGCGCAAGTCGGCGTCGTGGGTGGGCGATCCGGACGTGCCGCTGGGCGACCGGCGGAACATGCTCTACATGGGCACAACCGTCACCCGCGGCCGGGGCCGCGCCCTGGTGGTGGCCACCGGCATGCAGACCGAGATGGGGCGCATCGCCCACCTGATCCAGGAGGTGGGAGAAGAAGAGACGCCCCTGCAGCGGCGGCTGGCCCAGCTGGGCCGGTGGCTGGTGGCCGGCTGTCTGATCGTGTGCGCGATCGTGGTGGCGGCCGGACTGCTGCGGGAGGAGCGGCTGACCGGACCGGTCATCTCGCAGCTGTTCATGGCCGGCGTCTCCCTCGCGGTGGCCGCGATCCCGGAGGGGCTCCCGGCCATCGTTACCGTCTCGCTGGCCCTGGGCGTGCAGCGGATGATCCGGCGCAACGCCATCGTCCGCCGGCTGCAGTCGGTGGAGACCCTGGGCTGCGCCACGGTCATCTGCTCCGACAAGACCGGCACCCTGACCAAGAACGAGATGATGGTGCGTGCCGCCTGGGTCGGCGGCCGGTCCTACACCGTCACCGGCGACGGGTACCGCCCCTCCGGCGAGTTCCTGCGGGAGGGCCGACCGGTGAGCCCCCAGCAGGAGCCGGACCTGGCCCAGGCGCTGAAGTCGGCCGCGCTCTGCTCCAACGCGAAGCTGGTGCAGGCCCAGCCCGCTCGCCGCGGCCGGGGCGACGGGGCGGCCGGCGGACGGTCGGGGAGAAGCCACCGCCCGGGGATGGGGCAGGTCGTCTTCAGCGTCCAGGGGGACCCGACCGAAGGCGCCCTGGTGGTCGCAGCGCAGAAGGGCGGGTACCGGCCCGCCGTGCTGCAGGACCGCTACCGGCGGGTGCTGGAGGTCCCCTTCGAGTCGGAGCGGCGGCGCATGAGCGTGATCACCGAGGACGGCGACGGCGGGTACCTGCTGCACGTGAAGGGCGCGCCGGACGTCATCCTGGAACTTTCCACCCACATGTTGAGAGACGGCCGCATCGTTCCCCTCACTGACCAGGATCGGCAGGCGATCCTCGACGAGAACCTGCGCATGGCTGACCAGGCCCTGCGGGTGCTGGCCGTCGCGTACCGGCCCCTTTCCTTCCCCGCGGGCGAGGGTCCGGATCAGCTGGCCGAGCTGTCCACCGACGAGGCCGCGGCGCGGCTGGAGCGGAACCTCGTTTTCCTGGGCCTGCTGGGCATGATCGACCCGCCCCGGCCGGAGGTGAAGCAGGCGGTGGCCGCCGCCCGGCGGGCCGGCATCCGCACGGTGATGATCACCGGCGACCACCCGGCCACGGCCCTGGCCGTCGCCCGCGAGCTGGGCATCGTGGGGGCGGAGGGGCGGGCCGTGACCGGCCGGGAGCTGGACCAGCTCAGCCACTCGGAGCTCATCGCGGCCGTGGAGGAGTGCCAGGTGTTCGCCCGGGTATCGCCCCAGCACAAGCTGCAGATCGTTCGGGCCCTGAAGGAGCTGGGCGAGGTGGTGGCGATGACCGGCGACGGCGTCAACGACGCCCCGGCGGTGAAGGAGGCCGACATCGGCATCGCCATGGGCCGCACGGGCACCGACGTCACCAAGGAGGCGTCGGCGATGATCCTGGCGGACGACAACTACGCGACCATCGTGGCCGCGGTGGAGGAAGGGCGGGGCATCTACGACAACATCCGCAAGTTCATCCGCTACCTGCTCTCCTGCAACACCGGCGAGGTGCTGACCATGTTTCTGGCGGCGGTCATGCGGCTGCCGCTGCCGCTCCTGCCGATCCAGATCCTCTTCGTCAACCTGGTCACCGACGGTCTGCCGGCGATCGCCCTGGGGATCGACCCGCCCGAGCCGGACGTGATGCGCCGCCCGCCCCGACGGCCCGACGAGGGCGTCTTCGCCCGCCGGCTGGGCATCAAGATCCTGGGGCGGGGCACGCTGATCGGCCTCGGCACCCTGACGGCCTTCCTGATCGCCTTCTTCACGCTGCCGGGCACGCCCGGCGTCGCACCGCTGGACGACCCGGCGGTGCTCAACCCGGCCCGGACGATGGCCCTGGCGACCCTGGTGTGCGCGCAGCTCATCCACGTGTTTGACTGCCGGTCCGAGCGACGGGCCATCTGGGAGACCCCGCTCTCTTCCAATCCCTGGCTGGTGGCCGCGGTCGCCTCGTCGGTCACGGCGCTGCTGCTCGCGATCTACTGGCCGCCGCTGGCTGCCATTTTCGAAACGGCTCCGCTCCAGGCCTGGCAATGGCTGGTGGTCTTGCTGCTGGCCAGCGCGGGCGAACTGCTGGTGGCCATCCGCCGGCTGATCCTGTTCGGCCGGCCGGTGCGCTTGCGGGCGCACGTCGAGGAGGAAGCATGAAGCATAGCGTTCACGGGTTCCGGTCAACCTATCCGCAGGTCGCAGTGTCGCAGACGCACACATCGCCAGCAAGACCTGCAAGGAAGGGAGATCGGCCGTGAAACGCATGCCGCTGAAGTGGCTGGGCCTGGCCGCGGCGGCCGCGCTGCTGGCCTCCGGCTGCACGGCTCAGCCGCAGAACGCCAACCGGGTGAACCAGAGCAACCTCTTCACCACCACCGGCGACGCCGACACCTGCGCCGCCGCCCTGGGCAACACCGTCGGCGCAAATGCCTTCTGGGGCATGGCCGGCGTCAACCGGAACGTCACCGCCAACGGCGTCATCATCGGCAACGTGGCGCTGGTGGCGCTTCCCAGGGAGTCGCAGAACACGCCCGTGAACGGCGCCGCGACGGGAACCGGCGGGCAGAACGGCGCGGCGGCCGGGAACGGCGTGCAGACGGGTGCGGCCGGCGGTAACGGCGTCCCCATGGGTACGACCGGAAACGGCGTCGGCACGGGGACGGCGGCCGGCAACGGTCTGTCCACGGGCGTGCAGCGGGATGGCGACGTCACCGGCAACCTGGGGACGCTGACGCCGCCCGGCACCGTCGACACGACGCCCGGTCACGTGGGGACCGTTCCCGGCAACACCGGGTCCACCGTCATGACCCCCGGCCTGGGCACCACGCGCGGGGCCACCGGGGTGGTGGGCGGCCGGGTGGAGAGCCCGTCCCTGCCGGGCACCGGAACCACGACCGGAACCGGCACCCGGGCGGGGACGGGCACCCGGGCGGGGACGGGTACCCCTGCGGGGACCGGTACCGCTGCGGGGACCGGCACCATGGCGGGGTCTGGCACCCGGGGCGGGACCGGCGCGACCACCCGCGCGGGGACCGCCTTCGGCACCCGCACCGGGACGACGGCGGCCGACCCGCTGGAGCGGGTGCGCACCGCCTGCCCGACCCTGGCGGACATCCGGGTGGTGAATGACGAGACCGACCGGGCGCGCCTTGCCGAGATCACCGCGGCGGTCCGGTCCGGCCGTCCGGTCACCGAGTTCATGAGCGAGCTGGCCACCATGGCGCAGCGGGCCACCTCGGCCGGGCCGGGTGCCAGCGGACGGCAGCGCAACCGCCCGGAGAACTTCCGGAATCGGCTGCAGCAGGGCAACCTGGTGCCGGGGCGCGCCGGCACGCCGACCACGCCCGCGCCCGCTGCGCCCCGCACACCGCCTGCCCCGAACGCGCCGGGTACGGACGGCCGTGGGAGCACCCCCGCGCGTCCGGGCACCGGCACCGCCACGGACCCGGGAACGAGCGCCACCGACTGACCCGACCTGTGCGGATGCGTGAACCCCCTCCGGCCTGCGGTCGGAGGGGGTTGTTGCCTGGATCCGAGGGAAAACTGAGCAGGAAGGGAATCCGCGGACACCGAAAGGATACTGCGGCGACAGACGGTGCAAGGCGGGCGGTGGCCCGCCCCGCTGCAGAGGGGGTTATGACGCCTTGGCGCGCAGTATGACGGGGTTCGGACGGGGCGAGGCCAGCGGCGAAGCGGGCAGGGTGACCGTCGAGGTGAAGGCGGTCAACCACCGGTTTTCCGAGGTCGTCTTCCGCATGCCCCGCCAGTTCAGCGCCCTGGAGGACCGGGTGCGCCGGCTGATCCAGGGGCGGACGGCCCGGGGCCGTTTCGAGGTGTACGTCGCGTGGGAGCCCTCGGCCGAGGCCCGGGCGGTAAAGGTTGACAAGGATCTGGCGCTGGCATATTATAATGCTTTGAGGCAGCTAGCGGAAGAGATCGGGAGCAATCAGGAGCTTTCGCTCGATACGCTGGCGAGACTGCCTGAGGTCCTCTCTGTTCAGGAGGGGGAGCTTTCCGACGACGAGATCTGGGCCCTGCTGGAGCCGGCGCTGACGCAGGCGATGGCGGGGCTGATCGCCATGCGGGAGCGGGAGGGCGCCGCCCTGGCCGCGGACCTGGCCGGCCGCCTGGACCGCCTGGAGGCGTTCCGGGCCGCGGCCGCGGCTCGTGCACCGCAGGTGGTGGAGGAGTACCGCCAGCGGCTCACCCGCCGCCTGGAGGAGCTGTTGCCGCCGACCAACCCGGTCGATCCGCAGCGGCTCGCCCAGGAAGTGGCCCTGTTCGCCGACCGTGCGGACATCACGGAGGAGCTGCAGCGGCTGGCCAGCCACATCGACCAGTTCCGCCGGGCGCTGGAGACCGACGACGCCGTGGGACGCAAGCTGGACTTCCTGGTCCAGGAGATGGGGCGCGAGGTGAACACCATCGGGTCCAAGGCCAACGACGCCGACCTGGCGGCGGCGGTCGTGGCGGCCAAGAGCGAGCTGGAGAAGATCCGGGAGCAGGTCCAGAATCTCGAATAGTGTAAGCACGAGGGAGGCCCGGGTTGTGGGTGAGATCAGGTTAGTCAACATCGGATTCGGCAACATCGTGTCCGCGAACCGCATCGTGGCGATCGTGAGCCCCGAGTCCGCCCCGATCAAGCGCATCATCTCGGAGGCCAGGGAGCGGGGGACGCTGATCGACGCGACGTACGGACGGCGCACCCGTGCGGTGGTCATCACCGACTCCGATCACGTGGTGCTCTCCGCGGTCCAGCCGGAGACCGTCGCCCATCGCCTCACGGCCCGGGACGCCAGCCTGGCGGCGGCCGAAGAAGAAGAGGGCGAGGAGTAGAAGATGCCCAATAAGCCCAAGGGACTCCTGATCGTGGTCACCGGGCCGTCTGCCGTCGGCAAGGGTACCATCTGCCGGGCCCTGCTGGCGGAGACCCCGGGCATTCGCTTCTCGGTATCCTGCACGACCCGTCCCAAGCGTCCCGGCGAGGTCGACGGCGTAGAGTACTACTTTATTTCCAAGGAAGAGTTCGAGCGCCGCATCGCAGCCGGGGAGTTCCTGGAGTGGGCGGAGGTATACGGGAACTATTACGGTACGCCCCGGGGCTACGTGGAAGAGGTGACCGCCCAGGGGCAGGATGTCATCCTCGACATCGACCGGGTCGGCGCGCGGGCGGTGCGTGAGCAGTACCCAGACGCCGTCTCCGTCTTCGTGATCCCGCCGTCCATGGAGGCGCTGCGCCAGCGCATCGCCGCTCGCGGCACCGAGTCGCCCGAGGCGGTGGCGCGCCGGCTGGCGGAGGCGCCGGAATGGATCCGGGAAGGGCTTACATACGATTACGTCATCGTCAACGACGACCTGGCGCGCGCCGTTGCCGAGCTGCGGGCCATCATCATGGCGGAGAAGGCCAGGACGGTCCGGAACGGCGCCGCGTTGATCGAGACGTTGCTTGAGAAGGGAGCGCTGACCGACGAATGATCAAGCCGTCTCTTGACCAGCTGATGCATCTCGTCGATTCCAAGTACACGCTGGTCATCCTGGCGGCCCGCCGGGCGCGGGACCTGCAGGATGGCAAGCACCAGATGGTGGAATCGAAGTCCAATAAACCCGTGACGATTGCCCTGGAGGAGTTGGCGGCCGGCAAGCTCTTCTTCGAGCGCGGCAAGCCGACCCCCCTGGGCTGATGAGCGGCCGATTCGCCCGCGGAGGGCGCCCGCCCCGGGCGCCCTCCTTGCGCTGTTCGTGCAACGTGCCCACGGAAGGAAGGGTCGCCGATGCTGCACGGTAAGACGGTTCTCCTCGGGGTCAGCGGCGGCATCGCCGCCTACAAGGCGGCGGAGATCTGCTCCCGGCTGGTGAAGCTGGGAGCCGATGTGCACGTGCTCATGACCGAGGCGGCCACCCGCCTGGTGGCCCCGCTCACGTTCCAGGCCTTGTCCGGCAACCCGGTCAAAGTCGACCTGATGGGCGAGCAGGTACACGGCCACGTGGATCACGTCCTGCTCACCCACAAGGCGGACCTGCTCATCATCGCGCCTGCCACGGCCAATACCATCGCACGGCTGGCCGGCGGCCACGCGGGCGACTGGATCACCGTGACCGCGCTGGGCGTGCGCTGCCCCGTGCTGGTGGCGCCCTCCATGGAAACGGAGATGTACGCCAACCCGCTGACGCAGCGGAACCTGCGGATCCTGGCCGAGTTGGGCTGGGACATCATGGAGCCGGAGGAGGGGCGGCTCGCCTCGGGGCTCATGGGCAAGGGGCGGCTGCCCGAGCCGGCGAAGATCGTCGAGCGGGCCGTCGCGCTGCTGCAGGCGCGGGAAGGCAGGCAGCGCCGGCCCGGGGGCGACCTGGCCGGGCGCCGGGTGCTGGTGACGGCGGGTACCACCCGGGAGCCGTTCGATCCCGTGCGCTTCATCGGCAACCGCTCCACCGGCCGCATGGGGTACGCGATCGCCGAAGCCGCCCGGGACCGGGGCGCGGAGGTGGTGCTGGTCAGCGGACCCACCCACCTGGAGCCGCCGGCCGGGGTCCGGCTCGTCCGGGTCGAGTCCTGTGTCCAGATGCTGGAGGCGTGCCTCGCCGAGTTCCCGGCGGCGGACGTTGCGGTGGCCGCCGCGGCCCCGGCCGACTACCGCCCGGCGACGGTGGCCCCGTCCAAGATCAAGAAGACGGGCGAGGAGCTCACCATCACCCTGGTGAAAAACCCGGACATCATCGCAGAGCTGGGCCGGCGCAAGAGGCCCGGTCAGGTGACGGTGGCCTTTGCCGCCGAGACCGACGACCTCATCGCCAACGCCCGCAGGAAGCTGGCGGACAAGAACGCGGACTTCGTGGTGGCCAACGACGTCACGGCCGAGGGGGCCGGGTTCGGCACCGAGACCAACCGGGTGGTCTTCGTGACCGCCGACGCGGTGGACGAGCTTCCCCTGTTGCCGAAGCGGGAGGTGGCCGATCGGATCCTGGATCGGGCGGCGGCCCTGCTGGAGGACGGTGCGCGCGGCCATGGAGAGCGGTGAGCTCGCCCAGGTGGCGGTGGACGTCACCGCCGAAGGGACCGATAAGCTGTTCACCTACCTCGTGCCCCGCAGCCTGGCCGGGCGGCTCACGCCCGGCCAGTGGGTGCGGGTTCCCTTCGGCGGCCGCAGGCTGGTGGGGCTTTACGTGGGTCCCGCCGAGCGGCCGCCGGAGGGGGTGGCCCTGAAGGAGATCGCGGGGCTCCTTCCCGACATCCCGCCGATCCCGGCGCCGCTGGTGCAGCTGGCCCGCTGGACGGCGGATCGCTACCTCTCCACCTTCCCGGCTGCCCTCCGGCTGCTGCTGCCCACCGAGGCCCGGCGGCAGGAGGTCCGGACGCTCACCATCACCAACTACCGGCTGAACGTGGACGACGTGGAGGCCCTGGTGTCCGAGCTCCGGCGCCGGGCCCCGCGCCAGGCGGAGCTCCTGGCCTACATGGCCCGGGTCGGCGGCGAGGCCGAACGGGCGCAGGTGCTGGCCGACCTGGGCGAGTCCATTGCCGGACCGATCCGGGTGGCCCTGGAAAAGGGATGGCTCACGGCGGGCCGGGTGGCCCGGCGCCGGGATCCCTTCGCCGATGAGCACGTGGAGCCGGCGCCACCCCCGGTGCTCACCCCGGAGCAGGAGCAGGCGCTGGCGTCCATCCGGCAGGAGCTCATCGCCCCGCCGGCCTTCCGGCAGCCGGTGCTCGTTCACGGCGTGACCGGCTCGGGCAAGACCGAGCTCTACCTCAGGGCGATCGCCCTGGTGCGGGAGATGGGGAAGAACGCGATCTGCCTGGTGCCGGAGATCTCCCTCACGCCGCAGATGATCCAGCGGTTCCGGGCGCGCTTCGGCGGCGACGTGGCGGTGCTGCATTCGGCGCTGTCGGCCGGGGAGCGGTTCGACGAGTGGCAGCGCATCCGCCGGGGCGAGGTCTCCATCGTCGTTGGAGCGCGCTCGGCGGTGTTCGCGCCGTTTGAGAACGTGGGGCTCATCATCATCGACGAGGAGCACGAGCAGTCCTACAAGCAGGAGGCGCCGCCGCCCGCCTACCACGCCCGGGAGGTGGCGGCGGAGCGGGCCCGGCTGGAGGGGGCACTGCTCGTGCTCGGCTCCGCGACGCCGGCCCTGGAGTCGTTTCACCTGGCGCAGACCGGCGTCTACCGGCTGGTTTCGTTGGGACACCGGATCGACAACCGGCCGCTGCCGCCGGTGACCCTGGTGGACATGCGGGAGGAGCTGCGGGCGGGCAACCGCTCGATCTTCTCCCGGGCGTTGGTCGAGGCGCTGGACCAGACGCTGTCGGCCCGGGAGCAGGCAATTCTCTTTCTCAACCGCAGGGGTTACAATACATTTATCATGTGCCGGTCGTGCGGCGAGGCGATCCAGTGCGTGCACTGCGCCGTCGCCCTGACCTATCACCTGGGCGACGACCACCTGGCCTGCCACTACTGCGGCTACACGGCGCCGGTGCCCTTGGTCTGTCCGAGCTGCGGGTCCGACAAGATCCGGCACCTGGGGGCCGGCACCGAACGGGTGGAGCAGGAGCTTCAGCGGCTCTATCCGCACGTGCGGGTGGCCCGCATGGACGTGGACACCACCCGGCGCAAGGGGGCCCACGCCGCAATCCTGAAGCGGTTCGCGGACCACGAGGTGGACGTCCTCGTCGGCACGCAGATGATCACCAAGGGGCTGGACTTCCCCGGCGTGACCCTGGTGGGCGTGGTCCTGGCCGACACCAGCCTGAACCTGCCGGACTTCCGGGCAGCGGAGCGCACCTTCCAGCTGGTGACACAGGTCGCCGGCCGGGCGGGCCGGGGTGACCGGCCCGGCCGGGTGATCGTGCAGACGTACCAGCCCGATCACGCCGCGCTGCAGGCTGCGGCCGAGCACGACTACCACCGCTTCTTCGCCGAGGAGATCCGCTTCCGGCAGGAACTGGATTACCCGCCGTTCGCCCACATGATCCATCTGGTGATCTCGGGCGAGGATGAGGCCGCCGTGGCCGCCACCGCACAGAACGTGCACCGGGTGCTGGCGGAGGGCGGCTTCGGGGGGCAGATTCTGGGGCCGGCGCCGGCCCCGCTGGCCAAGCTCCGGGGCAAGTACCGGTACCACCTGGTGCTGAAGGGCCCGGACGTCCGGGCGATGGCGGCCGAGGTCAAGGCCTGTTTCGCCGCCGCCCGGGGGAAGTGGCGTGCTTCCCGGTCGGTCTCGCTCTCGGTGGACGTGGATCCGGTGAGCATACTGTAATTGACGGAGGGTCATTTTCGATGGCAATTCTCGAGATCGTCAAGGAGCCGGCGGAGGTCCTGCGCAAGAAGGCCAAGCCGGTGACCAAGATCAACGCATCGATCCGCAAGCTGCTGGATGACATGACCGAAACGATGTACGCGGCCCCCGGCGTGGGTCTGGCCGCCCCGCAGGTGGGCGTCTCCAAGCGGCTGATCGTAGTCGACCCGCAGGACGGGTCCGGCCAGCTGTACCAGCTGATCAACCCGGAGATCGTGAAGGCCGAGGGCTGGGTGAAGGGCACGGAGGGCTGCCTTTCCATCCCGGGCATGGTGGGCGACGTGTGGCGCTACGAGAAGGTGCAGGTGGTGGCCCTGGACCGCACCGGCAAGAAGGTGTGGATCGACGCCGAGGGGTACCTGGCCCGCATCTTCCAGCACGAGATCGACCACCTGGACGGCATCCTCTACACCGACAAGTGCACCAACCTGCGGCCGGTCTCCGAGGACGGCGAGGAGGAAGAGGAGGCTGAGGTCGCCGAGGTGATGCCCGAGCCCGAAGCGGAGGGCGCCGGGGAGCCGTCGGCGGAGGGCGCCGGGCAGGCGGCTGCGGAGGCCGGGGCCGAAGAGGGCGAGCAGGTGACGACCGGGGTCAGCGGCGAGCGCAGGGGATCGGCCGCCGCGAAGGAGGAGTAGGCTTGCTGAAGATCCTCTTCATGGGAACGCCGGAGTTCGCCGCGGTCTCGCTGCGTGCCCTCCTGGAAGCCGGCTATCCCGTCGTCGGGGTGGTGACCCAGCCGGACAAACCGGCGGGCCGGGGCGGCAAGCTGCGGCCCTCGCCGGTGAAGGAGGTCGCCCTGGCGCACGGCCTCCCGGTGTTCCAGCCCCGGCGGCTGCGCCGGCCCGAGGTCGTCGCCCAGCTGAAGGAGCTGGGATCGGACCTCACGGTGGTCGTGGCTTACGGGCAGATCCTCTCCCGGGAGGCCCTGGAGATCAGTCCCCTGGGTTCGATCAACGTGCACGCCTCTCTCCTGCCCCGCTGGCGGGGGGCGGCGCCGATTCAGCGGGCCATTATGGCCGGGGACGTCGAGACCGGTGTCTGCACCATGTGGATGGACGAGGGCATGGATACCGGCGACGTCTGCCTCACGGCCCGGGTGCCCATCGGCCCCGACACCACCGGCGGCGAGCTCCACGACGAGCTGGCCCGGGTCGGGGCGGAGCTCCTCTTGGAGACGGTTCGGCGGGTGGAGGCCGGGGACGCGCCCCGCATCCCCCAGCCGGCCGAGGGCGTGACCTACGCCGCCAAGCTGGAGCCGGCCGACGAGGTCATCGACTGGGCGCGTCCGGCGGAGGAGCTGTACAACCAGATTCGGGCGCTGAACCCCTGGCCGGGCGCTTATACCAACGGACCCCGGGGCAGGCTGAAGATATGGCGGGCCTCGGTGGTGCCGAACCCTGAGCCGGGGGCGGAGCCCGGCACCGTGGTCGCGCTGGTCCGGCGCGAGGGCTTCACCGTGGCGGCGGGCGACGGCGCCCTGCTGGTGCGGGAAGTCCAGCCCCACGGCAAGGCCCGGATGGACGCGCAGTCCTTCGTCAACGGCGGCGGCGTCCAGGTCGGTACCCGATTTTCACCGCCCGAGGCTCCCCAGCGCGAACCTGCGCCGGGGGAGGCATAGTCTTTATAAACAAAGGCTTGGTCACCCGGCTGCCGTCACTGGGCTGGGGACCGGAACTTCGGGTGCGCAGACGGGAGGGTCCTGACTTGTACTTCTACCCGATGTTTGATCCGACCATGATCTTCCTGTTGCCGGCGATCATCCTGGTCATCTGGGCACAGGCGCGGGTGCGCAGCTCGTTCAACGAGTGGTCGCAGGTCGGCACGCGCTCGGGGGTGACAGCCGCCCAGGTCGCCCGGGACATCCTCGACCGGCATGGGCTCACCGACGTGCCCGTGGAACGGGTCCGGGGCTACCTGAGCGACCACTATGATCCCCAGAAGCGGGTGGTTCGCCTCTCCGATTCGACCTACTCCAGCAACTCGATTGCGGCGATCGGCGTGGCCGCCCACGAGGTGGGGCACGCCATCCAGCACGAGCTCTCCTACACGCCGCTGCAGGTCCGCAACCTGATCTGGCCGGTGGCCCGCATCGGCGACAGCCTGGGGCCGTTCCTGGTGATCATCGGCCTCATCTTCGGCGGCTACTCGGGCCAGATGCTGATGGACATCGGCATCCTGCTGTTCCTGGGGGCGGTGCTGTTCTACCTGATCACCCTGCCCGTGGAGTTCAACGCCTCCAGCCGGGCGGTGGAGATCCTGGAGACCGGCGGATACATGACCCGCGAAGAGGTGGCCGGCGCCAGGAAGGTGCTGAACGCTGCGGCGCTCACCTACGTGGCCGGCGCGGCGACGGCGATCATGAGCCTGGTGCGGCTGCTGTTCCTGCGGAGCATGGCGTCGGATGACTAGCGGAACGAACCGGCTTGCCCGTGCGGGCGAGCCGGTTTTCTCGGTGTGCCCGGCATGGGCGCTGACTTGGCGGTGAAAGTCCGCTACGGGCGAGGCAGCACCAGCCCGTTAGCCAAAGGCAAGGGTGTCCGTCGTGAGGCGGAATCTGAAGGAAGCCCGAGGCAAAGCCACGACCCGAGGAACACGAACCCCATAGGAGGCTGTGCCGCTCGGGTGAGCTGGCCGAACACAGCAAAACCCGAAGCTGCCAAAGGGCGGTGCGGTAGATGGGGCGGGTGCGGGGTGAAGGTCAGCGTTCTTACCCGGGGAGATCTGCCGGGAACGCCAGCAACGCTGGTAACCTGCGTCGGGAGACGCAGCTGAACCGGCAGAAGTCAGCAAAGGCCATAGTACCGGCAGGGGGACGCCCCAACCGGGAAGGGCCGAACGTCAGGAAAGGGGTGAACCCGTTGCGTTCGAGCAGCCCGCGACAAACGCAGAAGACCCCGAACGGGACCTGCTCGCCGGAGGTAGCGGTGAAGCCGCAAGGGACGGCGAGAGGGCGGAGTGGGCAGCCGGCACAAGACGGAACGTTACCCCGCGGGGAGCACAGCAACCTGATGGAGCAGGTGGTGGCCAGGGAGAACATGCTGGCCGCCCTGAAACGGGTGGAGCGGAACGGAGGCGCTCCCGGCGTGGACGGTGTCCCCACCGAACGGCTGCGGGACCAGATTCGCGTGGAGTGGAGCCGCATCCGTGAGGGACTGCTCCAGGGGACCTACAGACCGCAGCCAGTCCGCCGGGTCGAAATCCCGAAACCGGGCGGCGGCAAGCGGATGCTGGGGATTCCCACCGTGATGGACCGCCTGATCCAACAGGCACTCCTGCAAGTACTGACGCCGATCTTTGACCCGACATTCTCCGAATCCAGCTACGGCTTTCGGCCGGGGCGGCGGGGTCATGATGCGGTCAGGAAGGCACGTCAGTACGTGGAGGAAGGGTACGACTGGGTCGTGGACATGGACCTGGAGAAGTTCTTCGACCGGGTCAACCACGACGTGCTGATGGCCCGCGTGGCGCGGCGGGTAACGGATAAGCGTGTGCTGCGGCTGATCCGGCGGTACTTACAGGCTGGGGTCATGCTGAACGGGGTAGTCGTGGCGACGGAGGAAGGGACGCCGCAGGGCGGTCCGCTGAGCCCGCTGCTGGCGAACATCCTGCTGGATGACCTCGACAAGGAGCTGGAGCGCCGCGGGCACCACTTCGTCCGGTACGCCGATGACTGCAACATCTACGTCCGCAGCAAGCGGGCGGGAGAACGGGTCTACAGGAGCGTGCGCCACTTCCTGCAGGAGCGGTTACGGCTGAAGGTCAACGAGGAGAAGAGCGCAGTGGACCGGCCGTGGAAGCGGCAGTTCCTCGGGTTTAGTTTCTACAAGCACCGGGGAGTGCGCATCCGGCTGGCCCCGAAGAGCCTGAAGCGCGTGAAGGACAAGCTCCGCACGCTGACGGACCGCAACCGCAGCCAGAGCATGGAGGACCGAATCCGGCGCCTGAATGCTTACTTGCGGGGCTGGGTTGGGTACTATGCGCTCTCCGATGCCAGGTCAGCCTTTGAAAGACTCGAAGGATGGCTGAAGCGTCGGCTGCGAGCATGCGTATGGAAGCAGTGGAAGCGTGTACGCACGCGCTTTCGGGAGTTGCGCGCCCTCGGTTTGCCCGAATGGGTAGTCCACCAACTCGCCAACAGCCGCAAAGGCCCGTGGCGGATGGCAGGTGGCCCACTAAACAGCGCCCTGGGCGACGCCTACTGGCGTGCCCAGGGGCTGATAAGCCTGACCGAATGCTATGAAGCGACTCGTCAATCCTGGCGAACCGCCGGATGCGGACCCGCATGTCCGGTGGTGTGAGAGGACGGGGGCTAGCCGCCCCCTCCTACTCGATCGCCATGGGGCGATCACCTGGTCAGCGCCCGTCTGGTCCCGCGGGGCGTTGGAGGCGGAATGTACAGTCGGCTCGGGTGGCCGGGTGTACAATCCGCCTCGAACCGTGGACCCGCGGCACAGTTGGAGGCGGAATGTGCAGTCGGCTCGGGTGGCGGGGTGCACAATCCGCCTCGAACTGTGGACCCGCGGCGCAGTTGGAGGCGGAATGTGCAGTCGGCTCGGGTGGTCGGGTGCACAACCCGCCTCGAACCTCGGACCTGCGGGGTCGTTGGAGGCGGAATGTGCGGTCGGCTCGGGTGGCGGGGTGCACAATCCGCCTCGAACCGTGGTCCTGCGGGGTCGGTGGAGGCGGAATGTGCAGTCGGCTCGGGTGGTCGGGTGCACAACTCGCCTCGAACCTCGGACCTGCGGGGTCGTTGGAGGCGGAATGTGCAGTCGGCTCGGGTGGCGGGGTGCACAATCCGCCTCGAACGACAGACCGGAGGGGGAGTTGACGGCGGAATGTCCAACCGAGCTGGATGGTTTGAGACCGGGCCTGGGGCGGCTCTACGCCCCCGGAGATACTCCTGCAAGAGATGCGGCGGTGCCTCGCCTACCTGCTTGGGCACCTGATCGTGGCGGCCGAGTACCTCGATACTGACGTGCTGCAGCAGTACGTGGCCTGGAGCGAGGAGCTGGGGGTGACGCTGCCCGAAGTTCCCTACCGCCCCCTGCCGGGTTACCCGCCTTATCCGCAAGTCGAAGCCAGGGAGGGGTGAAGCGGCGGCACTTTGGACGCCGCTGCTTTCGCGGGAATGGCCCGCGTGAAGAGCCTCCGCGCGCGGGAATGCTACCTGCACATCTCCGGCGGGAGGCCGTCAACGTGAACCACACCCCTGTTTCTTTCCGCGTCACCGCTTCCGACCGGGACGAGGAGCGGCTGGCCATCGAGATCCGGGGCACGCCGGCGGGCGAGGCGGTGATCCGGTACGGCTCCGGCACCGCCACCGTCGATGCCCGGGTGCAGCTGAGCGAGTTCCCCCAGGTGATCATGGCGCTGGACCGGTTCCACCACGAGTTCGCCGCCGAACTGCTGGCTTACGTCCTCGACCGGGGGGCGATGGCGCAGGAGTCGGACGGCTCGATCATCTACGACCTGGGATCGGCACTGCACGCGGTGCCGCTTCCGGCGAACCACGAGGTCGGCCTCGGCTACCCCAACTCGTGGTGACCCCCTGGAAAGCCGGGGGACTGGGCGAGCGTCCGCGATCCGGGCAGGGCGGGGTACTCCCCGCACGGGGGTCCGGAGATGACCGGGTGAGGCGCCGGCGAAGGCGGCGAAGGCGGCGGCGAAGGCAGCGGCGAAGGCGCCGGCAAAGGTGGCGAAGGCAGCGGCAACGGTGGCGAAGGCAGCGGCGACGGCGGCGGACGGCTCCCCCTCGGGCTCGCCCGGGTCTCCTCCGGCGGGTTGCTCCTGGCTGTCCGAGGGCCGGCCTGGTCCCCGGAGGCGCCGGCTCCGGATGGCCTGAGGCAAATCATCCGTCCGTCTTGGCTCAGAGCCGCCGGTTGCGGTACACTCTCCAGAGAGTGACAACCCTGCGCTGGAGGCGAGTTCATGCCGCGTCCCAAGTCCGGGCCCCCGCGCACCGGCCGCGAGGCGGCCCTGCGCGCGCTCTACGACGTCGACATCAAGGCAGCCTACGCGAACCTGGCCCTCGACCATCATCTCTCCCGCAGCCAGTTGGACGGGCGGGAGCGCGCCCTGGCCACGGAACTGGCCTACGGGGTGACCCGCCGCCGGGCCACCCTGGACTGGGCCATCGGCCAGGTGGCGGCAAGGCCCCTGGAGAAGATGGACCCCTGGGTGCGCAACATCCTCCGGGAAGCCGCCTATCAGATCCTCTACATGGACCGCATCCCCCCTGCCGCCGCCGTGGACCAGGCGGTGGAACTGGCGCGCCAGTACGGGCACGAAGGGGTGGCCAAGTTCGTCAACGGCGTGCTGCGCAACCTGATCCGCAGGCTGCCCGGGCTGCCGTGGCCGGACGAGGCCGCCGACCCCGTCCGGGCGCTGGCGGTGCAGCACTCTTACCCGGAGTGGCTGGTCGCCCAGTGGCTGGAGCGGTTCGGGCGGGGCGAGGCCGTGCGGCTGCTGGAGGCGGGCAACCAGGTTCCGCCCCTCACCGTCCGGGTCAACCGGCTGAAGGCGACCCGGGAGGAGGCGGCGGCTGCCCTGGCGGCGGAGGGGGTCCGCACCGAGCCCACCCGCCATTCGCCGCAGGGGCTGATCATCCAGGACCTCACGTCGGCCTCTTCGCTGGAGCGGCTGGAGGCGATGAAGCAGGGGCTGATCACCGTCCAGGACGAGTCGTCGATGCTGGCCGCGGCGGTGCTCAACCCACAGCCGGGCTGGATGGTGATCGACGTCGCCGCGGCCCCGGGGGGCAAGGCCACCCACCTGGCGGAGCTCATGGACAACCGGGGGCGGGTGATCGCCCTGGACATCCATCCGCACAAGGTGGCGCTCATCGAGGAGAACGCGGAGCGGCTGGGCACGACCATCGTGGAAGCGGTCTGCCTGGATGCCCGCCGGGTGGGGGAGGCCATGCCGGAACGGGCCGACGCCGTCCTCTGCGACCTGCCCTGCTCCGGCCTGGGCACGCTGGCCAGGCGGCCGGACGCGCGGTGGCGGAAAAGCCCGGAGGACGTGGAGGCCCTGGTACCGATCCAGCGGGCCATCCTGGAGTCAGCGGCGAAGGCCCTGAAGCCGGGTGGCGTTCTGGTCTACTCCACCTGCACGATCCAGCCGAAGGAGAACGAGGAGCTGGTGGAGGGGTTCGTCGCCGACCACCCCGAGTTCCGGTTCGACCGCGTCTGGGACTACCTGCCCGGGACCATCTCCCCGGAAGGCCAGGCGGAGGGCTACGTGCAGCTCCTGCCCCACGTGCACGGGACGGACGGCTTCTTCATCGCCAGGATGGTGAAAACTGGATAAAACCCCGGTTGAAACGGGCGCAGACCCCCGTTCCGTCCAAGAGGGCGGAAGGGGGTCATTGCGATGCGAAATCACACGCGGATGCTTCCCATCGCCGCCACGCTCCTGCTCGCGCTGCTCGCCGCCGGCTGCGCTGCCTCTCCGGGCGACCTGGCGAGCTTCGAGGATGCCGGGAGCAGGGAGATCGCGCATACCGGAGGCAGGGAGCCCGCAGGCGGCACGCTGGTCGACGGGGGCGGCAACGCCGCCGCCTGGGTCGATCCGGACGCCCTCCCGGCGTCGGGCGGCCGCCTGGCACAGGCAGTGGATCCCGACGCGCCCGTGTCGTCGGGCCAGCTCATGCCGGCGCCCGACGCCCCCATTCCGTCCCGGCCCGTCGGGTCCGGGAACGGCGGGGCTTCCGGCGGCGGGTCGTCGGGGATGGAGCCCGGCGTGATCTACCCCACGGCCCCGGCCGAGGGAGCGGGATCGAGCGGCTTCGCCGGTGAAGTCGGCGATCTCCGGTTGCTGTACTGCGGCGAGGACAAGTACGTTCACGGCCGCGGACGCGACCTGGATGCCCGCAAGTGCCTCTGGGACGCGTATCTTTCCAACCGGGCGGCGGCGTTCCGGACGGTGGCCTACACCATCGAGGGCGATCCGATCGCCTATGATCTGGACGCGCTGGGGCCGGACCGCATCCAGGTCCTGGTCGACAGCGAGGATCGATTCGGCGCCACGGGGGAGTTCCTGTATACGTGCACGGCCATGGAGTTCACCGATGACCTCGGCTTCGTCCTGAAGGGGTGCGCGCCCAACGAACCCGAGGGGAGCCGGGCCTTCCTGTCCGAGGAAGGGGAGCTGTACGTTCCCTGACACCGGACGTGATGGGGAAGGGGCCGGCGAAACGGCAACCGAGAGCACGCATTGCGGCAGGCCGCGGGCGGCAGGCGCCCGCGGCCCTTTCGCGGAAGGGGGCAGGGTGCCACGTGGCTCTCCGGTCGGGGAGCCGCTGTCGGTGGGGGGCTCACCGTGGACCAGGAGCTGGCCGTTGTCGCCAGTGCGCCGCCCGCCCCCGGACTGCCGGCCGTTTGACGCCCTGCGGCTGCCGTGATAGATTCGAGCGTAGAATCCACGCATTGCGAAGATTGCACAACAAGGAGTATCCAACACGCAGCGTGCTCCCCGCCGTTCACCCCATGCCTTGCCGGACCGCGCAACCACTCTTTCGGTGGGGGAGGAGAACATGCTTGTGCCGCATGCAAGCGGAGGGGACGCACTGCGTCCAGGTGAACAGTGAGGACGGCGGCGTGCTTCACGCCGCCGTCGCCGCCAGCGGTTGAGGCGGCCGGGGCTGCATGAAACGTTTGCCCAACCGCTGCCCGCGGGGTAAACTCAAAGGTAGGCCCTGTCTCCAGTGGAATCATTTCGAACAGGAGGACCCCGAGTGCAGGAATCCGGCTATGTGCCGCTGAAAATCGCCGACCCGGCCCTGCTCTTCGCCGAGCTCGGCCGGCAGCCCCTCCCGGGTATGAGCCTGGAGGAGATGGCCGACCTGATGGCGGACCTGGGCGAGCCCCGGTTCCGCGCCAAGCAGCTCTTCCAGTGGGTCTACCAGAAGGGGGTCAAGGACTTCGACGCCATGACCAACCTGCCGGCCCGGCTGCGGCAGCACCTGGCCGGCACGACCATGCTGCGGCTGCTGGAGAAGGAGACCGAGCAGCACGACCGGCGTACGGGCACCACCAAGTACCTGTTCCGCCTGGCCGACGGGTCGCAGGTGGAGTCGGTGCTGATGCGCCAGTCGTGGGGCAACTCGGTCTGCGTGACCACGCAGGTCGGCTGCCGGATGGGCTGCACCTTCTGCGCCTCCACGGTGGGCGGGCTGGTGCGGAACCTGACGGCGGGCGAAATCGTCGATCAGATTGTCATGATGCAGCGGGAGCTGCCCCAAGGCGAGCGGATCAGCACCGTCGTGCTGATGGGCTCGGGCGAGCCCCTGGAGAACTATGACCACGTGCTGAAGGCCGTGCGGCTGGTGCACGACCCCGAGGGGCTCAACATCGGCTACCGGCACATCACCATCTCCACGTCGGGCATCGTCCCGGGCATGCGGCGGCTGGCGGAGGAGGGGCTTCCAATCACGCTGGCGCTGTCGCTGCACGCCCCGACCGACGAGCTGCGCCGGCAGCTGATGCCCGTGGCCCGCATCTGGCCCCTCGCCGAGGTGCTCGCGGCGGCCCGGGAGTACGGCGAGAAGACCGGTCGGCGCGTCACCTACGAGTACATCCTCATCGAGGGCGTCAACGACGGCCCGGAGGAGGCGCGGCAGCTGGCCCGCCTCCTGAAAGGGGCCCTGGCGCACGTGAACCTCATTCCGATGAACCCGGTGGCGGAGCGGCCCCAGTACCGGCGGCCCGGTCCGGAGCGCGTCAACCGGTTCAAGGAGATCCTGGAGTCCAACGGCATTGCCACCACGGTGCGGCGGGAGATGGGCGGTGAGATCGACGCCGCCTGCGGCCAGCTGCGAAACCGTGCGCAGCGCAAGCATATGGGGAGATGAGATCACCGTGAGGCTGGTGTACGGCGAGCGGACCGATCCCGGCAGAGTGCGGCCGAGCAACCAGGACGCCTACCTGTTCGAGCCGCTGTCGGTACCGGGCGGCGGCGCCCTCCTGGCGGTGGCGGACGGCATGGGCGGCTACGACGGCGGCGAGGTCGCCTCGCGCCTCGCCATCCAGACGCTGCGCGCCTACGTGCCCCCCCGGGTGGAGGCGTGGGTGCGGGAGGGCTCCGTGGGCGAGGGGCTGGTCGAGGCGATCCATGAGGCGAACCACGCCATCCTGCAGGAGCAGATGGCCCGCGCGGAGCTGGCGCACATGGGCACGACGGTCACGGCGGTCGTCGTCATGGGGCCGCGCCTGTACGTCGGCCACGTGGGCGACAGCAAGGCGTTCCTCGTCGGTCCCCGGGAGGCCCGCCAGATCACCTCGGACCACAACGTGCCCGGGGAGCTGCTCCAGAGCGGCCACCTCACCCGGGAGGAGGCAGCCAACCATCCGCAGCGGCACGTGCTCACCCGCGCTCTGGGCGTCCGGCCGGACCTGCCGGTGGAGCAGCGGGAACTGGAGTGGGCCGTGGGCGATCTGCTGCTGCTTTGCACCGACGGCCTCTCCAACCTGGTCGCGCTGGAGGAGATCCGCGAAGCCGCACTCCGGCTCGAACCCGACGCCCTGGCAGAGTGGCTGGTCAACCTGGCCAACAGCCGCGGAGGCTACGACAACATCACTGTGCTTGCCGCCAGGTGGGAGGGATAACGGTCCTTGATCGGCACAATTCTCGGCAACCGCTACAGAATCGAGGAGCGCATCGGCGGCGGCGGCATGGCCGTGGTCTTCCGGGCCACGGACCTGCAACTGGGCCGGGAGGTCGCGGTGAAGACCCTCCGCGGCCAGTTCGGCGCGGACGACGAGTTCGTGCGCCGCTTCCGGCGCGAGGCGCACAACGCCGCCAGCCTTTCCCACCCCAACATCGTCCAGACCTACGACGTGGGGGAGGACGGCGGCGTCCACTACATCGTGATGGAACTGGTCACGGGCAAGACCCTGAAGGCGCTGATCCAGGAGCAGGGGCCGCTGCCGCCGGGCGACGCGGCGCGCATCGGCATCGCGATCGCCGACGCCCTGGCCCACGCCCACGCCCAGGGGATCGTACACCGGGACATCAAGCCCCACAACATCCTGCTGGGGCAGGACGGGCGGGTGAAGGTGGCCGACTTCGGCATCGCCCGGGCAGTCACCACCGACACCCTCACCCGCACCGGCTCGTGGATGGGCTCGGCCCACTACTTCAGCCCCGAGCAGGCCGACGGCCAGCCGGCGTCCGCCAAGTCGGACCTGTACTCGCTGGGCGTCGTCCTCTACGAGATGGTGACGGGCACCGTGCCCTTCCAGGGCGAGAGTCCGATCACCGTCGCTCTGAAGCACCTGAGGGAGCGGGTGGACCCGCCGTCGCACCTGAACCCAGAGGTGCCGGTGGAGCTGGACGAGATCATCCTGCGGGCGATGGAGAAGGAGCCCGAGGACCGCTTCGACAGCGCGGTGGAGATGCGGGACGCCCTGGCGGACTTCCTGCAGCTTCACCTGGAGGGCCGGACCCACATGCCGAGCGGGGACTTCCCCACGATGGACGTGCGGGCCGCCCGCGCCCGGTCGGCCGGCCAGCGGCGGGAGCGGGGACGGGCCAAGCGGCAGCGGGATCCCGAAACGGCCCGCAGGCGGGCCCGCATCCGGAACATCGTCATCGTCTCCGCCGTGGTGCTGGTGCTGCTGGGCGGCTTGGGGGCGGGCGGCTGGGCCCTGTGGAAGTTCCTGGACGTACCTGAGGTCCAGGTGCCGCCCATTGTCGGGGTGCACATCACCCAGGCCGAGGAGATGCTGGCTGCGGCGAAGCTGCAGCGGGCCATCGTCTCGGAGCGGCACAGCGACCTGGAGCAGCTGTACATCATCGAGGCCCGGCCCGAGCCCGGGTCCTGGGTGAAGGAAGGCGCCGTGATCGAGCTGGTGGTCTCGAAGGGGCCGGAGATCGTGGAGCTGCCCGACGTGGTGGGCATGAACCTCGACCAGGCCCGGGCCCGCCTGAAGAGCGAGCGGTTCGGGGTCGGCGAGATCAAGGAGCAGATCTCGAACCGGCCCGCAGGCGAGGTCATCGCCCAGGCGCCGCCGGCCCGCACGCCGCTGAAGGTCGGTTCCACCGTCACCCTCACGGTCTCCCTGGGGCCGCTGAAGGTGCCGGACGTGGCGGGCATGGCGTTGGACGACGCCCGCAAGGCCATCACCGACGCGGGGCTGGTGCCCGGCAGCGTCACGGAGCGGCCGGACGCCCAACCGGCGGGCACGGTGCTGGCCACCGTTCCGGCCGAGGGGAGCCAGGTGGAGCCTGGGCAGCGGGTGGACCTGGTGGTCTCCTCCGGACCGGAGCTGCTGGGGACCGAGTTCAGCAAGGAGCTGATCGTGCCGGGACCGTCGACGCAGAAGGTCCGGTTCCAGGTGGTGCTGATCGATCAGATCGACGGCGCCGAGGAGCCGCGCGTGCTGGTGGATGAGGAGCTGGAGGGCGGCCAGCGCGTCGTCGTTTCGGACAAGTTCTACGGCAGCGACGCCTACCTGATCATCAGCGTCAACGGCGTGGAGGCAGGCTGGGTGGAGCTGCCCTGACAAAGAGGTGGGGTCGAAGTGTGCCGGTAGGTCAGGTGATCCGATCGCATTCGAACATCTACTACGTGCTGGTGGACGGCCGTGAGGTGGAGTGCCGCCCCCGGGGCAAGTTCCGGCTGGACAGGCTGCAGGTGCGGGCCGGCGACGAGGTTGAGGTCACGCTCGCGCCCGACGGGGAGGGGCGCATCGAGAAGGTGCTGCCCCGCCGCAACTGCCTGGAGCGCCCGCCGGTGGCCAACGTGGACCAGTGCCTGGTGGTCTTCACCCTCGTCGAGCCCGAGGCCGACTACCTCTTCCTCGACCGGGTGCTGGTGCACGTGGAGCAGGCCGGGGTCGAGCCGCTGATCCTGCTCAACAAGATCGACCTGGTGGAGGAAGCGGATGTCGCCGCCTTCGTCCGGCTCTACGGCGACCTGGTGGGGTACCGGGTGCTGCCGATCTCGGCCGCCGAGGGCCGGGGACTGGACGAGCTCAGGCGCCACCTGGCGGGCAAGACGTCGGTGCTGGCAGGCCACTCGGGGGTGGGCAAGTCCCGGCTGGTCCGGGCGCTGGAGCCCCAGCGGGCGGACGTGCGCATCGGGGATCTGTCCGCCAAGTCGCGCAAGGGTCGGCACACCACGCGCCACGTGGAGCTCATCCCGCTCACGGGCGGGGGCCTGCTGGCCGACGCGCCGGGCTTCACGTACCTGGAGTTTCAGGACATCGACAAGTGGACGCTCCGCGACTGCTTCCGGGAGTTCGCCCGTTACCAGGCGGAGTGCCGGTACGCGGACTGCCTGCACCGCAAGGAGCCCGACTGCGCGGTGCGGGATGCGGTGGAGGCGGGGGCGATTCCGGAGAGCCGCCATCGCAATTACCTGATGTTCCTCGACGAAGTAGAGGCCATGAAGAGGTGGTAGTGCCCGTGTTCGAACCCAGGCGCTTGAAGGTTGCCCCGTCCCTGCTTTCCGCTGACTTCGCGGCGCTGGGCGCGGAACTGGCCGCCATCGAGGCGGCGGGAGCCGATTGGGCTCACCTGGACGTGATGGACGGCCACTTCGTGCCCAACATCACCTTTGGTCCGCCCGTCATCGCCAAGCTGCGGCCGCGGTCGAAGCTCTTCTTCGACGCGCACCTGATGATCCGCCATCCCGAGCGGTACATCGGCGACTTCGTCAAGGCGGGGGCGGACCTGATCACCGTCCACGCTGAAGCCTGCGACCACCTGCACCGGGTGCTGGGCCAGATCCGGGAGGCCGGCGTGAAGGCCGGCGTCGCCCTCAACCCCCACACGCCCGTGAGCGTGCTGGCCCACGTGCTGGACATGGTGGACCTGGTGCTGATCATGACCGTCAACCCGGGCTTCGGCGGCCAGCGCTTCATCGACGCGTGTCTGCCCAAGGTCCGGCAGGCCAGAGCGATGCTGGCCGAGGCCGGGCTGGCCGACCGGGTGGAGATCCAGGTGGACGGCGGGGTCGACCCGCACACCGCCCCCCGGTGCGTGGAAGCGGGGGCGACGGTGTTGGTGGCGGGGACGGCGGTGTTTGGCAAGGATGACTATGCGGCGGCCATCGCCGCCCTGCGGGGACAGCCGAGCGCCGACTGAGACAAAGGAGGTTGCATAGCATGGCGGCCGGCCAGTACGTGATCTTCCGTCTCGATGAGCAACTCTACGGTGCGGACATCGCGGTCGTGCGCGAGGTGAGCTACCTGGCCCCGGTCACGCGCCTGCCCAACACCCCCCACTTCGTGGAAGGCGTGATCGACCTGCGGGGCGAGGTCATGCCGGTGATCGACCTGCGCAAGCGGCTGGGGCTGCCGTCCCGGCCGGCGGACGGCGACAGCCGCATCATGATCCTCACCGTCGGCGGCGTCACGGCTGCGCTGGTCGTGGACGGCGTGGAGCAGGTGGCGACCATCGCAGACGAGGCCGTCAGCCTGCCCGACGACAGCCTGACGGTGGTCGGGCAGGATTACGTGTACGGCGTCGCCCGGATGAACGGTCGGCTGGTGGTGCTGATCGACCTGTCCCGGATGCTCTCCATCGCGGTGGCCTGAGTTCATGGTCCCGCTCCCGTTTCCGGAGGCAAGTTTTCCCCCCTGCCTACGTATGTTGGGGGAAGAACGGGTTCGCCGGGACGGGGAGGGGTCGCCGTGCGGGTGAGGCTGGGCAGGCGGAGGCCGCCGCGCAGGACCTTGGTGGGCTTCGTGCTGATCCTGGCGGGTGTCTCGATCGTGCTCACCGCCTTGCCTGGCTTCGTCTACGCCGCGGTGATCGGCGGACTGATCGCCTACATCGGCTACACGTTGATCGGCCGGTGAGCCATGGGACAGGGAAGGGGGGCACCTGTGTGCGCATCACCGTCATCCGACTGCCACGACCCTTAGGCAGAATGCTGATGGCCATCATGCGATTGTTTTCCGGCAAGCGGGGGGAAGGCAGGGACGCCGCGTAAGCCGCACCGGGCCCGCCTGCCGCCCGCTGGCCGGCCGCATCGGCCCTCTGTCCGCGAGGCACCCCGGCGGTCGATTGCCGCCGGGGTGATGCTTGGCTATAATAGGGAAGACTTGCCGCTTGGAGGTCGAAACGATCATGGCCGACTACTTGGTACGGGCCATTGGCGCAGGCGGGAACGTGCGCGCTTTTGCCGCGGTGACCACGGCGCTGACGGAGGAGGCCCGGCGCCGCCACGACACCTGGCCCGTGGCCACCGCCGCCCTGGGGAGGGCGCTGACCGGCACGGCGCTTCTGGCCGCGACCCTGAAGGATCCCAACGAGTCTCTGACCCTGCGGGTGGCCGGCGACGGCCCGCTGCGGGGCATTCTCTGTGACGCGGACGAGCAGGGCCACGTACGCGGCTACGTCACCGAGCCCCACGTGGACCTGGAACCCGCCGCGCGGGGCAAACTGAACGTGGGCGCCGCCGTGGGCACCGGCATGCTCTACGTCACCCGCCAGCTCGCGCTGCAGGGCATCTACACCGGCTCGTCCGAACTGGTCTCCGGCGAGATCGCCGAGGATCTGGCCTACTACCTCACCCGCTCGGAGCAGACGCCCTCGGCCGTGGGCCTGGGCGTGCGGGTGGGGCCGGACGGCGCCGTGGTGGCCGCGGGCGGTTACATGGTGCAGCTCCTGCCGGCAACGCCGGACGCCGACCGGGACCGGCTGGAGGAGAACCTGGGCCGGCTGGGCTCCGTCAGCCTGGCGGTGGAGCAGGGCATGACGCCCGAGGAGATCCTGTCCGTGGTGCTGACCGGGATCGACTACCAGATCCTGGAGCGCCGTGACCTGAGCTTCCCGTGCCGGTGCAGCCGGGAGCGGGCCCTGGGCGCAATCGCGCTGCTGGACGAGACCGAGCTCTCCGGCCTCGTGGAGGAGGGGCGGGGGGCCGAGCTCACCTGCCACTTCTGCAACGCCGTCTACCGGTTCTCGCCGGAGGAGGTCCTGCAGGTCCAGCGGGGGATGAAGGACAAGCAGTGACCGGTCCCGTGCGCAATGGCGAAAACCCGGCCGCTTTCTGCGGCCGGGTCTCATGACGAACGGGGAAGGTTAGATCGCCCGCTGCACCTTCCCGCTGCGGAGGCAACGGGTGCAGACGGTGATGCGCTTGACGCGGCCGTCCACGACCGCCCGGACAGTCTGCACGTTGGGCGACCAGGTCCGCTTGGTCTTGTTCTCAGCGTGGCTGACGTTGTGGCCGTGCGACACGCCCTTGTTGCAAACCTCGCACCGACGAGCCAAGGTCTGACACCCCCTCTTGGCGGAGCTCCAGCTCACCTCGTTCAAAGCACGATCCATATCATAACACAACGTGTGCAAACATGACAAGCGCGGGAGCGGCCGCCAATTGGGTGTGCCCGGCAGGAATTCGGCCGCCACAGGAAGAACATAACGCCGCTGGAAAGGGGGGAGCCCCGGTGGGGAAGGAGTTGATCACCGAACGGGGACGGATCTATGTCTCCAACGAGGTCATCGCCACCCTCGCCGGCATCGCCACCACGGAGTGCTACGGCATTGTGGGCATGGCCTCCTCCCGCATCCAGGACGGCATTTCGGAGCTTTTGGGCCGCGAGAACCTGGCCCGGGGCGTCTCGGTGGAGGTCGACGGCGACTCGGTGGAGATCGACCTCTACATCGTGGTCGGGTATGGCACCCGCATCTCGGAGATCGGGCGGAACGTCACCGACCAGGTGCGTTACGTCGTCGAGAGCTACACAGGGCTGAAGGTGCGGGCTGTCCGCATTCATGTCCGCGGCGTCAAGCTTGGACAGTCCTGAGCCGACGCCGCTTCAGGCACCCATTTCAGCCCCGCCGGACCTGCCGGTGGGGATGAGGAGGAACTCGTCCTTGAGTATTCAGACCATTGACGGCAAGGCGTTGAAGCAGATGATCCTCCGCGCGGCGGCGAGGCTGGACGCCGAAAAGGACGCGGTCAACGCCTTGAACGTCTTCCCCGTGCCCGACGGCGACACCGGAACCAACATGTCGATGACGCTGACCTCGGCGAACCGGGAGGTGGAGCGGGCCGGCGACCGGACGGTGGGCGAGGTGGCCGCCGCCCTGGCCCAGGGCTCGCTCATGGGCGCCCGGGGCAACTCGGGGGTCATCCTGTCGCAGCTGTTCAGAGGTTTTGCGAAGTACCTGGACGGGAAGGTCACCATCGACGGCCGTGACCTGGCCAGGGCCCTGCAGGAGGGCGTTGATACCGCCTACAAGGCGGTGATGAAGCCCGTCGAGGGCACGATCCTCACCGTGGCCCGGGAAGCGGCTGCCGCAGCGCAGCAGGCCAGCCGGAAGGACCGGTCGGCGGCGGCCGTCATGCGTGCCGCCGTGGAGGCCGCCGAGGCCGCCCTGGCCAGGACGCCGGAGCTGCTGCCGGTGCTGAAGAAGGCCGGTGTCGTCGACTCGGGCGGCAAGGGCCTGACCGTTATCTACCACGGCTACTACGAGGCGCTCTCGGGCGAGGCGTCTGACGTGGCCACCGTCCCGACCCAGATTCCGCCGGAGGAGGAGCCCGTCCGCACTCGGCACGACACCTCGCCGGCGACGCAGGTGGCCTTCCGGGTGGACGAGGAGATCTCCGACATCCGCTTCCCGTACGACTGCGAGTTCTTCATCCGGCGGTACCGGGACGGCGGCCCGATCCCGATGGACCACATCGCCAGGGAGCTGGAGCAGTGGGGCGACTCCATCTACGTGGTCGGCAGCGAGGACCTGGCCAAGGTCCACGTGCACGCCTCGAACCCCGGTCCGGTGCTGTCGCTGGCGATCCAGTACGGCGACCTGATCGATATCGTCATCCACAACATGCGGGAGCAGCACGCTGACCTGTTGCGCAATGCCCAGCCTGCGCCGGAGGGGGTGGACGCGCCCCAGGCCGCGGTGGCGGGCGTCGCCCCGGCTGCGCAGGCGGAGGCCCCCGCCCCGGAGGAGGAGCTCCCCACCGCCGTGGTGGCCGTCGCGGCCGGCGACGGGATGGCGCAGATCTTCCGTTCCCTGGGCGTGAGCCAGGTCATCGAGGGCGGCCAGACGATGAACCCGTCCACCCAGGACCTGCTGGATGCCGTGGAGCGGTGCCCCAGCCGGCAGGTGTTCCTGCTGCCCAACAACAAGAACATCATCCTCGCGGCCGAGCAGGTGGTCGCGCTGACCGACAAGAAGGTCTACGTGGTGCCGACCCGCTCCGTGCCCGAGGGGATCTCGGCCATGGTGGCCTGGATGCCCGACGAGGAGGACGGCGAGCGGCTCTTCCACAACATGAAGCAGGCCATCGCCGCGGTCCAGACCGGCGAGGTCACCTACGCCGTGCGGGACACGGTGTACGAGGACCTGGAGATCCGTCAGGGCGACATCCTCGGCCTGTGGAACGGCAGAATCCGCAAGGTCGGGAAGGAGCCCGAGGCGGTGCTGACCGAGCTGCTGGAGGCGATGGTGGCCGAGGCCGGCGGCGAGGTGATCGCGGTGTACTACGGCAACGGGATCAATGCCGAGCGGGCCGAGGCCGTGGCCGAGCAGCTCAGGGAGCGCTTCCCCGACCACGAGGTCGAGATGCAGTACGGCGGCCAGCCGCTCTACCACTACGTGTTCTCTCTCGAATAACATGAGCCGTGTGCGCCGGCGGGCGCACGCGGGCTTCACGCACATGCCGTGTCAGGCTGACCCGGCGGAGCCGCAGGCTCCGCCGGGTCAGCTTTTGCGCGCGGTGGCACTCCGGCCCCAGTTTACATAGTGTGATGGAGCACTGCGTCTGCGCGGACGGGAGGGGTGAGCGGTGCCCGACAACCCCAAGGTCACGGTCGTGATTCCCGCCTACAACGCAGCCCGCTACCTGGCCGAGGCGGTGGAGAGCGCCCTGAACCAGACCTACAGCAACCTGGAGGTGCTGGTGGTGGACGACGGCTCCACCGACCGGACGCCTTTCCTGCTGGAGCGGTACGGCAGGGCCATCCGCACCATCCGCAAGCGCAACGGCGGGACTCCGTCGGCCCTGAACGAGGGGATCCGGCAGGCGAGGGGCGAGTGGATCGCCTGGCTGAGCGCGGACGACGCCTTCCTGCCGGAGAAGCTGGCAAAGCAGATGGCGTACGCGGAGGCCCATCCCGAATGCGCGCTCATCTACACCAACTGGTTCGTGGTGGATGGACGCGGGAAGACGGTCTCCCACCTGGCCTCACCCACCTTCCGTTCCCGGGCCGACCAGGTCGAGAAGCTGCTGCGCGGGTGCGTGATCAACGGGTCCACGACCCTGGTCCGCCGGGACGTCTACCTGCGGGCGGGCCTCTTTGACGAGTCGCTGCCCCAGGCCCACGACTGGGACATGTGGCTGCGGCTCGCCCGGGACTACCGCTTCGGCCACGTGGCCGAGCCGCTCCTGCGCTACCGCTGGCACGGCGAGAACCTGAGTGCCCGCCCCGACGCCCTGGCCTACAACGACCGGGTGCTGGCGAAGGCGCGGGCCTACCTGCAAGGGTGGCTGCCCGGAGGGGGAGGTGGAACCTAGTGACGCAGCGGAAGAACCCGCGCCTGCTGGTACTGGCCTGTGACGGGCTCGACCCCGATGTGATCCTGCACAACCTGCACCGGCTGCCTTTCATCCGGAGCCTCTGTCAGGGCGGGGGCCACGGGGTGGTGGAGTCGGCGGTGCACTCCTGCGACATCTGGACCACCCACTACACCGGGCTGCCCCCGGAACAGCACGGCGTCCAGTTCAGCCGGCTGGCCCTGGCCAAGCAGCCCGCTGACCTGAGCGCGGTGAAGACCGACCTGTTCCTGTGGGACTGGCTGAACCGCCACGGCCTCACCGTGGGCTTCGTGGAGCCCCTGCACGCCTATCCCGCCCCCCGGGTGCAGGGCTTCTTCGTCTCGGGCTCGCCCAGGCCCAGCCTGGCGCAGACCGACCGGGCCGTCTGGCCGCCGGCGCTGAAGCCGCTCATCGACCGGGAGTATATGGCCAGCCTGCCCAAGCCGCCTTCCCTGAAGGACCTGGGCGTTGACAAACCCTTCAACGAGCTCACGGACGCCGAACTGCTGAAGCTCCTGGACGGCTACTTCGCCGACGCGCCGGCCCTGCTCCGGCCGCACCTGAACTGGTACCTGGACCTGGTCGAGCGGCTGTGGACCGAGGTCCCGTGCGACGTGCTCTGGGTCTACTTCATGGAGACCGATGTGCTGGGCCATTTCCTGTTCAACGCCGACCCGCCCGAGGTGCTGGTGCAGGTGTACGCCGAGATGGACCGGGGGTTCGCCCGCCTCGCCCAGCGAACCGGCGCGGAGGCGGTGCTGCTGCTCTCTGACCACGGCATGACGCCCATCGCCCGGCTGCTGACGCAGCCACAGTCCACCCCGCTCATGCGGAACCTGGCCGAGGAGTACCGGGTCGCCGGGACCCGGCTGCTCCGCCCGGATCTCGCCGTGGTGCAGGGCTACAACCGCGGCCTCTGCACGGGCACCCACCGGGACCGGGCGTTCTACGCCGTGCGCTCGCCCCGGGTGCGGTCAGGCGTCAGGGCCGACGTGCACTTTCACGACCTCTTCGGCCTCTTGCTGCGCGTGCTCGGGCTCCCGGTTCCCCCGGGGCGCCGGGCCTACCGCGGTCCGCTGTTTCCCGAGCCGGCTCCGGCCCCGGGTCCCGCCCGTGCTCCGACCCCGGGCCCCGGCACGGCGCCCCGTGCCGCAACGGCTCCGGGGACCACACCAACCGTAACGACGAAGGGGGTGCGGCCCTTGCGCATCGGCATTCTCACCTACGGGATCCACAAGGGCGGGCGCGGGCGCACGGTCGCCCGTCTGGCCGAGGGGCTGGCCCGCCGGGGGCACGACACGTTCATCCTTATGCTGGAAGGCCAGCCGGTCGCCTATCCGGTCAGGGTGCCCATCCACCGGATGCCCGCTTTCGAGCCGCACAAGTTCCCTCAGGCGGACGTCATCATCCCCGCGTCCCTGGGGCTCATTCCCAAGGCCCTGGGCCGCTCCTCCCACGTGACCGTTCCGCTGCACTTCCGCTTCGAACCGGACGTCGCCTACGACGCGCGCACCGCCCTTCACGTGGTCAGCCTGCCTTACCGCTCCATGGCCACCGCCGCGCCGGTGGCGGCCCGGGTGCAGCAGCAGAGCGGCAGGCCGTGCCACCCGGTGCCGCCGGGGGTCGACACGGCGATCTTCAAGCCGGGGGCGCGTCCTCCCGGGGGCCCGAGGCGGGTCGGATTCATCTACCGCAGCCCGGCCCTGGGCTACGGCTTCAAGGGCGCGGACTGCTTCTTCACCGCCATGCAGCGGGTGCTGCACGAGGAGCGGGACGTGCGGGTGTGCCTGCTCAACCCCGACGGGCTGCCGGTGGACGCGCCGATCCCGGTGGAGGTGGTGGAGGCGCGCAGCGACGAGGAGATCGCCCGGTTCTACCGCAGCCTGGACGTGTTTGTCACCGCCTCCGTCAGCGACGGCGCGCAGCTCGGCGTGCTGGAGGCCATGGCCTGCGGCACGCCGGTGGTGGCCACCGACGCGGGCGGAATCCGGGAGTATGCCACCCCGGGGATCAACTGCTTCATGGGTCTTCCCAACCATCCCAAGATGCTGGGCGACCTGGTGCTGGCGGCCCTGCGGGACCGGAACCGTGCCAGGGGCTTCGCGAACGCCGCCCTGCAGATGGTCCGCACCCGGACCTGGGACGCGTTCGTGGATGCGGCGGAGGCGGCCGTGCAGGCGGCCTGCGCCGAGCGACGGAGGGAGGCGAAGCCATGAGGACGCCCAGACTGCTCGTGCTGGCGTGCGATGCCGCCGATCCCCACCTGATCCTGGCCCACCGACGGCGGCTGCCCACGCTGGACCGGCTGTGCCGGGAGGGCAGCTACGGCATCATCGACTCGCTCACCCGTTCCGGCGACGTCTGGACCACCTATTACACGGGCCTGCCCCCCGAGGTGCACGGCATCCAGGCCGTGCGTCTCTCCAAGTCCAAGGAGCCGGCCGACCTCACCAAGGTGAAAACGGACCTGTTCCTGTGGGACTGGCTCAACCGCTGGGGGCTGAGCGTCGGCTTCGTGGAGTCCCTCTACACCTTCCCCGCGCCGCAGGTGAACGGGTTCTTCGTGTCCGGCGTTCCCCGCCCGCCCCACAGCCAGACCGACCGGTCCGTGCACCCGCCCGAACTGCGCGCGCTGATCGACCGGGAGTACGTGGCCGGCATCCCGAAGCCCCCGAAGCTGAGGGATCTGGGGATCACCAAGCCCTTTGCCGAGCTGTCGGACCAGGAGCTGAGGGAGACCCTGGCCCGCGGCTACTGGACCAACATGCCGGAGCTGCTGCGGCCGCACCTGGAGCGGTACGCGGACCTGGTATTCCGCCTGTACGAGCGGCGCCCGGTGGATGTGCTCTGGGTCTATTTCCTGGAGGCGGACTACGCCGGCCACTTCCTGATGCACGAGCAGCCGCCGCGCACCATGGTCCGGGCCTACGCCGAGCTCGACCGCATCTTCGGCCGCCTCATCGCGCGGCTGCGGCCCGAGACCGTCCTGTTCATCTCCGACCACGGCATGCTGCCCATCGGTCACCTGCTCACCCGGGAGCCCCCGAACCCGGTGATGGCGGAGATGGTCTGGGAGTACCGGCAGACACGGTACCGGCTGCTCTCGCCCGACCTGGCGGTGCTGGAGGGGCAGAACGGGGGCATCTACAGCGGGACGCACAACTACCAGGGGTTCTACGCGCTGCGGGGGCCGGGGGTCTACCGGGGGCAGCGCTCCGATATCCACTTCCACGACGGCTTCCGGCTGATCGTGCGCGCCGCCGGGCTGCCGGTGCCGGCCGGGCGGGCCGGGCGGACGCCGCCGGTTTTCAACGAATTCTCGCAGCGCCGCGCGGCGGAATACGACCAGCAGCAGTGGGCGTCCAACCCGGATTATCTGTCCGCCTTCCTCGCCTTTGCGGACCTCAGGCCGGAGCACCATGTGCTCGAGGCAGGGGTCGGCACCGGCCAGGTGGCGGCCGCCGGGGCACCGCGGGTGGCGCGGTACGTCGGGCTCGACAACTCGGAGGAGATGCTGGTCCAGGCGCGGCGGAAGGTGCCGGGGCTCCCCCTGGTGCACGCCGACCTGCGGGCCGTGCCCCTGCCGGACCGGTCCTTCGACCGGGTGCTGGCCCGCTCCGTGCTGCACCACGTGACCCAGGGGCTCGACCAGGTGATGCGGGAACTGTACCGGGTGCTGCGCCCGGGCGGACGGCTGGTGATCGGGGAGGGCATTCCGCCTTCGCCGGAATCGGTGGCCCACTTCACCGAGGTCTTCTCCCTGAAGGAGGAGCGGCTGGTGCTCCTGCCGGAGCACCTGGTGCAACTGCTGGAGCGGGCCGGATTCGTCGACATCCGGTTCCGGCGGTATGTGATGCCCCAGGTGAGCGTAAGGGGCTGGCTGGAGCGGTCGGACCTGTCGGATGCGCTGAAGGCCCGTCTGCTGGAGATGCATCGGACGACGCCCCCGGCGGTGCAGCGGGCCTACCGCACCACCATCACGGAGGACGACGTCCTGGTCGACTTCACGTTCGCCCTGGTGAGCGGCAGCCGCCCCCATTGGTGAGCGGGGGCGTCAGCGGTTCAGGCAGGACCCACCGGGTGCGGGGTCGAATGGAAATAGGGCACCCCCTGGCAGGCCGCGGGGAAGTCCTGCCAGGGGGTTCGTCTTCCACAGGGAATCGGTGGGAGCCATTGCAGGAGGACCTCGTGAAGCAGAAAGTCATCGTTCCTGAGCTGATCATCATACGGGCCGTGTCGTGCCTGGCCGTGGTCCTGATGCACTCGATCACAATGCTGATCGGGGACCCCGAGGTGAACCGCGGCCTCAACACCGCCCGGCTGTTGCTCCTGTTCGCGACGCCCACGTTCGCCTACATGTCCGCGTTCCTGATCGGCTACTCCAAGTCGCAGCGCCCGTACTTTGAGACGCTCTGGCTGCGGGTGAAGTACCTGATCCTGCCCTACCTGATCTTCGCCGTGGGTTACGCCTGCTGGCAGCACTACCAGTGGGGGGCGCCCCTGGTGGACCGGATCCGGTACAACATCGCGGGCGGCTACCACGGGTACTTCGTGCTGGTCGTCTTCCAGTTCTACCTGTTCCACCCGCTGTTCCGGCCGATCCTGGAGCGGGTGCCGGCGTGGGTGGGCGTGCCGGCCGCGGGCCTGGTGAACATCGGGTACCTGGCGGCCCTCAACCTGGGCCTGGTCTCGATCCCCTACCTCGGCTTCCACGCGTACCGGCTGCTGCCCGCCTGGTTCTTCTATTACGTGCTCGGATACTATTCCGGCCGGGACCGGGACCAGTTTCAACTGGTGCTGCGCCGGTGGTGGCCGCTTTCGGCGGCGCTCCTGGCGTGCGGCGCGGGGCTGCTGCTGCGAAACGCCCTGAGCGGCTTCCTGCCGGACGTGACCTCGCAGCGGTTTGAAGTGGTGCTGTACGCGGCGGGGGTCATCCTCCTCGCCTTCCCGCTGGCGGGACGGGCCCGGCGGATCCCCTCGGTGCTGAACCTCGTCAACCGGGCCTCTTTCGGGATCTACCTGCTGCACTGGTTCTTCCTGGAGCTGTTCCGCCGGTGGGTCGTGCGGATTCCGGGCCTGCCGAAACCGGCGGGGATTCTGCTGCTCTTCGTGCTGGCCGCGACCGCGGCGGCGCTGGTGACCTTCGCGCTCAACCGCTGGCGGTGGGGCGCCTACGTGGTGGGCCGGCTCGGGGTGGACGGCAGCAAGGCCAGGCTGGCGCCGCCGCCTGGGTCTGCCGCAGCCCCCGCCGAGGCGGCAACTCGTTGAACGCGCAGCCATCGAGGCCGGGCGTTGCGCTCTGTCGCCTCGATGGCCTGCTTTTTCGGCCGTGTCCGGTCAGGTCCCTCTGCTCGCCTCGTGAATGGCCGTGAGCGCTTCGTGCATCTCCTTCCAGGTGCGCTGCCAGCTCCAGTCGCGGGCGGTGGCGACGCCGGCGGCGCCCAGCCGCTGCCGGAGGGCCGGATCGCCCAGGACAGTGAGGATCGCCTGCGCAAGGGCCATCGGGGTCCGGGGGGGTACCAGCAGGCAGTTGACCTGGTGCCGGGCGTACTCGCCAATGCCCCCGCAGTTGGTCGCGACCACGGCCGCGCCGCAGCTCATGGCCTCCAACGGCGGCATGGAGAAGCCCTCGAACCAGGAGGTGGAGACGAAGACCGCCGCCTGCTGATAGAGCTCGGCCAGCTCCGCGTCCGTGGGCGCGACCACCACCCGGTGCGGGTACGGCAGATGGACGCGGCAGGCCACGGGCGTGACGATGGTGAGGGGAAGGCGGGGGTAGCGCTGCATGACCGGGCCCAGGGCCTGGACGAAGTCGTCGGTGCCCTTGAAGCCGTACCCCAGGGTCTTGTCCCGCCAGATATACAGGATGCCCGACCGGGGCGGGGCGTCGGGAGGCGGCGGCACGAAGGTCTCCTGCTCGATGCCGAGGTGGATGACCTGCGGTCGCCGGCCGGCCACGGCTTCGATGCGGCTGGCCAGCCACTGGGAGATGGCCAGGGTGGGGATGGGGAGCAGGTAGGTCTCCTTCGCCCGGGGGTCCTTCACCCACAGCGGCTCGTAGCCCAGGCTGAACCGGACCACCTGCCCCGCGCCGCTCTCCCAGGCCGGCGGCACGGTGCTCCAGAAGTTGGTCAGGATGATGTCGGACTTGGGGAACGCATCGGGGACGATCCAGGGAACCGAGATCACCGGAACGGTGACCTTCCACTGGATGCCCCCCCGCTCCGGGATCAGGAACGCGACGTCGTGGCCGTAGGCCGCCAGCCCTTCGGCCACCCGGACGAGGGTGCGCGTGCCCCCGCCCAGCTCCAGGTTGAACGCCGGAATGGTGATCTTCACGGGTCCCTTGCCTCCTGCGGCTGGACATGCCCCTGCATGATCTGCCGGAGGGCGTCCTCCAGCTGGTCGCCGAAGCGCTTCCACGTCCACACCGCCGCGGTGCGCAGGCCGCCCTCCGCCAGCCGGGACCGCAGGTCAGGCTCCCTGAGCACGCTCAGGATGTACCCGGCCAGGCGGTCGGGCTGCTTCGGCGGGCTGAGCAGGCAGTTCTCGCCCGGGCGGGCGTAGTCGCGCACGCCGCCGCAGTCGGTGAGCACCACCGGCGTGCCGCAGGCCATGGCCTCCAGCGGGGGCAGCGAGAGCGCTTCAAACCAGGAGGCCAGCACGTAGACGGCCGCACGGTTGTAGGCCTCGGCCATCGCCCGGTCGTCCTCGGGCCGGATTTCGGTGAAAGGGAAGGCGAAGGGGGGAGGCGGGGTTCCGGGGGAGTCGCCTTCCGTGGCAGCCACCAGCACCCGCACGTCCGGCATCTGGCGGCGGACGAGCTCCATGGCCGCCGCGAAGTCGCCGTTGCCCTTATAGTGGTAGCCGTGCGCCTCCGACCGGTAGATGAAGAACACCGTCCGACCGTCTCTCGGCGCGCCGTCCAGCGGACGGAAGACGCGGCCGTCCACGCCGGGCTGGGCGATGAAGCAGTCCTGTCCGGTCGCCTCCCGGATGATCCTGCGCAGATGCGGCCCCAGTGTGATCACCGGAAAGCCCTGGAGGTACGTGTCCAGGGCCGCTTTGTTCTCGGGCACCCACATGGGCTCGAACCCGGTGCTGAACCGGACGACCCGGCCCTTGCCGCTTTCGGCGGCGGGCCTGACCGTCGGCCAGAAGTTGGGCAAGATCACGTCGGCCTCCGGGATCACCGACGGCGTGATCTTGCTGACCCGTTTGACCCGGGATTTGAGCGGATAGGCAAGGGGGAGGCCCTCGAGCACGACCACGGTGACGTCGTGACCCCGCTCGACCAGCTGGTTGGCTGCCTCGGCGATGACCCGGCAGCCGCCGCCGCGGTGGAGGTGCAACACGGGGATGACGACCCGCACAGCGGACCCCTCCAGTCACTGAACTGCTTCCGCCTGCGCGGCGCCGCGCGGGCGTTTGGCGCGCGGCTGCGGCGCCCCTTCGGCGGTTGTCGGAAGCTGCGGTGTCTGCACTGCTCCAGTGTATGGAGGGCCGGGCGGGGGTGTGTCGACCGGTCACCTTATTATGTCGACGCACATACCCTGATGCAGACCGAGACGCCAGGGGGGTGACCGTTGGCCGTGAAGGTCTGTGTCGTGGGCGTGGGCAACATCGGAACCAATCTGCTGACCTCCCTGCGCCGCAAGGGGGTGCAGGCGGTCGGCGTGGAGATTAACCCGGACCGACGGGCCGCGCTGGCGGCGGCCGGGGTGGACGGCGTCTTCGCCGGTCCGGACGAGGCCGGCGCCCCGGACGTCTGGATCCTCACCACCTCGACGGGGCCGGGGATGAGCCACATCCTGAGCGCCGTCCGCAGCCTGTCTCCCAAGCCCGGGGCGCTGGTCTCGGTGGAGTCGACCCTGCCGGTCGGGGGGACCGCCCGGCTGGCCGAGGCGTTCCGGGAGCGGGGGTACGTGCCCGGGGAGACCTTTCACCTGGCACACGTGCCGCACCGAATCCTGTTCGGCGTGGAAGAGACCGTCTTCGACGCGCCGCGGGTGGTGGCGGGGGTCACGCCCGCCTGCCGGGATGCGGCCATCGCCTTCTACCGGCCGCTGGTCCCGGTGCTGTACCCGGTGGACGACGTGCGGGTGGCGGAACTGTCCAAGATCGTGGAGAACGGGCTGCGGTACCTCAACATCGCGTTTGCTGAGGCGCTGTTCGGCTACTGCCTGGAACACGGGCTGGATTGGGCCCAGCTCCACGGGGCCGTGAACACCAAGCCCAACGTGGAGCTGCTCAACGTGGACTTCGGCATCGGCGGCGAGTGCCTGCCGAAGGACATGGGCTTCCTGCAGGAGGCCCTGCAGTCGCCCCTGCTGGAAGCGGCCGTCGCGGCCGACGAGGCCCACCGGGCCCGGCTGCGCCGGCTGGCGGGCCCGCACCGGCGGGTGCTGGTGATGGGGCTGACCTTCAAGCCGGGCTTCCCGGACACCCGGTTCAGCCGGGCGCGGGAGCTCGCGGAGGCGCTTGCGGCCGACGGCAAGGAGGTCTACGTGTACGACCCGGCCCTCGGGCCGGAGAAGGTCACTGAGCTGGGCTTCCGGTGGGGGGATCCCGGCGGGGCGTACGACCTCATCTACCAGCGCCCCCTGGCGATTCGCACAGCAGCAGAGGAGGAGAAGCGTGGCCAGGATACTCGTGACGGGCAGTAAGGGGACCCTGGGGAGCCGGCTGGTGCAGCAACTGGAGCAGAACGGCCACGAGGTATGGCAGATGGACACCCGCCACGAGGCCGACGAGCGGTACTTCCGGGCGGACGTGGCCAACTGGCGGCAGCTGGAGCGGGTGTTCGAGCAGCCCTACGACTACGTGTACCACCTCGCCGCCGAGTTCGGGCGCATCAACGGCGAGGAGTATTACGACACGCTCTGGCGTACCAACGTGATCGGCACCCGCAACATCCTGGAGTTTCAGCGGCGCAAGGGCTTCAGGCTGATCTTCGCCAGCTCCTCCGAGGTCTACGGCGAGACGAAGGCCGAGGTGCTGGACGAGGATCTGCCCCTGCGCCAGCCCATCATCCCGCACAACGATTACGCCCTCACCAAGTGGGTCAACGAGATCCAGATCATGAACTTCGAGCGCCGCTACGAGGTGCCGGTGGTCCGGCTGCGCTTCTTCAACGCCTACGGCCCGGGCGAGCGCTACCACAACTACCGGAGCGTGGTCTGCCTGATGGCGTACCGCGCCCTCACCGGCCGGCCGTGGACCGTGTACGAGGGCTACTACCGCACGTTCATGTATATCGACGATTTCATCCCGACGCTGGCCCGGGTCGCGGACCGCTTCAAGCCCGGCGAGGTGTACAACATTGGCGGGACGGACTTCCGGAGCGTGCGGGAGCTGAGCGACCTCATCCTGCAGCTCACCGGCGCCGACCCGGGGCTGGTCACGTACCTGCCCGAAGACAAGCACAACACGGTGAGCAAGCGGCCGGACATCACCAAGGCCATGCGGGACCTGGGCCACAACCCGAAGGTGACCCTGGAGGAGGGCCTCCCGCCCACCATCGACTGGCTGCGGCGGGAGTACGGGCTGTAAGGGGGGAGCTGCCGTGGGGGAGTGGCAGAGCAAGAAGGTCCTGGTGACCGGCGGAACGGGCTTCATCGGCAGCCACGTGGTGCAGGCGCTGCTGGCGGAGGGCGCCCGGGTGCGGGTGCTGGCCCACTACAACGGCGGCGGCCACCTGGGCAACCTGGCCGAACTCGCTCCCCAGGAGCGGGCGGAGGTGGAGGTGGTCTGGGGCGACCTGCGCGATCCCGATTCGGTGCGCCGGGCGGTGCAGGGAATGGAACGGGTGCTGCACCTGGGCGCCCTGATTTCCATCCCCTACTCCTACCTCGACCCCCGCAGCTACGTGGATGTGAACGTCACCGGCACGCTGAACGTGTTGCTGGCCTGCCGCGACCTGGGCGTGGAGCGGCTGGTCCACACCTCCACCAGCGAGGTGTACGGGACGCCGGACACGGTGCCCATCGCGGAGACCCACCCGCTGCGGGGCCAGTCGCCGTATGCCGCCAGCAAGATCGGGGCCGACAAGCTGGCCGAAAGCTTCCACCGTTCCTACGGCCTGCCGGTGGTGACCCTGCGCCCCTTCAACGCCTACGGGCCGCGGCAGTCCACCCGTGCCCTGATCCCGACCATCCTCACCCAGGCCCTCTGGGCGCCGGAGATCCGGCTGGGGAGCCTGTGGCCGCGGCGGGACTACACCTACGTCACCGACACGGCGCAGGCGTTTCTCCGGGCCGGCAGCGCGCCCGGGGTCGAGGGGATGGTGCTCAACGCCGGCTACGGCGCCGACGTCTCGGTGCAGGAGCTGGTGGAGATGGCCCTGCGGCTCACGGGCCGCCGGGTGCCGGTGGTGGAGGCGGCGGAGCGGGTGCGGCCCGCCGCCAGCGAGGTGGCCCGGTTGCTCTGCGACCGGACCCTGGCCGAACGGCGGCTGGGCTGGCGGCCGCAGGTGACGCTGGAGGAGGGGCTGCGCCGCACGCTGGCCTTCATCGAGCGCCGGTTCACGCCGGATATCCTGAAGCAGACCATCGTGTAGGAGGCGGGGGAGTGCGCATGCGGGCCGTGATCATGGCGGGTGGGGAGGGCGTGCGGCTCCGCCCCTACACCCGCATCCTGCCCAAGCCCATGCTGCCCCTGGGCCACCGGCCGATCCTGGCCTGGCTGCTGGACCGGCTGGTGGCCGGCGGCGTGACCGAGGTCACGCTGGCCGTGCGCTACCTGGGCTACGTCTTCCGCAGCTACTTCGGGGACGGCGAGCGCGTGGGGGTGCCGGTGCGGTACGTGGAGGAGGCCCAGCCGATGGGAACCGCCGGCGCCCTCCGGCTCATTCCGGGGCTGGATGAGCCCTTCCTGGTGGTGAACGCGGACATCGTCACGGGGCTTGACTTCGGCGACTTCATCGCCTTCCATCGCAGCCGGGGCGGGTGGCTGACGGTGGCGACCCAGCTGCGGCGGGAGCGGCTGAACCTGGGCGTGCTGGAGGTCGAAGGGGAGCGGGTGGTGGCGTACCACGAGAAGCCGGAGCGGGTAGAGCGGCTGGGGCTGGGCATCTACGCCGTCGATCCCCGCGCCCTGGCGTGCCTGCCGGACACGGGGCCGGTGGACATGCCGGAGTGGATCGCCCGGCTGCTCGCTGAGGGGCGGCCGGTGTTCCAGTACGAGACCGACGCGCCCTGGTTCGACCTGGGCTCCCCGGAGCAGTACGCGGCGGTGCTGGACCGCTGGCCGCAGCTGGAGGAGCGGCTGGGGGGCCGGCCATGAGCCGCCGGGCGCTGATCACGGGGGTGACGGGCGTGCTCGGGCGGGAGCTGGCCGGCTGCCTGCGCCGCCGGGGTTACGCGGTGTACGGCGCCGCCCGCCGGCCCCTGGAGGGGTGGCAGGACGGCCTCGACTGGCTTCCCATCGAGTGCGACGTCACGGATGACGCCTCGGTCCTGCGGGCCATCCGGCTTAGCCGCCCGGAGCTGATCTTCCACCTGGCGGCCGCCCAGGCCAGCGCCACCCGGAGCCCGTCGGTGGACCGGCTGTTTGCCGTGAACGTGGGCGGCACCCTGCGGCTGCTTACGGCCGCCGCCGAGGCGGCGCCGGGGGCCCGGGTGATCGTGGCCAGCACGGGGGCGGTGTACGGCCCCAACACCGGCCCCCGGCACCGCTGGCGGGAGGACGCCCCGCTGCGGCCGCCCTCCCCGTACGCCGCCAGCAAGGCCGCGATGGAGCTGGCGGCGCGGGGGGCGGCGGCCGGCCTCGGGGTCGAGGTGGTCGTGGCCCGGCTGTTCAACCTGATCGGCGTGAGCCCGGGGGCCGACAGCGCCCCGGCCGGCTTCGCCCGGCAGATCGCCGCCATGGCGGCCGCGGGGCGCCCGCGCCCGCTCCGGACCGGCAACCTGGATGCCGTGCGCGACTACCTGGACAGCCGGGACGCCGCCCGCGCCCTGACCCTGCTGGGGGAGCTGCCTGATCCCGACCCCGTGTACAACGTGTGCTCCGGTAGGGGCGTGCGGCTGCGGTGGGTGGCCCGACAGCTGTGGCGGCTGGGCGGGGCGGGCGCCCCGTTCCTGGCCGAGGGCGACATCGGGACGGCCAAGCTGCCCGGAGGGGCGGGATCCCATCCCCCCGACCGGCTGGTGGGCGACCCCGGCCGGATTCGGGCGGCCACCGGCTGGGCCCCCGAGGTGCCGCTCACCCGGTCCCTGGAGCGGCTGCTGGCCTACTGGCAGACCCGAGCCACCGCCGGGCGGGAGGAGGAACGGCCGTGAAGCGGGTCGCGGTGCTGGCCCCCGCGTTCCTGGGCCCCCGGGGTGAGCCGCCCGTGCAGGGCGGGGCCGAGCGCCACCTGATCGAGCTGTGCCGGCTGCTGGAGGAGCGGGGCTACGCCGTCACCCTGTTCCAGGCCGCCGCCCACGACTTCCGGGCCGTGCACGACGGGCGGGTGGTGCACGGCCTGGGCCCGACGGTGGTGCAGGGCGGCGCCTGGACGGTGACCAACCGGCGGTTCCGCGACGCCGCCCGCGGCTATGACCACCATCTGTTCCACCTGTGGTCCATGGCCTACCCCGAAGCGCCGCCGGGCAGCGTGGGGGTCTCCCACTCGCTGTGGTGGGACGACGGCGCGGTGGTGCGTCGACCGGTCCCGAACTTCACCCCGAGGCTCCGGGAGGCGCTCCGGAACCTGGCGGTGGTGGTGGCCAACGACACCAACATCATCAACTGGGTGCGCGCCACCTGGCCGGAGATGGAAGGGCGGTTCCGATTCATCCCCAACTTCGTGGACCTGGCGCAGTTTGCGCCGGCGCCCCCGCGCACCCACGGCGGGCCGCTGCGTGTGCTGGTGCCGTGCCGGCTGGAGCCGCAGAAGGGGCTGGAGCCCATGCTGGAGGCGGCCCTCATGCTGACCGAGCAGCCGGGGATCGAGGTGCATTTTGTCGGCCCCGGCCCCGCCGAGGCGGTGCGCCGGCTGCAGGCCGTCGCAGCCGGACGGCCGGCCATCCGCTACCGCAGCCGGGTCATGGCGGAGATGCCGGCGGAGTACCGGGACGCGGACGTGGTGGTGATCCCCTCGGTGGCCACCGAGGGCACCAGCCTGAGCTGCCTGGAGGCGATGGCGTCGGGCCGCCCGGTGGTGGCCGGCTGGGTGGGGGGTCTCTCCAACCTCATCATCCATGAGTACAACGGGCTGCTGCTGCGTCCGACCGCCGCGAACCTGGCGGCCGCCGTCCGGCGGCTCTGGCAGGACGGCGAGCTGCGTTCCCGGATGGCGGCCCGGGCAGCGGAAGTCGCCCGGGTCCACTCCCTGGAGCGCTGGCGCCGGGCGTGGGGGGAAGTGCTGGACGAGTGCTGGGGTGGTTGACATAACCATTCGCCGGCAAAGCGCATAGACTGATTCGGGGAACCCATGGTCCCACGCCTGAAGGAGGGTTCTGAATGGTCTTCAAGCTTCGCACCCGCAACGCCGAGTTTGAGACCGGCACGTTCATCCCATGGGTTGCCAGCGGCGACGCCACCGTGTCGGACGATGTCGCCTGCAGCGGTTTCTGGACGGCCCGCCTCGGGCCGGGCACCGGCTATATCCAGCAGGACGGCGTCGCCTACCCGAACCGCAGCTTCGAGGTCCAGTTCCGGGTCGGGGCGGTCGGCGGCATGGCCACCTCGCCGCTGGTGATGACGCTTGACTTCTACGACCAGCCCCAGTTCGGCCGGCTGTTCCAGTGGGAGCAACAGCGCGAGCGGCTTGGCGGGGCGTACCTGCCTGAACCGGAGCCGCAGCCGCAGGGACGGCTGCTGCGCCGGTTCACCCTCACCATCCCTGCGGCTGACATCCCGACCGTCGACGGTGCGACCCCGGTGGGCTGCCTGCAGTTGAATGTGGACGCGGGCCTGTCTCCCAACAACACCCGCCGCTTCCGCCTCACCTTCGCCAAGCCGACCGCAGGCGGCGCCGACCTGATCGTGGACGCGATCCACGTGATCGAGCGCACGGTTCCCTGATCCGCATACCGTACCGTTCGAAGGGGGAGGCTCCGGTGCCTCCCCCTGTCGCCGCTGCCGCGGCTACCCTTCCGGCCCCCCGTCCCCTTCCTGCATCAGGTGGCGGCAGACCACGCCGGTGTCGACCCAGGGCTGGAAGCCGGCCGCCTTCGCCTGGCGGCAGAAGCCCTCATCCTCGCCCGTGCCGGCCGGCGCGTACCGGCAGCCGGCCTCCAGCACGGCCCGGGCGATCAGCACCGCGGCGCCCACGACGTCCACCGACATCAGGGCGTCGGGGGGAAAGGACCGGGGGTGGCGGAGCCGCCCCCGGTCGTCCGCGCAGAGGAAGTTACAGCGCCAGTGCTCGCCGGGCAGGTGCAGGTCGTTGGGGACCCGCGCGCCCACGATCGGCCGGGCCGCGGCCAGCAGCCGCCGCAGGGCGTGGGGTGGCGGCAGGACGTCGCTGTCCACGGAGAACAGGTAGTCCGCCCCGCTCCGCAGGGCCTCCTCGATAAGCAGGTTGCGGAGCAGGGCGAGGTTGGCGTAGGAGTAGTGGCCCCGCCGCCACCGGGGAAAGCCCAGGTCGCAGCGGAGGAGCGCCGTTGGGCGCCGCTCGGCGAAGGCGCGCAGAATGGCTTCGCTCTCGTCCACCGAGTCGTTGAGGACGAAGGCGAACCGGAGCCGCCCGGGCGGGTAGTCCATCGCCTCCAGGGCGGACAGATAGGCGGGCAGCACCCGGGCGCGGTTGCGCACGGGGCAGCCGACGAGCACCAGCGGAAGCGACACCGGACGCACCTCCCTCCCGGCCGTGGGGCCGGTTCGGTCAGGCTCCTGGCCCCCGTGTCCCGCCTTTCCGTCAGGGGCCCCCGTCCAGCAGATCGGCCAGTTCCGCCTGAATCCTTGCAAAGCGGGCTACCCAGCTGTTCTGCGCAGCCACCTGCCGGCGCGCCTGCCGGCGTTCCGGCGTGTCGGTCTGCCACGCAGCCTCAATGGCCCGGGCGAATCCGTCCGGATCCGACGCAAAGCGCACGTGCTCGCCGAGCGGCAGCACCTCCGGGAGGGGCGTGGAGACCACCGGCAGCCCGACCCCCAGGTACTCCCAGAGCTTCACCGGATTGGCCGCGCGGGTGACCGGGGTGATCTGGAACGGGATGAGCCCCACGTCCAGATGGCGCAGGTAGCGGCCCAACTCCCCGTGGGCGCGGTGCCCCAGGTGGTGGATGTTGCGCCCCCGCGCCGGGCGTCGGCCGTGAAGCGGGCCGATGATGACGAACTGCCAGCGGGGCAGCCGCGCGGCGACCTCCTCCAGCAGCCTGCCGTCGACCCAGGGGGCCCAGGCGCCCACGAACCCGGCCACCGGCGACGGCGGCAGGTCGGCGGGACGGGGGAGGAGCGGCCCCCGGGCCAGATCCTTGTCCCAGCCGTTGGGGACCAGGACCACCCGGGAATGCAGCCCGGAGAGCCGCTCAAACAGGCTGCGGGCGGTGGTCACCACGGCATCGGCGCGGCGCAGCATCGGCCCCTCGTACGGCCGCCACTCGGGGAAGTCGTCCACCGCGTCGAACACGACCGCGGTGGGCCGGTAGCGATCCAGGGTGTCGTGGAGCTTGGGCCAGGAGCACCAGACCAGCCGCGCTCCGCCGGGCAGCCCCCCGGCGACGAAGGCCTCGTGGTCGTGGACCACCCAGAGGTTGGGGGCGACGGGCTCCGGCGCTCGACCGGGGGTCTGCGTGAGGTTGCAGAAGTAGGTCGGGTAGCCGTGCCGGGCGAACTGGCGCATGAGCTGCTGGGGCCGCTGTATGAGCCAGGGCCAGTCCAGCGTGGGCGGGTAGATGACCGAGCAGGTCATGGGGGCCTCCTTGCAGCCATAAGTAACGAACCGAGGACCGGACTATGCCCGGCCCTCGGCGACGTTGGAAAGCAGGGCACGCCCGCTACATCGGGGGCGCTCAGCCCTTTTCCTGCGCGTGAAAGCCCAGACTGCGCAGCGCGGCGACCAGCTCCTGAGTAATTCCCCGTCGGGGAGTGTGAGTAACGCTTATCCTGCGGAGGGGCACATTCATGGAGATCTGCTGGACGCCGTCGATCTGGCGCAGGGCGTCGTACGCCCTCTGGGCTGCCGCGGCATCCCGCATCCCGTAGACCTTCAGACTCGTCGCAACCAGGTTCTCTGCCACGGACTGCGCGCTCACCTCGCAGGTCGGCGGCTAGCCCTGGCTGCTGCCGGCCTTGCGCGCCCTTCCCTGGGTGAGGGGGCCGCAGGCAGGCGGCGGGGTGGTCGGCGGCGGGCACTGGAACGGCTTCTGGCCCGGCTGGCAGGCGTCCGGCAGGCAGTAGTCGTTGATGTTGATGCTGACCGTGACGTCCGCCGTCACCTGGATGTTCTGGCAGATGAACAGCTCGACCTGCACCGCCGGCGTGCCGTTGATCACGGTCATGAAGGCCCGGGCGGCCGCATCGGTGATCTCGCACGTCAGGGTGGTGCCGTCCGGCGCGCAGACGCGGATGAACTCGTCGAAGAAGCGGGACCGGGTCTGCGTGGTCACCTCGACGCCGTTGACGATGACCGGAACGGGGTTGCCGTTCACGTCGACGAAGGTGAGCTCGAAGGTGACCAGCCGCCGGATTGTGACATTGGCCAGACCGCTCGGATCCTGGTCCCGGTCGATCTCAGCGCACTCCACGCTGATGATGGCGGCCTCGATCCCCGCCACCACAGAGGTGTCCGCCGGGAACACGATGTCGGGAAGCAACACGCTTGTGGTGCCGTTCAGATAGCACCAGTCGTAGACCTGAGTGGTTCGAATGCAAATGGGTTCCAGCTGAGCTGGCTGCAGACGCTCCTCGGGCACGGTGGTCCCTCCTGACAGGTGTAGGATTGGTTCATTATGTGCGTCTCGCAGGGGGAATGTTACTCCGGCGGCCGCATAGGCTCTGGTAACGTCCCATGCGCGTGCTCAGCGAGGGGAGGGTGGCCATGCGGGCAGACACGATGGCTGACAGGATGTCCCTGCCGCTGACCGGCCGGCTCCTGGTGCTGGATGCGCTGGCCCACGGCGAGGCCTCGCCGCCCTGGGAGCAGGCGGTGCTGAACATCGCCGGCTACACCGCTGAAATGCTGGAGGCCCACGGCGCATCCGTCCTGGTGACCTCCGGCACCCCGGCCCAGGCCTCGGTGGCCGCCAGGGCCCGGCAGATCGAACAACACGGGGCGGAAGTGGTGCTCTTCCTCCGGACCGGAAGCCATCCCTCCACCCAGATCCGCGGGGTGCGGGCCCTGGTCCCCAGCCCCTACGCCCTGTCCAGCCGCCGCCTGGCCGAACGGCTGCTGAAACGGGTCTCCGCCCGCACCGGACTGCCGTCGCGGGGCGTCCCCCTCTGGTCCTGGTTCCCGCCGGACCTGTCCGCCATGATCCGGGGGCACCGCCCGGTCAGCCTCATGCTGGAGTGCGCGACGCCCACCTGCCCGGCGGACGAACTGCTGCTCATGCGGCGCAGTTTCCAGCTGCGGGTGGCCCACGGCCTGATGGAAGGACTCCTGGACTACTTCGGGCTGCGGCCGGACGAGGAGAACGCGCCGGATGCCGCAGCCGGTGTGGGCTTCCTCGTCACCGGGGCCGGTGTGGACGGCACAGACGACGGAACGGAGGCGGAACGGGCGGGGGAGTCCGACGACGTCACGGCGCCGGAGCCGGCGGGTGGGCCGGACATCGTCGCGGCTCCGGACCCGGGCGGCGGGTCAGAGGGCGCCGCAGCTCCGACTCTGATCGGCGGGCCAGATGATGGGGCGGCGGCGAACCTGGCCGGTGAGCCCGACGGCGCCGCGGCCCCGGACCTGGCGGAAGAACCGGCGGACGGCGCGGCAGCCCCGGACGTGGCCTTCACCGGCCTGCCCACGATGGTGGTCACCGCCCGGCCGCCGGGCAAGCCCGACCGCGAGCCGCGCGCGGAGGTGCCCTCCGCAGCAGACGCGCCGGGGCAGGAGCTGTTCCCTGCCGAGCCGCCCGGAGGCGGCCCGGATGAGGCGAATCTCCCGGCAACTGGGGACCAGGTCCTGGAAGGCGCCGCGTTTCAGCCGCCTGCGGCGGAGGGGCTCCGTTCCGGAAGGGCGGGGCCCGGGCGGCCGCCCGCCGCGGGGCCTCAGCGACCCGGGGAGCCCGCCGCGCACGCCGGCGGACCGCCCGCGCCCGCATCAGGGGGGCAGCCTGAGCCGTCCCCGGCGCCGGGCCAGGGGCAGCGGGCCCGGCCGGCCTGGGCGAAGAAGATCCTGGCGGTGTGGCCCGCGGACCCGAACCAGCCCGTGCAGCGCACGGTCACGCCGGCCTGGCAGCAACCCAGCTCTCCGATTCCGGTCCCCCAGTACCAGGGACCGGTCCCGCCCATCGGGTTCGTCCAGACCGGCCAGCGGCCGCCGTGGACGGGCGCTTCGCAACCGCCGCCCGGCCCGCAGCACGCCCCGCACGCCCCCTGGCCGGCTCAGGACCCGACCCGACCGCCGATCAACACCCCGGCACCGCCTGCAGGGGCGCAGCCCGGCCCGCGGCCGTCGACTTCGGCCGCACACGCCCCGGCGGCCGGGCAGGAGCCGGGACCTGCAGCCCAGGTTCCCTTCCTCGGGAATCCGGGCGGGCCGGAACCGATGATCGTCTGGCCGGACGGCTCGCTGGTCTCGCCCCGGGCGCAGATCCTCATGCGGCTGCAGACCCGGAGCGCGGCGGACAAGGAGAAGAAGGCAACGGAAAGCCCGACGGAGTAATCCGGCGGGCTTGTCCCGTGCCGGGCCGGTGGCGCGGGCACGGGCGCCGTTTCGCCCATAGACTGTAGCCACGGGCGGAGTGACGGGAGGGGAAGGCGGTGACCTGGAACGCACCGATCATGGGAAGAAGCCTGGCCAGGCCCGAGCAGATGACTGCATACGCCCTGCGGGATAACCCCTTCGCCCCGGACCTGGCCGGGCTGTACCTGGGCCTCGCGTCAAGGCTCGGGGTCCGGGGCGACGTGGCCTATGCCCAGGCCCTGGTGGAGACCAACGGCTTCCGCATGGACGGCTGGGCGGAGCGGGGGCGCTATAACTTCGGCGGCCTCGGGGTGACCCGCCCCGGGGACCCCGGGATCAGCTTCCGTTCACCGGAGGAGGGGGTGCTGGCTCACCTGCAGGCGCTTAGCCGACAGGCCGGCGGCGGTCCCCTGCCGCCGGACATGCCTGATCTGACGCCGTTTCTGTCGCCGGAGGACCGGGGCCGGATTCGGCGGGTGGGCGACCTGCGCCGTCCGGGCTGGCCCGAGGACGAGGAGTACGGCGAGGCGGTGGCCCGGACCCTGGCCGCCATCCTCTTGGAACCGGCGGAGGGGGAGCCTTACCGGATCGAACAGGACCTGCTGCCGCCCGGATCCCCCGCCAGACCAGGCGCCCGGGACGGGACCGGCCGCTGGCAGGGGGGCGGAGGCATCGTGATCTACCGCTCCGCCAGCCCGCACCTGGACGGTCCCGGGATGCGGGCGCTGCTGGAGCGGCCCGTGGCCGGGGAGGTGCGCTCTTTCCACTTCGTGATCGACGGACGGTCGATTCGGCAGCTGGTACCGCTGGGCGAGATCGCCTACCACACCGATGGCCGCAACCACCGGGACATCGGGGTCATGATCTGCGAACGCGGCTGGGGCACTTCGGAGTGGGAGGAAGGGTACCGCAGGTTGGTCTGGCTGGCGGCACGGCTGATGGTGGTGCTCGGGATCGGGATTGAGGGGCTCTCCGGGGGGTTCTGGTGGAATCCGGTCCGGCATCCCTACGATCCCACCCATCTGGGATGGAAGCCGGAGGACGGTCCAGCCACCGGCCTGTTCCACTGGAACCGGCTGGTGGCGGACGTGGCGGCCGCCCGGCCTGCGGTGGAGAAGCTCTTCGGCCTGCACCCGGCGGAACCCCAGGTTTCGCCGGCGGCACAGGGCAGAAACCCGCCCGCCGGCGATCGGCCGGGTACGGCGACACAGGGCAGAAACCTGTCCATCGGCCATACGGGGGCGGCGGGGGGCGGGAAGCCGCCCCGCGGCAACTGGGTCCAGGCGGCCCGCACCCGTTCCGCACGGTACTCCAGCCGGCGCCGGTAATTGGCGGCGGTCACACCCGTCAGTGCTGGCCGCTGAGCCGCAGCAGCCGGGCGTAGGGCCGCAGCCTGTACGTTTCGTAGGGCAAGGTGTGGGCGCCCAGGGCGTCGGTCACCCGCACCTGGAAGTGGGGGCGGGTTACCCACTGGCTTACGGTGTCTGCACGGAGTTGGACGAAGGCCGCTTCCAAGGTCTCCGGAGAGGAGGACAGCCGTCCGCCTACCGCGACGCCCCGGAAAACCAGGTTGCAGACCCTGCCCCGGGCGGTGGAGTAATACACCCCGGTCAGGCCCTGGATCTCGGCCTCAATCCCGGTCTCCTCCCGGATCTCCCGCACCAGGGCGGTCACCGGGTCCTCACCCGCCTCCACCTGCCCCCCGGGCAGCTCCCAGGTGTCGCTGCGCAGGCGGGTACGAACCAGCAGAACCCGTCCTTCGCCATCGGCGATGAAGCCGGAGACCGCCAGGGTGTGGCGTGGCGGGCCGTACCGATCCATGGGCTCCAGCAGCTCTTCCCGGCGCGTTTCCACCAGTTCGTCCGTCCAGCCATCCTCCGGCCACAGCGGATCCCGGCGCGCCTCTGCGATGATCCGCCGGTGCTCGGCAAGCTGGGGACAGTCCCAGATGATCACCATCTCTCCATCCGCCGGGGCGACCCACCATCCGATCAGCGCGGCCCCGTGCTTCACACAAGCGGGGATGAGTCGATCCGACAGCACCCGGGCCAGCGCGTCGGTCCTTCCCGGTTTTGCCCGGTAGGTCTCCCGCAGGTGAACCATCGTCGCATACCTCCATCCCCAAATCTACGCAATCGGACGTCCCGGGCGGCTGGCAAGTCGCACACTGCTCCCGCAGCAGGTACGCCGGGTCTCCTGGGCGCCTGGCAGCGTCCGGCCGTGGACAGGCGAACCTTTCCGAACCGTCCGGCGCACCACAAGGTATTAAAGGTGCGAGGTGATGCCGGGATGGACGAGGCCGCCCTGATCCGGGCAGCGCAGCAGCGCGAGTGCCTGCAGCGGGATTACGGCACCGGGTACGGCACGGCGGGGTGCCGGTGGACCGTGGATTCCATGGTGGTGATCCTGGTGGGACCGGATCTTCCGTCGGTGGTGGAGCTGGCCGGAAGCGCGGTGAACCATCCGTGAGGTTCAGAGGGGCGGTGCCCTCCGGGGGGGGGGAGGGGTCGCCCCTGGCCCATTCGCAGTAGCCGACGAAAGATCTGAATCGAGCGATGAGACAGAAAACCGTAGACCGCATGTTGCCGAATCGGGTATACTTATGACAGGTATGTTGCGAAACCGGCTGACCCGGACCTTCGGGCGTTTCGCCAGTTATCTTCGATGTGGGGGGAATGGCTGTGGCGATGAAGGAGTTCACCTATCGGGTTGACCGCCTGACCGTGGCCGGCGACTGGCCGTTCTTCGCCTTCCTGCTGGCAACCATTGCCGTCACCGCCTGGGCCTTCCCGCGCCTGCCGGACCAGGCGGCGGTCCACTTCGACGCCGCCGGCACCGCCGACCGGTTCGCCGGCCCCTGGTTTCTCGCCCTGTGGTGGCCGATTTTTGCCACTGGCCTCTACTTGCTGCTTCTCGTTCTCCCGTTGGCTGACCCCAGACGGGCCAATTATGCGTCCTTCGGTCGCATCTACGGCTATCTCCGTCAGGCGACGCCCGCCTTCCTGCTGGTCATTCACCTTGCACAACTGGCCGATGCGCTGGGCATGCCCATCTCACCGCTTTCGGTTGCGCTGGTGGCGATGTCTGCGCTCTTCCTGCTGCTGGGTCTGGTGATGGACCGGTTCCGCTACAACTACTTCGTTGGCTTCCGCACCCCCTGGACCCTGGCCAGCGAGGAGGTGTGGAATCGCACCCACGCCTTCGGCAGCCGGGTCTGGGTGGCGTTGAGCCTGCTTAACGCCCTGGTGGTGTTGCTGCCGCTTCACCTGCAGTTGTGGGCGTCGATGGGCGTGATTGCGGTGATGGTGGTGGTGCCGGTGGTGTACTCCCATCTGGTCTTCCGGCAGGTGAACGCCTGAACGGCCGTACCGCCGGGTGGGACGGCGCGGGACGGTGGCAACAGGGGGCAGACGCGGTGCAAGCGCGGCGTCGCCCCCCTTTTCCGTTCTTGGATGGCTGGCTGGGGCGCCTCCATTCCCCCGGCACAGGAATTGTTCGGTCCCCTGGCGAACAGGTCTGGGTGAGGTGAGTTGGGTGACACCCACCAGCGGCGGTGATGCAAAGCGCGGCGCACAGCGCTATTTTGGCGATCCCCTGAGCATGCCCGTGCAGTACCTGAAGGGCATCGGCCCGGCGCGCGCCAGGGACCTGGCCAAGCAGGGGATCGCCACCGTGCGCGACCTGATCGAGCGGGTTCCCCGGGCGTACCGGGATTACTCCCAGATCAAGCCCATCGCCCAGGCCCAGAATGGCCAGCCCGAGTCGCTGATGGGCACGGTGGTGATGGTCGACGACCGGCGGGTGCGGGGCAACCTGCACCTGACCCGGGTCATCATCTCCGACGGCTCCGGCACCGCCGCCGGGGTCTGGTTCAACCAGCCCTGGCAGGCCAAGCGCTTCCCCGTCGGCATGAAGGTCCTCTTCGCCGGGACGGTGGAGCGGCGGGGGGCCCAGATCCAGATCACCAATCCCGAGTGGGAGATCATCGACGAGGAATCGTCCTCCGACCCGCTGCACGCCGGCCGGATCGTGCCGGTCTACCCGCTCACCGGCGGGCTCAACCCCCGGGACGTGCGGCGGGCGGTTTACCTAGCCCTGCAGACGGCCGCGGATCTGATGCCCGACACCATCCCGGGGCCGGTCCGGGAGCGGCAGGGGCTGATGCCTGCGGCCGAGGCCTGGCGGGCCATCCACTTCCCCGACTCCGGGGGGCAGCGGGAGCGGGCCCGCGCCACCCTGGCCTTCGAGGAGCTGTTCGTGCTGCAGGTGGGCCTCGCCCTGGTCCGGCGGCAGACGGTGGTGGAGCAGGCGGGCATCGCCCACGGGCCCGACGGCGAGGTGACCCGCCGGCTGCGGGCGGGCCTGCCGTTCCGGCTCACGGCCGCGCAGGAGCGGGTGATCCGCCAGGTGGCGGCCGACATGGAGTCGTCCCGGCCCATGAACCGGCTCGTGCAGGGGGATGTGGGCTCCGGCAAGACGATGGTGGCCGTCTTCGCCCTGGCCAAGGCGGTGGACTCCGGCCACCAGGGCGCCCTGATGGCCCCGACGGAGATCCTGGCTGAGCAGCACTACCTGAACCTGCGCCGCATCTTCGCCCCGCTGGGGGTGGAGGTGGTGCTGGTGAGCGGCAGCCTCACCAAGAAGGAGCGGGACGCGAACCTGGGGCTGCTGCAGATGGGCGCGGCCCACATCGCGGTGGGCACCCATGCGCTCATCGAGGACCGGGTGGCCTTCAAGGATCTGAGCCTCGTGATCACCGACGAGCAGCACCGCTTCGGCGTGCGCCAGCGGGCGCGCCTGCAGCAGAAGGGCGAGGTGATGCCGGACACGCTGGTGATGACCGCCACGCCCATCCCGCGCACCCTGGCGCTCACGCTGTACGGCGACCTGGACGTCTCGGTGATCGACGAGCTGCCCCCGGGGCGGCGGCCGGTCGGCACGTACTGGCGGCCGGAATCGGCGCGCCGGCAGGTCTACGACCACCTGATGCGCACCGAGGTGCCCGCCGGCCGGCAGGGCTACGTGGTCTGCCCCCTGATCGAGGAGTCGGACAAGCTCCAGGCCCAGGCGGCCACCGAGTGGTACGAGCGGCTGAAGGCGCAGTACCCGGACGTCCGGCTCGGCCTGCTCCACGGCCGGCTCAGGCCCGCTGAGAAGGAAGCGGTGATGGAGGCCTTCCGGGCCGGGGAGATTCAGGTGCTGGTGACGACCACGGTCATCGAGGTCGGCGTGGACGTGCCCAACGCCACCATGATGATCATCGAGGGGGCCGACCGCTTCGGCCTGGCGCAGCTGCACCAGCTGCGCGGGCGGGTGGGCCGCGGCAGCCACCAGTCCTACTGCGTCCTGATCGCCGATCCCAAGACCGCGGAGGCCCGGGAGCGGCTGATGATCATGCAGAAGTACAGCGACGGCTTCGCCCTGGCCGAGAAGGACCTGGAGCTCCGGGGCCCAGGCGAGTTCTTCGGCACCCGGCAGCACGGCATGCCCGACCTGAAGGTGGCCAACCCGATCGCCGACCTGGCCATCCTGGAGCGGGCGCGGGCCGAGGCGATGCGGCTGGTGGAGGAGGATCCGCACCTTCGCCTCCCCGAGCACCAGGCCCTGCGCCAGGCGGTGAAGGAGCGGCTGGGGGAGCAGTTCGGCTTCATCCTGGTCAGTTGAACCTCATCTTTATAAACGTCGCGGGATTGGGCAAGAAACTTGAAGGGAGGGTCCGCGCATGGTCCGTCTAACCAGGTGTCGGCGCCGGACGCTGTTGCTTCTGGCGGCGCTGGCCCTGGCGCTCCTGCCCGCCGGCGCACTGGCCAACGCCGGTCCGCCCCGGCGGGCGGGCGACACCGGCGGGCCGCTGCTGCCGGGAACCAGCGACCAGGTGCACGTGCTGGGCGAGGAGCTGCGGTTCGACCTGGGCCCGGACCTGGGCAGCGCCACCGTCACGGCCCGCTACCGGCTCGCCAACCGGGGGCCGGATCTGGAAGACCAGCGGTTCGTCTTCGTGGTGCAGGACGTCGGCGGCCGCACGGACCTGGCGGTCTCGTGGAACGGGGAGCCCGTGCCGGTGCGGCTGGGGATGGACCAGCTCGGACCGGAGGAGCTGGCGGAGATGGCCCGGGCCTGGACGTCGGTGGACCAGTGGCTGGACCCGGTTACCGGTGAGCCGTACGAGGCCGAGTTCTACGGCAGCGATCCGGTGCTCCGCTACTACCTGTTTTCCCTGGACATGCCCGCGGGCGCGGAGGGCGAACTGGCGGTCACCTACGACCATACCGCGGGGTCGGACCGGACCCGCTACACCTACCGGGTCCATCACTACAGCTACCTGCTGCTGCCGGCCCGGGGATGGGCGTCCTTCGGCCCGCTGCAGATCCGGGTGGCCGCCCCGGCGGGCAGCCGCTACTACTTCGCCGCCAACCTGGATTTCCGGGACGAGGGCGGCGAGTACGTCGCCGAGTACCCCGGTCTGCCTGAGGCGAACCTCACCTTCGCCGTGATGAACCGGGCGGGCCTCTTCCTCGGTCCGCAACCCGGCCCCTACTACGGGCTGGGCTTCGCCCTGGTGCTGGTGCTGTCCGCGGCCGTCGGCGTTGGCATCGGGCGGCTGGCGGGTCGGCTGCCCCGGCCCGCTCTCGCGACGGGCGTCGGCGTTCTGGCGGCGCTCGTCCCCACAGGTCCGGCGCTGGTGTGGCTATCCGTCCTGCTGCTCTCCTCCGGGCTCCCGCAGCTCAGGGATCAGGCCTACGCCTCCGCCTTCGCGGGCTTCGCAACGGGGCTGGTGGGCGCGGCGCTCTGTGCCGCCGTGGCCGGCTGGACGGCCCGGGGCACCTGGCGACGGCGGCGTCCGGCCGGAGGCCCGGGATGAGGCCCGGACCGCTGCTGCGCACGAACTTTTTCGGACTCTGCACGCGTCTTTGCTAGCGAGATCGCCCTTCGGGAGTAGGGAGGCCAAGGGATGCGCCCGGCGTGGCTCGAGGACCTGATCTTCAAGTACCGAAGCTCCATCGCCAACCTGTTCGTGCTGCACTTCAACGTCAACGACTACGCGGGCCCGGACAACCGGCGGGTGCGCGACGTGGTGATTCAGGACTTCCTGGAGAACCCCGCCTACGCCCCGAAGGGGAAGCCCCGCCGGGTGGTGGCGATCTACAACCGCGCCGAGGGCATCACCTTCGCCCGGCCGGGGATGCGGGAGGAGTTCATCCGCATTCTGACGGGGGAGCGGGTGGGTCCGGAGGATCCGATCAAGCTGCCGGTCGCCCCGGGCCAGGCGTTTGCCCTGCTCGACAGGCTGATCTACAGCGAGCCGGCGGCGGTGCTCATCGAACAGGCGGAGACCGTTCTGCCGGCGGAGGATCTGGCCCACATGGATCAGGAGGAGCTCCGGGCGCTCACCTTCGTGAAGAAGTGGGCGGGGGACGTGCGGCTCAACCGGATGGGCAGCCCGGTCGTGCTGCTGGCCGGGTCTCTGGCGGAGCTGCACCCGCACCTGCGGTTGGCCTCCACCAAGATCGAGACGATCCTGGTGCCGCTGCCCGACCTGGAGGCCCGCCTGAACTACATCGAGGCCATGGTCGAGAAGCGGAAGCTGGAACTGGCCGTGGACATCCAGGACCTGGCCAACGCCACCGCCGGCCTCTCCCGGATCCTGATCGAGGACATCGGCCTCCGGGCCGAGGCCACGGGGCAGCCTGTCACCCTCGACTTCGTCCGGGACCGTAAGGAGTCGCTGATCCGGGCCGAGTTCGGCGACGTGTTGGAGATCGTCGAGCCCCGCTTCGACTTCACCGCCCTGGGCGGGCTGACCGAGGCGAAGCTGTTCGCCGCCCGGAACATCGTGGTGCCCCTGCGCACCGGCAACTACCGGCGGGTGCCGCTGGGCGTGCTGCTCACCGGCCCCTCGGGCACCGGCAAGTCGGCGTTCTTCTACGCCCTGGTGGCGGAGGCCGGCGTCAATGGGGTCAAGCTCAACTTCGGCAAGATCCTCGGCCCGTACGTGGGCCTCTCGGAGCAGAACCTGGAGAAGGCGCTCCTGGGCATCCAGTCACTGGCCCCGTGCCTGGTCCTGATCGACGAGATCGACCAGCTGCTGCAGCGGGGGAGCGGAGGCGACTCGGGGGTGCAGCAGCGGCTCTTCGCCCGCATGCTGGACTTCATGTCGAACCCCCACAACCGCGGGCGCATCGTCTTCGTGGCGGCCACCAACCGCCCGGACCTGATCGACCCGGCCCTGAAGCGGCCCGGCCGCTTCGACCGGAAGATCCCCTTCCTGCTGCCGGGCTGGGCCGAGCGGGTGGCGATCCTGCAGGCGGTGCAGAAGCGCTACGGCATGGCCGGGGAGCCCGACTGGGAGGAGGCCGCCCGCCGGACCGAAGGCTACACCGGCGCCGAGCTGGAGTCGGTGGTGCTGAAGGCCTGGGAGCTGGCCGAGGACGCCGGGCGGGCCGAGATTACCCGGGAGGACATCGAGGGCGCCCTGGAGCGGATCCGTCCCTCCACGGCGCAGGTGGAGTTCATGACCGACCTGGCGATCCTGGAGTGCGACGACAAGGATGTGCTTCCCCCGGAGTTCCGGGACCTGCTGGACGACCGCAGGGCCCTGGAGGAGCGGGTGCAGCGCTATAAGTTGATGAACCTGCGCTAAGCGAACAGGAGGAGGATGAGGTAGATGGGCTTCTTCGCACGTCTCGCCCGTTTGATCCGCGGCTTCTTCTCCCTCTTCATCGGCGGACTCGAGGAGAGAAACCCGGAGGCGATGCTCGAGGACCTGAAGAACCAGCTGAACGCCGCCAAGGTGCGGTACCACACGACCACGGCCAACATCATCGCCCGGGAGAAGACGGCGGCCGCCAAGCTGAAGTCCGCCGAGAAGGAGCTGGAGGAGTGCCGGCTGCAGATCCAGGAGGCCAAGCGGCTGAACGACCGCGAGCTGGCCCTGCAGCTGCTGATCCAGGAGGAGCACCTGGAGGCGGCCTACAACACCGCCCTGGAGGCGTACAACGCCATCAAGGCCGAGGCCGACCGGGCCCGGGAGGAGTTCAAGAACTTCGAGGCGGAGATGGAACTGAAGATGAGCCAGATCCGCCAGCTGAAGGTGCAGAACGAGCTGGCCGACCTGAAGAAGGAGATGAACGCGCTCCGGTCCAACTACGCCACCGAGACCGGCGCCGGCCGGATCAACGAGGGGCTCAAGCAGGCGGAGGAGCTGATCCAGGGCAAGCTGGCCAAGGAGGAGGCCATCGCCGAACTGGGCCAGAACTCGCTGGACACCCGCATGCGGAGCCTGAAGGGCTCCATGGCCCGGCGCCGGGCCGAGGAGAAGCTGGCCGCGCTCTTCGGCGACGAGCCGGCGCAGATGGAGGAGGGTCGGGTGGTCAAGGAGAGGGTGCAGGAGTAGGTCGCACCCCGTGGCGTCCCTGCGCGGATGCACGGGTTCACCCGCCGGGCAGGACAGCGGAGTACAGCCGGCGGCTGCCCCGGCGAGCGTATCGCTCCCGGGGCAGCCGCCTTCGTGCTGCATGGACGGCCCCGAGCACCGGTGACCGCGGTTCCGTGCGCCGTCTCAGGGGAGTCAGGGAGACGGCAGGCGTGGGGACGAGACACGGCAGGTGGATAAACACGACATTTTTAATCTGTCGATTCAGTTCCCCAGTTGACACCTTGTTTCGACGCACCCTAAAATCATCTCCGACGAAGCCTCCAAGTAAATTAGATCGGAGAACTCTGATTTAGGGGTGGGTTTGCGGTGATCCAGGTGATCCTGGCCGGGGGGCTGACGGGGATTCTGTTCGGCTTCGTGCTGCAGCGGGGAAGGTTCTGCATGACCAGCGGCTTCCGCGATCTGTTCCTGACCCGGGATGCGACGCTGTTCAAGGCTTACGTGTTGGCCCTGGCGGTCCAGTCCACCGGCATCTTCGTCCTGCAGGCGGCAGGCATCATCCGGTTAGGTGCCGATCCATTCCAGTGGCTGGCGGCCGCGGTCGGCGGGCTGATCTTCGGTATCTCGCTGATTCTGTCCGGCGGGTGCGCCTCGGGTACATACTACCGCATCGGCGAGGGAATGGTGGGGTCGCTGATCGCCGCCGTCTTCTTCGGCATCGGCGCCCTGGCCTCCCGGGGAAGCGGGATCCTTGCGCCGCTGGCGCAGCGGATCCAGGCGCACACCCTGACCGTGAACGGCGCCACCAGCCTCCACGAAGCGCTGGGCGTGAGCCCGTGGGTCCTGGTGGCGGGGCTGTGGGTGGCGGCGATCCTGTTCCTGGTGCGCGCCCGGCGGGCTCCCGCCCCGGCCTGGCAGCCGCCGGTGGATGAGAGCCGATCCTGGCTCTGGCGGGCGGTCTTCGGCCGCGGCTGGTCCTGGCAGGTGACGGGACTGGCCGTGGGGCTGGTGGCGGTCCTCGCCTGGCTGACCTCGGTCAGCACCGGCCGAATGGGCGGCCTGGGAATCACCGGCGCCACGGCGGGGCTGCTGCGGTTGGTGGTGGCGTCCGGGGACGTCTCGGCGCTGGACTGGAGCGCCTTCCTGGTGCTGGGGATCCCTGTGGGCAGCTTCATCGCCGCCAGGGCGGCCGGCGAGTTCCGGCTGCGTGCGCCCGGCCCTGCCCGGCTGCTCCAGCACATCGCCGGTGGCCTGGGAATGGGCTTCGGCGCCACGCTGGCCCGGGGCTGCAACATCGGCAACGGGCTGGTGGCCGTCTCCCAGTTCTCGCTCAACGGCTGGACCGCCACCCTGTTCATCATCCTGGGCACGTGGCTGGGCGCCTACCTGTTCCTGGTGCTGCCCGCCCGCCGGGCGGAGAGCCGGCAGGTGGCGTCCCCCGGCCTGGCGCACGGCGACTGAGGGAGGAGGATGTGTGATGGTTGCGGAGCTGCATCTGGACGTGTTGGGGGAAGCCTGCCCGTACCCGCTGATCATGGCCAAACAGAAGATCAACGAGGTGGCTCCCGGCGGCCGGCTGATCATCGATTTCGACTGCACCCAGGCCACCGAAACGCTGCCCCGTTGGGCCACCGAGTCGGGCCACGCGGTCGAGGAGTTCCGGAAGACCGGTCCGGCCCAGTGGCGGATCGTCATCCGCAAACAGGGGGATGGGTCGGAGCGGGTCACGCCCGACGACTACACCTGCTCCGTCCCCGGCCAGCGGTAGCGGCCTCCGGATCCGCAGGGGCGTCCCGGCGCGACCATCCGGCGAATTCCGGGGCCGCTCCCGCGCCTTGTGCGCACCCGGTCGCCGGCGATCGACAGGCTTGGGACGCGGAGCGTGAGCGGAGGGAATTTCGCGAGAAGTCTGCAGGACACCGGCGCCCGCGCGGCGAACACAGAAGCCGTGCCGAGGATCACGCGTGAAAGGGGTCGGTGAGATGAGCGCGAAGAAGATCCTGATGATCGTTGGCGACTTCGTCGAGGACTACGAGGTCATGGTGCCGTTCCAGGCCCTGCAGGCGGTGGGCCACACGGTGCACGCCGTCTGCCCCGGCAAGAAGCCCGGCGAGAAGGTTCGCACGGCCATCCACGACTTTGAAGGCGACCAGACCTACAGCGAGAAGCCCGGCCACAACTTCGCCGTGAACGCCGACTTCGACGAGGTGAACCCCGAGGATTACGACGCGCTGGTGATCCCTGGCGGACGGGCGCCCGAGTACCTGCGGCTCAACGACAAGGTCGTCGCGATGGTGCGCCACTTCGGCGAGGCCAACAAGCCCATCGCGGCCATCTGCCATGGCGCCCAGCTGCTCGCGGCGGCCGACGTCCTGAAGGGAAAGGCCTGCTCCGCGTATTACGCCTGCGCCCCCGAGGTGAAGCTGGCAGGAGCCGAGTACGTGCACCTGGAGGCGGACCAGGCGCACACCGACGGCAACCTGGTCACCGCTCCGGCCTGGCCGGCGCACCCGGCCTGGATCGCCCAGTTCCTGAAGGTACTGGGGACGAAGATCGAACTGTAAGCGTTGCATTCGCCAACACCCAAGGCCCTCCGCCCCGGTCCAGGGCGGAGGGCCTTGCGTTAGCTTTCGGCGGTGAGGTCAGATGTGCAGTGGGCACACCGCGTCGCCTTGACGGGCACCGTGGAGAGGCAGTAGGGGCACTCCTTGGTCTTGGGCGGCTCGGGCGGGGGCGTCGGGCGCCACCGGTTGACCTGGCGGACCAGCAGGAACACGGCGAAGGCGACGATGAGGAAGTTGAGCAGGTTGTTGAGGAAGAGGCCGTAGGCAATGACGGGGGCCCCGGCCTCGCGCGCCTCGGCCAGCGAGGCGTAGGGCGTCAGGCTCAGGTTGAGGTACAGGTTCGAGAAGTCCATCTTGCCGACCAGGAATCCCAGCGGTGGCATGATCACGTCGTTGACCAGCGAGTTGACGATCTGGTTGAACGCCGCCCCGATCACCACGCCGACGGCCAGATCCAGCACGTTTCCCCTCAGCGCGAACCGCTTGAACTCAGACAGCATCCCGGCCCCTCCTCTGTAAGAGATGTTTATATAGTCTAACACAAACGGTCGCGCACCAGACAGTCGTGCACCCGGTCAGAGGGGGACCAGCTCGGCGGGCAGCGGCTCATCCGACAGGTGTGCGGCGACTGCCCGGGCGAACAGGTCGGGGTGCTCCAGGCACCAGGTGTGCCCGGCGCCCGGGACCAGGTATGCCCTCGCGTGGGGCATGGTGCGGGCGAGGTCGCGGGCGCAGGCGCGGAGTAGCCGCCGCTCCCGCTCCCCCACCAGGGCGAGCAGCGGTACCGGCGAGGTGGAGAGCGCCTCGGGCGGCCGGAACGCCATGTTCTCCGCCACCACGGCCTCCAGCCCGGCGGCGGTCGCCCGGAGCGTGTCGCTCCGGAACGGCTCCAGGTAGGCGGGCGGGATCCCCAGCGCCCGCGCGTTGGCCCGGATCATCCACTCCCTGCGCGCCAGCGGATAGGTAAGGCGGAGGAGGAACCGGTATGGCGCAACACCGGGCAGGGGGCGGGTCAGGGTGCCTGAGACGAGGGCCCGGCCAACCAGTTCCGGATGGGCGGCGATCAGCCGCAGAGCGGTCTGGCCGCCAAGCGACACGCCGACGACGTGCACGGGGCCGTCGGCGACGCGGCGGACCAGGTCGGCCAGACCCGCTACCGCCCGCCCGAAGGTGAACGTCTCACGGGTCCGTTCTCCGTGACCGGGCAGGTCCGGGACCAGGCAGCGGAAGCGGTGCTGGAGGCGGCTGACCACCGGCCCCCACATCCAGCCGCTCACGCCGCCGCCGTGCAGGAAGAGGACGGCCGGAGCCAACGGGGGCCCGAAGATCCCGCAGGGCAATGACATCGGATGCCTCCTCCTTCCGGAGGGAGATTTCCACACCCGCGCCCCGGCTCCCTGGCGGTGGTGCCGTCAACGAGCGGATCATCCCATCCGGGCTTCGGGACTCCCGAGCCGGACGGGCCGGGGGATCAGCCCGTCCGGGCGGGGCGTTACCCCGGGATTTTGCGCCCAAAGGGTCATTGACCGTCGCACGTGACTGTCCATCATAATTGGAAGAGTTGTGCTTTTTTACCGCAGGGGGTAAGGAAATGGCCCTCCGCTGGTACAGCGCACTGGAGACCGGAATCGAGGAGATCGACGGGCAGCACAGGCAGCTGTTCGAGCAGATCGACCGTCTGCTGGAATCCGCCAAGTCCGGCGCCGGGCAGGATGCGTGCCTGCGCATCCTGGACTTTCTGGGCGGTTACGTTGTCGAGCATTTCGCCACCGAGGAAAGGTACATGGAGCGCTACGGCTACCCCAAAAAGGCCGAGCACAAGCAGCAGCACGCGGAGCTGGTCGAGTATTACCGGAAGATGCGCGCGCGGGTTGAGGCCGAGGGTGCGAAACCGACCCTGATCATCCAGCTCCAGCATTCCCTGGTGGAGTGGCTGAACAACCACATCCTGAAGTCGGATCGCGATCTGGGCGACTTCCTGAAGTCGAAGCGGTGATGCTCTGGCAATCTCCGGCGGTCCCGCCTGCGCGGTGGGACCGCCCGTGTACGGCCCCTGGGGGGCGGCCGTTTCGCAACATAGCGCCATCGCCGCGGGGCGGCGATGGCGCAGCGGTGTGGGATGGCGTCACTCCGCCTGGGCGACCTGCCAGGCGGGGGTGTCGATGTAGTCGCGGTCATCGATGGCGTTAACAAGGCTCGGCAGGCTGCTGTAATCGCCCGTGACCGCGTTGCCCCCGCTGACCGATTTGCTCTGGCTGCCGAAACCGATCAGCAGATTGGTACCGATGGTGAACGCGGACGACGAATCGATCCCGTTCACCTTGATCATATGGATGTGAAACTCGATGGTCAAAGCGACCCCCCTTTCTGTCACCATATGCCGCGGCCGCATAGTGTGAAGATAGCGGCGGAGCCGCAGCACCGGGGGGTGGAGAGGTTGGACCGGCTGAACATCGGTGCGGTGAAAGTGACGAACGTCTCGGGCGTAGTCTCGACCGGTTTCGCGTACATCCGCCGCAGCCGCACGTCCGGAAAGGGCACGGTGGGCGGCAGCGCCATCACCGGCGACTGCGGGATCGCTCCGTTGTATTTCGGGGTGCTGGTCGACAGCGATGCGGTTGACGCGCCCTTCTGGTGGACCGTGAACGGGTGGGGACCGGCATGATGTTCGGGTTCGCCCCCGTCTGGCCCGCCGCGGCCCCGCTGTTCGCCGCGCCGGTCATCAACGTCTGGTGGTACGAACTCAAGAACGTGAGCAGCGGCGGCGTCGTCTCCACGGGTGTGCTGGATCTGGGCTTCCTTACCAGCAACAGCAAGGGCAACTCCCTGACGGACCAGGGCGGCGACGCAACCTACAGCGCCACCTGGTACGGCTTCCTCAGCGACACGGACTGGGTGGACACCCCGTACGCCAACATGGCCGGCTTCCAGGTGGGGGGGTGAGCGGTTTGGCGGTGCTGCCCTGGCTGCCCGTTCTCCGCTCCGCCGCCGTCAACATCGGCGTGGTGCAGGTCAGCGGACAGAGCGGCGGGGCCGTGAACTTCGGGGTCGCGTCCATCCGGGAAGGCGGCGGAGCAGGGGGAAGCACCAACCAGCTCGTCAGCATCGCCGGGGACGGCGGCCTCTCCTGGATCAACGTGGGGACGGTGTGCACGTGCACGGATGACGGCACGGCGCCGGACGGAAAGCCCGGCGCCTCCCCGGAAGGAGGCGGGTGGCAGGCGGCCCGGATGGTGGAGTCCGCCGTGCCGGCCACCTTCCGGTTCCGGTGGGACGGCCCCGCAGCCGTGGTCCGCACGGATGCGCCGGCGAAGGAGGGTCGGCATGCGCGCAGACCGCCCGCAGCATCCCGGGGACCCGGGGAGGTCGCCCGCCGTGGAGCAACTGGCGGCGCAGCTCGATAGGGTCATCCAGGCCCTGGGCCGCCTCGTGCTGGTCCTGGAGGAGCTTACGGCCCGGCCGCCCGTGCACCTGCAGGTGGAGCGGCTGGAGGTGCAGACCCTGGCGTTCCACCTGGGCGACATCGACGTCGAGCAGCTGGAGGGCCAACTGAACATCGGCATTACCCACAGCCTGACGCTGGAGTCCGGGCCGTCCCCCGGAGAGGACGAGCCCGTCCGGCCTCCCGGGGCGCCCCGGGCACGGCCCTTTGAGGTGGATCCGGCCAGGCCGGCGCCGTTCGGCGCGGGAACGCCGGGCAGGCGGGCGGCGGGCGAGTCCGCGCCGGACGGTCGGGCGGGGGGCAAACCCGGACCGGGCGATGACGATTCAGGCCGACCGCCGAGGGCGCTGCGCAACAGCGTGGTCAGCCGGTGGCTGGCGCAGCCCGGGCAGGGAGCCCCGGCCCGATCGGGGCGGCCTGCCGGGGACCGGCCGGAGCAGGCGGGGCCGGCCTGTGAGACAGCCCCCGCCGGGACACACCCGGAGGCGGCAGGTCCTGCCGATGCGGGGCCGGCTGCTGCGGATGGTTCATCCCCGCCCCGGATCCAGATCTGGCCCCCGCCGGACGCCGAAGGGAGCGAGACAGATGGCGAAGGTCAACCAGGGGCCGTCCGCTGAGCGTTCAGGCCCGCCGGTCGATCTCGTCCGCCGGGGCGACCGCCTGATCCTCCTGGCCTCGTTGCCGGGGGTGAGACCCTCCGACCTGCGGGTCTCGATCGTGGGTGACCGCCAGGTGGTACTGGAGGGGGAGGTGGCTTACCGCCACCCGCTCCCGCGGGAAAACCTGGCGCTCAACGAGTGCACATACGGACCGTTTTCCCGGACCGTGCACCTGCCCCTGCCCGTGGACGCCGCCGGGGTGGCCGTCAACCTGCAGGACGGGGTGCTGACCGTCGACATGCGGGTGCGGGCGGAGGCCGTGCACCTGCACTGGCAGCCGAAGGAGGCGGGTTCCGGTGAACGACCCGGGTAAGGTCGTGCAGCGCATTGCCGAGCAACTGGAAGCGCTGGGTGACGCGTTCGGCGAGGAGTTATTTCGGGAGCTGGGCCGGGCGGGAACGCCCCGGCCGAAGGGGCAGTCGGGCGGCAGGATCGGGGGCCGCGCCAGGACCGGGGCCGCGGCCGGCCCCCCGCTCGACATCTACGTGACCCCCTCTGAGGTGGTGGTGGAGGCGATCCTGCCGGGGCTGGGCGGCCCTCACCAGGTGACCGTCAGCCTGGCGGGCCCCGCCGAGCTGCTGATCGAGGCGTTCCTGCCCGACCGCCTGCCCGACGGGCTGTACATACAGCGCGAGCGGTTCGTCGGCTACTGCGTGCGTATGGTCACGCTGCCCGCCACCGTGCTGCCCGCGGCGTCGGCCCGGTACCGTCATGGAATCCTGCAGCTGCGGTTTCCGCGGGCCACCCCGGGATCCGGCGGAGAGGGCGTGGCGGTGCTCCACGTCCCGCCGACGGGCGGCTGACGCGCAGGTGCGGCCGTGTGGGTGCAGACCTCGGCAGCCGGGCGCGGCGGCCGACAGCCGTTGAAGCCCGAACGGTGTTTGGGGTAAACTTCCCCCAGACGAATCGCCTGGGGGAGTCTGCCATGACGTCACGCACCGCACCGGAGCTCCTGTCCCTGCTCACGGCCGCCGGCGGGGGATGGGTGAGTGGGGCGGAGATCTCCCGCCGGCTGGGGGTGAGCCGCACCGCCATCTGGAAGCACATAGAGGCCCTGCGGCTCCTGGGCTACGAGATCGAGGCGGCGCCCCGCAAGGGCTACAGGCTCGTCGCCAGGCCCGACCTGCTCACGCCCGAGGAGGTGCGGGCGGGCCTGGCCACCCGGCGGCTCGGCCGGGTGGTGGAGTACCGGGAGACCGTGGGCTCCACCAACGACCTGGCCAAGGAGATGGCCCGGCAGGGCGCGCCGGAAGGGCTGCTGGTGCTCGCCGAGCAGCAGACGGCCGGCAAGGGGCGGCTGGGCCGCTCCTGGACCACGCCGCCGGGGGCCGCCATCGCCATGTCGCTGGTGCTCCGCCCCGACCTGCCGCCGCACGCGGCGCCGCGCATCACCCTCGCGGCCGCGGTGGCGGTCACCGAGGCGGTGCGGGAGGCGGCGGGCGTGGCGGCGGGCATCAAGTGGCCCAACGACGTCCAGGTGAACGGGCGCAAGCTCTGCGGCATCCTCACCGAGATGGAGGCGGAGATGGACCGGGTCGCCTTCGTGGTCCTGGGCATCGGGCTGAACGTGACCCTGCGGCGGGAGCAGATGGACCCGTCCTTCCGGGAGACGGCCACGTCCCTGGCCCTGGAGGGCGCTCCGCCCGTCCGGCGGGCCGCCCTGGTGCAGGCGATCCTCGCCCGGTTTGAGGCGGTTTACGACGAGCTGCTCGGGGACCGGTTCGACCGGGTGCTCGACCGGTGGCGGGCGCTTTCCGTAACGTTGGGACAGGCTGTGCGCGCGCTGGGGCTGGACGGACAGCCGGTCCTGGAGGGTGTGGCCGAGGAGGTGGACCAGGAGGGGGCCCTGCTGGTGCGGGACGGCGCCGGGCAGGTTCACCGGGTGGTCTCCGGGGAGGTCTCGCTGCGGCCTGCCCATGCGCAGGACCGGTAGCCGGTCATAAGCTCCAGCCCTGCTCCAGGATCTCCAGGTCGGTGACCACCATCCGCCCGTCCTCGGCGGTAGCGATGACGGCCCGACCGGTCCGGTAGGTGCCGCCCTCATACTGCTGCACCACGGCCAGGAACTCCACCGCCCCGTCGTCTCCGGGCGAAGCGGGCTCGATCCGGGGCCCGGTCTCCCCTTCCACCAGCCGGCCCACCTGGACCGGGAGGGGCCAGTAGCGGATCTCGTCCATCTCCTGGTTCAGGAACGCCTCCCGGACGACGGGGTCCGGGATATACTGCTCCAGCTGATCGGTGAGTCCGTACCATCTGGCGAGGAACACCGCGGTCAGAAGATCCGCGGCGCTGGTCGGATACGGACCCGGCGTCACCTCCTGGCTCACCAGCACGGCCTGGTAGGGCCAGGAAGACTCCGGCGGGGCCTTCTCCATGCGGTACTGCCGGACAAATGTGTAGCCGGCCAGGCTGCCCGTGATGTCCACGGTGCCGTCTGGCCGGATCGTGTAGCCCTGGCCGTGGGCCAGACTGTTCTTCGGGAGCCATCCCTGGGGCGAGACGAACCGGTCACCCTCCATCCAGATGAACTGAATCGAGTGCCAGTCCCCGGGGTCGCCCACCTGGTTGACCAGGACCGCGTCCGCCACACCCGGGACAGCTACGAGATCGACCCGGCCCTGGGAGAAGGAGGACAGCGTGTCATTCAGGATCAGCAGGGGGGCGCCTCCGCCGTCCACGACGATGACCTCGTCGCGGTGCCACTCGCCCAGCGCGCCGATGATGCCCTCGACCCGGCCGTCCCCGTTCAGGTCCACTTCCCTCACCGGGCGACCGTGCTCCGCGGCCGCCCGGATCCGCTCGATGGTGTACCCGGCATCCTCCCGACCAGAACCGTGGGTCGCGGGGTCAGCCGCCGTGCCGGCGGGCCATTCGGCCGGCTCAGACGGGAAGGATGCGCCGCTGGCAGCATTGGGCGGCTCCGGCTGTGCCGATGTCCCGCCCCCCTGACCTGGCGTCTGCGCCCCTGCGGGGTGGGGGGTGGAGGTCCGGGCGCCGCAACCTGTCAGCAGGACGATCCCGGTGATGAGTGCCACAAGACGCGTTCGCTTCATATGGACTTCCTCCGCTTTCCCTTTCCGGGCGGTTGATCGCCGCGCATTCCGTTCTGCGCCGCCAGGGGCACGTACCCGCCCCCTGCGCGCACCCAGGTGACCACCGCGGGCCCGGGGCCCAGAGCACCCGCCACTGGTCCCCTTCCCGGCGCAGCAGAACTCCCGCCACCCCGATGAGGAGCAGGGGACGGCGTCGTGGTTCGTTCTGCCGCATGCCAGGATCCCTCCCGCGACCGATCGAGGCGCGGGGCGGCGCCGTCGCAACGGTGCCATGCGCACGCTCACCCGTTGGACGCCCGGCGGGGGACCCTTGTTTCGACGATTCCGCCAAACGCGCGCGGTGCAGCCTGCCCCGGCTACCTCCCCACGGCGCGGGCGAAGTAGAGCGCGACCTCGCCGCCGGCCGGGCCCTCGGGATCCTATAGGGAGACGTCCAGGCCGCACCAGCGGAACCCGAGCCGCCGGTAGAACTGGATCGCCGGATCGTCGAGGTTCGAGGTCTCCAGCCACAGGCAGCGGGCGCCTACGGCCGCGGCGAACGCCTCCACCGATCCGACCAGGGCCCGGCGCAGGCCGTCCGGACGCCGTCGTGATCCCGGCAGGGGTGGCGGTTTTGGTCGCGATCGGTTAACCTATCGATGATCAATATCTACTAGGGATGGGTGACAGATTGCAGTACGATCTCGTGATCTCCGACATGGACGGTACTCTGCTGCGCGACGACAAGACGATCTCCGACCGCACCAAGGAGGCCATCCGGCGGTTCGAGGCCGCCGGCGGCCGGTTCTCGTTCGCCACGGGCCGCGGCGTGCACGCCTCGCGGCGGTACTTTGAAGACCTGGGGCTTCGGACGCCGCTGGTCCTGCTCAACGGATCGCTCCTCTACGATCCGGTCGCCGACCGGGAGCTGATGGTCCGTCCCCTGGATCCGGCGGCGATCGCGGCCGTGTGGCCCCGGCTGGAGGAGGCGGGGCTTCACATTCTGGTCCACGAGACGCGCAGGGCGGTGGTGCGGGAGATCACTCCGACCATCGACGAGCACCTGCGGCTGGACGGCATCACCGTGGACGTGCAGCCGGACCTTTCGCCGGCCACCTGCGGAGACATCGTGAAGATCCTCTCCATCGGGGAGCCGGAGCAGCTGGACCGGGCCGAGGCGGCCATCCTGGCCGCGAACCTGCCGGTCAAGCTGGTGCGGTCGTTCCGCACCTACCTGGAGGTGCTTCCGCCGACCGGCGGCAAGGGCACCGGCCTGCGGGCGCTGCTGGCCCACCTGGGCATCCCCCGGGAGCGTTGCCTGGCGGTGGGCGACTACCTGAACGACCTGGACCTGCTGGCCGAGGCCGGGCTGGCTGTCGTGGTGCGGAACGCGCACCCGGGCGTCCGGGCCGTCGCCCAGCGGGAGACGCTGTCCAACGAGGAGGACGGCGTCGCCGCCGTGCTGGACGCGCTGGTGGAGGGGCGGGAGATCGGTTTCCCGATCGGGGGCTGAGCGGTTGCCCCTCCGGCCACCATATGTTAACCTATCATTGTGATCTGGTTGACATATGGGGGTGACGGCGTCATGCACGGCGCGCGACTGCGCAACCTGGTGCTGGCCGGCGTGATGGCGGCGCTCCTCGCCGCCGTCGCGCCGGTCCGTTTCTTCCTGCCCGGCGTGCCGGGGGTGCCGGTGACGCTGCAGGTGCTGGTGGTCCTCCTGGCCGGGGGACTCTTCCGGCCTGCCTGGGGCGCCGCGGCGATGGGACTCTACTTGCTGCTGGGGGCCGCGGGCCTGCCGGTGTTCGCCGGGGGCAACGCAGGGCTGCAGGTGCTGGTGGGGCCGACAGCCGGGTATCTGTGGAGTTACCCGCTGGCCGCGGCGGTGGTGGGGGCGCTGGCCCTTCCGGCTGGTCATGGAGCGGACGCTTCGGTTCGGCCCGGGCGTGTGCGCATGTTCGGCGCCATGCTGGCCGGTCTGGCCGTGATCTACGTATGCGGGGCCGGGTGGGCCTGGCTCATCGGCGGTCAGGGGCTGGCGGCCGTACTGGCCGGGTGGGTGCTGCCCTTCGTCCCCTTCGACCTGGTCAAGGCGGCGGTGGCCGCCGAGGGCGCCGCGGCATTGAGAAGGGCCCTGGCGCGGGCGGGGCTGTTGGCCGTGTGAGGGGGCTCCGCGGCGCCGCCCGGCTGTCGGCGCTCGGGTCACCCGGCGCATCCCGTGCGGCCGGCTCATGAACCTGCAGAAGACGCCTGTGGATGTCGAAGGCGCCTACACCCGCCGGTAACCTTGCCGGCGGGTCCTTCGTTGTACGAGGTGCAGGCACGGACGGTTCACCCGTGTCCACCGCGTCCGCAGCGGGCGCAGTCGATTCCGGACGGAGGTGTTGTGCGTGAGGCTGGCACGGCTGATCGCCGGGTTCTTGATCCTCCCGCTGGTTCTTGGCTTTGGGGCCGCCAGGCCGGCTGCCGCGGCCGAAGCCGCCGGCGTTGCGGCCCCGGGCAGCGGTTTTCGCCTGGAGAGGTCTGAACTGGGCGGCCAGGAAGGGCCCGCTGCGGTGTCCGTGTTCGACGGCGTCGCCTACCTCCTGGACGCCGAGGAGCACCGGATTGTGGCCTTTGGCGCCATCGCCGGCAAGAAGATGGACGTGATCCGGTATCCGGACCGGTACGCCGCCACGGATATGGCCTTTGACGGCAAGCACTTCCATCTCCTGGATATTTCCCGACAGCGGTACGCGGTGCTGGACGCGCGCGGGAACGTGGTGTCCGACTCCCCGGCGCCGGCCGACGCGGCGTTCCGCCAAGTCGGAACGGACGTGCGGCTGGCGGAGCGCACCGCCGGCACGCAGCCGCTTCCGGTGCACGGCGGGCTAATGACCATGAGCCGGACCGACGGCTTCGGGGCCATCTCCGTCTCGGTGGACGGCGGAGCATCGTTTGCCATCGAGAGCCGGTATCTCCTGGGTGGCGCCGACCTGCTGGGTTCCAACGCGTACGGGTACTACTTCGTCGTCGAAGAGCTGCTGGACAGCCATGAGGTCACCGCGGAGCGCAGCGTCCGGTGGTACGGCCCGGACGGCCAACTCCGGGGGATCTACGAGGTGCCTTTCTGGGAGTACGCCGCCTATCCGACCCGGGACGTGGCGTTCGATCCGGTGTCCGGGGCGGTATACAACCTGATCGTCCGGGATGAGGAGATCGAGGTGCGGACGGTGACCTGGACCGACCCCGGCGCGTACACCGGCCGCCTGGCCAGGTTGAGTCGGCAGGGCGAAGCGCCCGAAGGCCGCCCGGCGACGGAAGGCGCGAGTGCCGCGCCACCCGGGCCTGAGGTGCTGGCCGGACCGGCCCTGCAGAACCGCTCCGGGCGCGAACTGCCCGGAGATCTCTCCCGGCTCGCGGCGGCCCTGGCGGCGGAGAGTCCGGTGCGCTACCGGATCCTGGTGGTGGCCAGCGCCGAGGGGGAGGATCTCACCGGCTACCTGGACCGGGTGGTGGCCCAGTGGGGGCCGCCGGAACCGGATATGCTCTACCTGCTCATCTTCGCCGAGCAGAACTACAACATCCGCTTCTACATGGGCGCTGACTTCCGCACATCCGGGGTCGACGTGGACGAGATGTTCAACCTCGTGTACGCCTATTACCTCCTCGGCAAGCGGGACGGCGACGTGGCCGGCTCGCTGGCCCGCCTGATCGGGGCGGTGAACCGGCGCATGGCCGGCGAATGCCTCGTGTACACCCCGTACTATTCCCCGGGTCTCCGGCGCAGCGCGGCGCTGGATGCCCAGACGGTTGACGCCCTGCTCCGGTGTTACTTCGCCGGCCAGGAGGCGGAGGCGTTCCCTGACGACCAGCGCCCGCTGGATGCCCGCTGGGACCCGGGCCTCGTCCGCGCCATCGGCGAGCTGCAGGCCGATCCGGCGGACGGGCCGGATGCGGGCGCGAGGCTGCTCTTTGAGGTCCCCTTCGACGTGCTTCCGGCTGCCGGTGCGGACTCCGTGTGGGCGAAGCAGGGCGGCGAACCGGGCGCCGACCGCTGGATCACCGGCCTGCGCTGGCGCGTTACGGTCGCACAGGAGGGCAAGTTCTGGCGGCTGGAGCGTTTCGGCCCGTATCAGCAGGATGGTACGGTCGGTCGGTGACCGGCCGCCCGGCACCCCGCTTCTCCGCAGCCCTTTCAGGTGCTAGACTGAGGGTGTCCGTTCCCCGAATCCACCTGGAGGGACTTGTGTGAACCTCACCGCCCGCCTCCGCGCCGCCGTTGACGGCTATCCCCGCATGCTGTGGTTCCTGGCGATAGGCAGCTTCCTGAACTCCACCGGAATGTCCTTCATCTGGCCCCTGACCACCATTTACATTCACGAGCATCTGGGCCGGTCGATGACCGTCGCCGGCACCGTGCTGCTGCTCCACTCCGCCGGCGCCATGCTGGGGCAGCTGGCGGGCGGCTGGTGCCACGACCGGATCGGCCCGCGCCCGGTGATGCTGGGCGGCCTGCTGGCCGCCGCCGCGGTCACCGCGGTCCTGGGCTGGACCACGGCCTGGCCGGTCTACGTGGCCTGCATGGTCCTCTACGGTATTGCGGTCGCGCTGCCGCTTTCGCCGGTCAACGCCATGGTGGCCCGATCCTGGCCGGGGCAGGGGCGCCGGGCGTTCAACTTCAACTACGTGGCCAGCAACCTGGGCGTCGCCGCGGGAACTGCGCTGGGGGGCGTGCTCGCCGACCGGTCCTTCGCCCTGGCTTTCGGGGGAGCCTCGTGCCTCTTCCTGGTGTACACGCTCTTCACGGCGGCTTTCATCCGGGAGGAGCGGCTGCCTGCGGAGCCGTTTGACGAAGGGGCGTACCCGAGGCGGGAGGCCGTTCCGGAGGGGCCCGTACCCTGGGCGCCCATTGCGGCCCTCTGTGCCGGCTTCCTCTGCGTCACCCTGGTCTACAGCCAGTGGCAGACGGGCAACTCCATCCGGACCCAGGAGCTGGGCTTTGGCCTGTCCGCCTTCTCCCTGCTCTGGACGCTGAACGGGGCCCTGATCTTCGTGGGGCAGCCGGTGATCGGCCTCATCGCCCGGGTCCTCCAACGCGCCGCCAGCCAGATGATGCTCGGCGTGGCGCTGCTGGCCCTCGCCTTCGGCGTGCTGCTCACCTCCGACCGCTACGGCATCTTCGTCCTCTCCATGGTGCTGCTCACCTTCGGCGAGATGCTCCTCTGGCCGGTCTTCCCCGCCAGCGTCGCGCACCTGTCGCCGCCTTCGATGCGGGGACGGCTGCAGGGGTTCATCCTCTCCAGCGGCACCATCGGGCGGATGATCGGGCCGCTGCTGGGCGGAATGTTGTATGACGCCTTCGGTTACGCCACCCAGATCTCCGTGATGACCGCCGGCCTGGTGGTGCCCGCGCTGGCCATCCTGGTGTACGAGCGAACCCGCCGGGTGGCGGAGGCCGGGGTGGAGCCGGGCGACCCGTGACGGAGTGGCGCCCTTTTCGGAAAACAGGTGTTGACAGCCGGCCCGACCCGTGCTAATGTCTGTGTCAAACCAAGAACGCAGTTGCGGCGATGAACGGGGAGAGTACCCAGACCGATCCGTCTCAGCGAGCCGGCGGCGGTGCGAGGTCCGGTACGGAGGAGTCTGGCGAATGGTCCCGGGAGCCTGTCGGCCGAACGTGCGCCTGCGGGCGCACCAGTAGGCGGGCCGGTGGCTTCCGCCGTTACCGGGTAGAGGGTATGATGGTACCTGCGTAAAGAGCGCGCCTGCCATGCAGGCGAACTGGGGTGGCACCGCGTAGGCCCGTTTGTTCCGGCCTTCGTCCCTGAGAAGGGACGAAGGCCGTTTTGCATTGGCAACCGTCAACCCGAGGAGCGTGAGCGCAATGTACCACCCCAGCCTGGGGACCTACCTGAGCCTGGCCAGGGAGTACGACCTGGTCCCCGTCCACCGGGAGGTCCTGGCGGACCTGGAGACGCCGATCTCGGTCTTCATGAAGCTCTGCCTCGACGAGCCGTGCGCCTTCCTGTTCGAATCCGTGGAAGGCGGGGAGAAGGTGGCCCGCTACTCCTTCCTCGGCTGCCGGCCGCTCCTCACCCTGGCCCACAAGGCGGGCGTGAGCCGGCTGCTCCGGGGCGAGGAGGCCGCGGAGTACCGCACGGTGGGCATGGTGACCGAGGGCGAACGGGGCGAGCGGATGGAGGGCGACCCGCTGGGCCACCTGCGGCAGGTGCTGCGCCGCTATGCCGTGTATCAGCCCCCGGGGCTGCCCCGGTTCGCGGGCGGGCTGGTGGGCTACGTGGCCTACGACGCCGTCCGGGCGTACGAGCGCCTGCCGCCGGGGCCGCCGGACGAGCTGAATCTGCCCGATTCGCTGTTCATGGCGCCGGAGCTGGTGGTGGTGTTCGACCACCTGAAGCACAAGCTGCTGCTCGTCGCCAACACCATGCCGGGCGGCGAGCCCGACGTGGCCTACCGCCGGGCGCAGGCCCTCCTGGACCGGGCGGTCGAGCGGCTGCGGGGTCCGGTGCCCCTGCCGCCGGGACTCCCGTGGACCCGGTCCCGCCCCCTGGAGGTGCGGGCCTGCCAGACGCCGGAGGACTTCACGGCGGCGGTCGAGCGGGCCAAGGCCTACATCCGGGCGGGCGACGCTTTCCAGGTGGTGCTCTCGCAGCGGTGGGAGACCCGGGTGCGCAGCCGGCCGCTGGACATCTACCGGGCGCTGCGCATGCTCAACCCGAGCCCCTACATGTTCTACCTGAGCTTCGGCGACCTGAAGGTGATCGGCGCCTCGCCGGAGCTGCTGGTGCGGGTGGAGGACGGCGTGGCCACCACCCGGCCGCTGGCGGGGACCCGGCCCCGGGGCGCCACCGAGGAGGAGGACCGGCGGCTGGAGGCGGAGCTGCTCGCCGACGAAAAGGAGCGGGCCGAGCACGTGATGCTGGTCGACCTGGGCCGCAACGACCTGGGCCGGGTCTGTAACTACGGGACGGTGCACGTGCACCAGCTCATGCACGTGGAGCGGTACTCCCACGTGATGCACATCGTCAGCGACATCCGGGGCGAGGTGGCCGAGGAGAAGGACGCCTGCGACGTGCTGGCCGCCTGTTTCCCGGCCGGGACCCTCACCGGGGCGCCGAAGGTGCGGGCGATGGAGATCATCGACGAGCTGGAACCGGTGCGCAGGGGCATCTACGGTGGGGCCGTGGGCTACTTCTCCTGGAGCGGCGCCATGGACACCTGCATCGCCATCCGGACCCTGATCATGAAGGGCGACCGGGTCTTCATCCAGGCCGGGGCCGGCATCGTGGCCGACTCGGACGCGGAAGCGGAGCTGAACGAGTCCCGGAACAAGGCCCGGGCGCTGATCCGGGCCCTGGAGCTGGCGGAGGAGGGGCTGTGAGATGATCGTCGTGATCGACAACTACGACTCCTTCACCTACAACCTGGTCCAGTGCCTGGGGGAGCTGGGGGCGGCCCAGGCGGTGTTCCGCAACGACCAGATCACCGTGGACCAGGTGGCTGCCCTGCGGCCGGAGGCGGTCGTCATCAGCCCCGGTCCCTGCACCCCCGACGAGGCGGGCATCTCGCTGGAGCTGATCCGCCGGCTGGGGCCGACCACCCCGATCCTTGGGGTCTGCCTGGGCCACCAGGCGATCGGCCAGGCGTACGGCGGGCGGGTGGTGCCGGCGCCGTCCCTGATGCACGGCAAGACCAGCCTGGTGCGCCACAGCGGCGAGGGGCTGTTCGTCGGCCTGCCCAACCCGTTCACGGCGGGCCGATACCACTCGCTGGTGGTGGACCGGGAGAGCCTGCCGGACGACCTGGTGGTGACGGCCGAGACCGAGGACGGCCTGGTGATGGCGGTGCAGCACCGGGTGCACCCGGTCTACGGGGTGCAGTTCCACCCGGAGTCGATCCTGACCGAGTGCGGCCGACAACTGCTGCAGAACTTCCTCCGGCTGGCGCAGCCGGCGGCGGCGTGAAGAGGGGAGGGCGGAATCCATGGAGATGGACATGAAGGCCCTGCTCAGGCAGGTGGCGGAGGGCAAGGATCTCACCGAAGCCCAGGCGGAGGCGGCCATGACGCTGATGATGACCGGCGAGGCCACCCCCGCCCAGGTGGCGGCCTTCCTGATGGCCCTCCGGATCAAGGGCGAGACGGTGGCGGAGATCACCGGCGCAGCCCGGGTGATGCGGGAGCGGGCGATCCGCATCCACCACAGCCGGCCGCTGGTCGTGGACACCTGCGGCACCGGCGGCGACGGGTCCCACACGTTCAACATCTCCACCACCGCAGCTTTCGTGGTGGCGGGGGCGGGGGTGGCCGTGGCCAAGCACGGCAACCGGGCGGCGACGTCGCTCACCGGTTCGGCGGACGTGCTGGAGGCGCTGGGCATCCACCTTGACCTGACGCCGGAGGAGGTGGGCCGCTGCATCGACGAGGTGGGCATCGGCTTCCTTTACGCGCCGGCCCTGCACACCAGCATGAAGCACGTGGCCCCGGTGCGCCGGGAAATCGGGCTGCGCAACATCTTCAACCTGCTGGGGCCGCTCACCAACCCGGCGATGGCCCAGGCACAGCTGATGGGCGTCTACGACCCGAACCTCACCGAGCCGCTGGCCCGGGTGCTGGGGAACCTCGGGGTGAAACACGCCCTGGTGGTGCACGGCACCGACGGCGTCGACGAGATCTCGATCTCGGCCCCGACGGTGGTCTCGGAGATGCGGGACGGCTTCGTGCACACCTACCGGGTGGTGCCCGAGGACGTGGGGCTCAGCCGGGCGCCCCGGGAGTACATCCGGGGCGGCACCAAGGAGGAGAACGCCCGCATCACCGAGTCCGTGCTTTCGGGCGAGCCGGGACCCCGGCGGGACGTGGTGCTGCTCAACGCCGCCGCCGCCCTGCTGGCCGCGGACCGGGTGCGCACCCTGCGGGAAGGGGTCGAGCTGGCCGCGCAGTCCATCGACTCGGGTGAGGCGCGGCGAGTCCTGGAGCGCATGCGGGAGTTCACCCACCGCCTCAGGGCGGAGTCGGCGTAGGGAAGCAGGTACCCGAACGGGGGCTTGGCACCCCGGGCCAGGTTCACGTATCCACCACCGGGAGCAGCGGAGCATGGGCGGTGAAGTGAGACAGATTTGCACTTTGCCCGCCTGGCAAGTGAAAATCCGTCGCAGTTGTCGCCCCGAGCCAGACTGCTTCAAGCTTCAACCACCGACCGCGGGGAGCGCGGTCGGCGAAGTGAGACAGATCTGCACTTTGCCCGCCTGGCAAGTGAAAATCCATCGCAGTTGTCGCCCCGAGCCAGGCTGCTTCAAGCTTCAACCACCGGCCGCGGGGCAGCGCGGTCGGCGAAGTGAGACAGATCTGCACTTTGCCCGCCTGGCAAGTGAAAATCCATCGCAGTTGTCGCCCCGAGCCAGACTGCTTCAAGCTTCAACCACCGGCCGCGGGGCAGCGCGGTCTGCGGAGTGAGACAGATTTGCACTTTGCCCGCCTGGCAAGTGAAAATCCGTCGCAGTTGTCGCCCCGAGCCAGACTGCTTCAAGCTTCAACCACCGACCGCGGGGAGCGCGGTCGGCGAAGTGAGACAGATCTGCACTTTGCCCGCCTGGCAAGTGAAAATCCATCGCAGTTGTCGCCCCGAGCCAGGCTGCTTCAAGCTTCAACCACCGGCCGCGGGGCAGCGTGGGCCAAGGAGTGAGTCAGATTTGCACTTGGTCCCCGTGCCAAGTGAAAGTCCTTTGCAGTTGTCATCGCTACTGCGGCACCAGCCGCAGCAGCGTCACCTCCGGCGGGCAGAACAGCCGGATCGGGAGGTGGGCGGTGCCCACCCCCCGGCTGGTGTAGACCCGGCAGTGGGCCGCCTGGTAAAATCCGGTGTGGTACTTGCGTCCCCCCGGCGGGAGGATCAGCGGGCCGACGACGGGCAGGCGGACCTGACCGCCGTGGCTGTGGCCGCTGATCATCAAGGCCACCCGGTGCTCCGGGCGGACGAGGGCGTCGGCGTAGTCCGGCTCGTGGCAGAGCAGGATGCGGACGGCCCCCGGCGGGGCGCCGGAGAGGGCCAGGTCCACGTCGGGTTTGCCCAGGGCCGGCTCGTCGACGCCGCCCACCCAGAGCCCGTCCGCCACCAGGACGCCCCGGTTCTCCAGGAGCCGCACGTTGGTCAGGGCCTTGCGGATCCGGCCGTCGTAGTAGTCCCAGTTGCCCAGGACGCCCAGCGCCCCCTGCACCGGTTCCAGGCACCAGTTGGCCTCCGCGACGTGGTCGTGGCTTCCGATGAAGTCGCCCACCGCCACCACGAGGTCGGGCCGCCGCTCCGCCAGTTGTTCGACCACCCGGCGGACCCACGCCGCCGGCGTCGTCGGGCCCACGTGCAGATCGCTCAGCACCCCGATGGTGTAGCCCTCCAGATGGCGGGGCAGGCCGGGGACGGCGGCGGTCCGCTCCTCAAACCGGACCCGGCGCGTCTCGACGAACCGGCCGTAGCCGGTGAGCCCCAGCGTCAGGCCGATGAGGCCGACGGCGGCCCGGACCAGGAAGTGTCGGCGCTTCACCCTTGCGCACCCTCCTCGGGAGATCGCTGGTTCAGGGAATACTAGCCATTTGACGAAATGCGAGCCTCCGGGGTTGTCCGGGGCGGGCCAGCTGTACGAGTCCTTTCCCACAACCGAACGTGCGAAGGAGTGGTCGAGTTCATGAGCACCAAGCCGATCAAGGTCGTCTTCTCGGGCATGCAGCCCACCAGCGGGGTCACCCTGGGCAACTACCTGGGGGCCATGCGCAACTTCGTCAAGCTGCAGCACGAGGCCCAGTGCTTCTTCTGCGTGGTGGACCTGCATGCGCTGACCATCCCCCAGGACCCGGTCCAGCTCCGCAAGAACACCCTGGACATGGCCCGGCTGTACGTGGCGGCGGGCATCGACCCGGACGTGGCGACGATCTTCGTGCAGTCCCACGTCTCCGCCCACGCCGAGATGGGTTGGCTGATGGAGGTCAGCTGCTACTACGGCGAGCTGCAGCGGATGACCCAGTTCAAGGACAAGTCCGCCAAGGCCGAGGTGGTCACCACCGGCCTCTTCACCTACCCCGCGCTGATGGCCGCGGACATCCTGCTGTACGACACGACCCACGTGCCCGTGGGCGACGACCAGAAGCAGCACCTGGAGCTGGCCCGGGACATCGCCGTGCGCCTGAACAACCGGTTCGGCCGGGAGGTTGTGGTGGTGCCCGAGCCCTATATCCCGCCCCGGGAGGCCGGCGGCCGTATCATGTCGCTGCAGAACCCCACCCAGAAGATGTCCAAGTCGGATCCCGACGAGTCGGCCACCATCCACATGCTGGACACCCCGGACGCGATCCGGAAGAAGATCAAGCGGGCGGTCACCGACTCGGAGTCCGAGGTGCGGTACGACCCGGAGAAGAAGCCCGGCGTCTCCAACCTCATGGTGATCCTCTCGCTCTGCACCGGCATGTCGCTGGACGAGATCGCCGGCCGCTACACCGGGTACGGCCAGTTCAAGAAGGACGTGGCCGAGGCGGTGGTGGCCACCCTGGAGCCCATCCAGCAGCGGTACAAGGAGCTGTGTGAGCCCGGGGTGATCGAGGAGATCCTGGAGAAGGGGGCTCAGAAGGCGGAGGCCGTCTCCACGCCGGTGCTGCGCCGGCTGCAGGACGCCCTGGGGCTGCTCCCCCGGAAGCGGCCATGATCCTCGCGGAGATCCTGGCCGCCAAGGAGGCGGAGGTGGCCGCGGCCCGGCGGGCCCGGCCCCTGGCGGACGTGATCGCCGCCGCCCGCGCCGCCCCTCCGCCCCGGGGGTTCCTGCGGGCCCTGGGGGGACCGCCGTCCGGGGCCGGGGCGGGCGGGACCGAGGTCCGGGTCATCGCCGAGGTGAAGAAGGCCAGCCCTTCCAAGGGGGTGATCCGGCCGGATTTCGACCCGGTGGCCATCGCCCGGGCCTATGCCGAGGGCGGAGCAGCCTGCCTCTCCGTGCTCACGGACGAGCGGTACTTTCAGGGCTCGCTGGCGTACCTCGCGGCCATCCGGGAGGCGGTGGCGCTGCCGCTCCTGCGGAAGGACTTCATCATCGAAGAGTACCAGGTCCACGAGGCCCGGGCGGCGGGGGCGGACGCCATCCTGCTGATCGTGGCGGCCTTCTGCGGCGACTGCGCCGGAGGCCGCACGCCGGAGGACCTGAACCGGCTGGCGGCGCTGGCGCGGGAGCTGGGCATGGACGTGTTGACGGAGGTCCACACCGCCGACGAGCTGGCCCTGGCGGTGGCGTCCGGCGCTCCGCTGATCGGGATCAACAACCGGGACCTGCGGACCTTCCACACCACGCTGGAGGTCACGGAACGGCTGGCGCCCCTGGTTCCGCCCGACCGGCTGCTGGTGAGCGAGTCGGGCATCTGGACCCACGACGACCTGCGCCGGGTCGCGGCCGCAGGCGCACGAGCGGTGCTGGTGGGGGAATCGTTGATGCGCCAGCCCGACGTGGCCGCCGCGCTGCGGGCGCTGCGGGGGTCGCCTGAAGGCTCGGTGCCGGACAACAGTTGAAAGGAGCGAATGCCGCATGTGGGTGAAGATCTGCGGCTTGCAGTTTATGAAGGACGCGGTGGCCGCCGTCGAGGCCGGGGCCGATGCCCTGGGCTTCGTCTTCGCCCCCAGTCGGCGGCAGGTGACCCCCGAGCGGGTCGAGGCCCTGATCAGCGGGCTGCCGCCGGAAACCGTGACGGTGGGCGTCTTCGTGGACGCCCCGATGGAGGAGATCCGCCGGGCCGTAACGCTGTCCGGGCTGAAGGCCGTGCAGCTGCACGGCTCCGAGCCGCCGGAGGCGATCGATCAGATCGGACTGCCGGTGATCAAGGCGATCCGCATCCGGGGGCCCGAGGACCTGGCCCGGCTGCCGGACTACCGCAACGCGGCGGGCCTGCTGCTGGAGCCCTACGTGGAGGGGCAGGCCGGCGGCACCGGCCAGACGCTGGACCCGACTCTGGTCCGCTGGGCGGCCCAGACCCTGGAGCGGGCCGGCGTGCCGCTCGCCGGCCCCGACGAGCCGCTGACCCCCGGCCGGCCCAAGCTGATCCTGGCCGGCGGGCTGACCCCGGACAACGTGGCCGACGCCATCGCCAGGGCCCAGCCGGGCGGGGTCGACGTCTCCAGCGGCGTCGAGAACGGGGGCGTCAAGGATATCAACAAGATCTACGCCTTCGTCGCCGCCGCCAAGGGGGTGGCGCGATGACAGGCGCCGTGCCCGACGCCCTGGGCCACTTCGGCCCCTTCGGCGGCCGCTACGTCCCCGAGACGCTGATGGCCGCCTGCATCGAACTGGAGGAGGCGTACCGGCGCTACAAGGACGACCCCGAGTTCCTGGAGGAGCTCACCTATTACCGGAGGCAGTACGTGGGCCGGCCAACGCCGCTTTACTTCGCCGAGCGGCTGACCCGGCACGCCGGCGGGGCGAGGATCTACCTGAAACGGGAGGACCTGAACCACACCGGCGCCCACAAGATCAACAACGCCCTCGGCCAGGCCCTGTTGGCCCGGCGGATGGGCAAGAAGCGCATCATCGCCGAGACCGGCGCCGGCCAGCACGGCGTGGCCGCGGCCACCGTGGCGGCCCTGTTCGGGATGGAGTGCGACGTCCACATGGGGGAGGTGGACGTGGCCCGCCAGCGGCTGAACGTCTTCCGCATGCAGCTGCTCGGGGCCCGGGTGATCCCGACCCGGTCGGGGTCCCGCACCCTGAAGGACGCCACCAACGAGGCGATCCGGGACTGGGTGACCAACGTGGAGACGACCCATTACGTGATCGGCTCCGCGGTGGGGCCGCACCCGTACCCGATGATCGTGCGGGACTTCCAGGCGGTGATCGGCTACGAGACCATGAGCCAGATCCAGGAGGCGGAGGGGCGGCTGCCCGACGCGGTCGTCGCGTGCGTGGGCGGGGGATCCAACGCCATCGGGATCTTCCACCCCTTCGTGCCCTTCCCCGAGGTCCGGCTGGTGGGGACGGAGGCCGGCGGCCTGGGGATCGGCAGCGGCAAGCACGGGGCGACGCTGAGCGGCGGCGGTGAGGTGGGCGTCTTCCACGGCGCCCGCACCTACCTGCTGCAGGATGCGTACGGCCAGGTGCAGGAGGCCCACTCCATCTCCGCCGGGCTGGACTATCCCGGCGTGGGGCCGGAGCACGCCTACCTCCGGGACACCGGCCGCGCCGAGTACGTGGCGGTGACGGACGAGCAGGCGCTGGAGGGCATGCAGCTGCTCAGCCGGACCGAGGGGATCATCCCGGCCCTGGAGTCCAGCCACGCCGTGTACTACGGCGTCCGCCTGGCCGCCGGGATGGCGCCGGACCAGATCGTGGTCATCAACCTGTCGGGGCGGGGTGACAAGGACATGGCCGAGGTCGCCCGCATCCTGGGGGGTGAAGGGGCATGAGCCGCATCGCCGAACGGTTCGCCCTGCTGCGCAGTCGGGGGGAGAAGGGGCTCATCGCCTACCTGGCCGCCGGCGACCCCTCCCTGGCCACCACCCGCAGGCTGGTGCACGCCCTCGCGGAGGCGGGGGTGGACATGGTCGAGCTGGGCCTGCCGTTTTCCGACCCGCTGGCCGACGGTCCGGTGATCCAGGCGGCCAGCCAGCGGGCCCTGGCGGCCGGCGCCAACACCGATAATGTGCTGGAACTGGTCGCGGCATTGCGCGCCGACGGGTTGCAGATACCGCTGCTGATCATGACATACTACAACCTGGTGTTGCGGCCGGGGGTTGAGAACTTCTGTCACCGTGCGGCCGCAGCCGGGGTCGACGGCCTGATCCTGCCCGACGTGCCGGTGGAGGAGAGCGACGAGATCCGCGCCGCGGCCGGGGCGGTAGGGCTCGACCTCATCCAGTTCGTCGCCCCCACCTCGCCGCCGGAGCGGATCCGGCGGGCGGCCGAGCTGGCGCGGGGGTTCATCTACGCCGTGTCGTCCACCGGCGTGACCGGCGTGCGGGACCGGCTGCCGCCGCAGCTCACCGCCATGGTGGAGGCGGTGAAGGCGGTCACCGACACCCCGGTGGCGGTGGGCTTCGGCATCTCCCGGCCCGAGCAGGTGCGCCAGGTCACGGCCGTGGCTGACGCCGCCATCGTCGGATCGGCCTTCGTGCGCCACTGCGGCGAGGGGCTGCCGGAGCATGAACTGGTGGAGCGGGTGCGGATCCTGGCGGAGGAGCTGAAGGCGGGCACCCGGCCTGGTACGGGATGGGACAGCCGGTTTGTGAAAAACGAGGCTTGACGACGCCGTGGTACCGGTGTACACTAGGCTTCAATATTGTAAAGCGATGAGCGGGAGAAGTAGACCCAAGGCCGGAGAGCTGCAGAGAGCCAGCGGTTGGTGCAAGCTGGCGCCGAAGGCGGGTTCGAATACACCCGTGAGCGTAGGCTGAACGACTGGCGCATCCCGTCGGGCCGGCGGACCTGAACGAGGGAGTCGGTCCGGTGGCGGACCACAAGCCGTCGGGTGCGCGCGTCCAGTAGGTACACCGGCACGCCCCCGTTACCAAGGGCGGAGGGGATGATGGTCCCCGGAACGAGTGGGTCCGCGCCGGAGCGGACCAAGCAGGGTGGTACCACGAAAGCCTTTCGGCTTCCGTCCCTACACGGGATGGAAGCCGTTTTGCTTTCCCGTGAAACCAGCAGGAAGGGTGAGGTGTTGAGCGGTGATCATCGTCATGCGGAAAGGCGCCACCGAGGCGCAGGTCAACGACATCGTGGAGCGGGTTCGGGCGGCGGGATTCGGCGTGCACCTCTCCCAGGGGGAAGAGCGGACGATCATCGGGGCGATCGGCGGCGACCGGGCGGTGCTGGCCGACCTGAACCTGGAGGCCGCCCCCGGCGTCGAGCGGGTGACCCCGATCTCGAAGCCCTACAAGCTGGCTTCGCGGGACTTCCATCCGGAGGACACGCTGATCCGCATCGGCGGTCCCACGGTGGGGGGCAACGACTTCTGGGTCGTGGCGGGGCCCTGCTCCGTGGAGGGGCGCGAGCTGCTCCTGGAGGCGGCCCGCCTGGTCCGGGACGGCGGCGCCCACGCCCTCCGGGCCGGCGCCTTCAAGCCCCGGACCAGCCCGTACTCCTTCCAGGGGCTGGGCGAGGAAGGACTGAAGTACCTGGCCGAGGCCCGGGCGGTGACCGGGCTGCCGGTCGTCACCGAGGTCATGGACACCCGGGACGTGGAGCTGGTGGCCGAGTACGCCGACGTGCTGCAGATCGGCACCCGGAACATGCAGAACTTCAGCCTGCTCCGGGAGGTCGGCCGGGCGAACAGGCCCGTGCTGCTGAAGCGGGGCATGTCGGCCACCATTGAGGAGTGGTTGATGGCGGCCGAGTACGTAATGAGCGAGGGTAACCACCAGGTGATCCTGTGCGAGCGGGGCGTGCGCACCTTTGAGACGGCCACCCGCAACACGCTGGACCTGTCCGCCGTGGTGGTGGCCAAGTCGCTGACCCACCTGCCGGTGGTGGTGGATCCCAGCCACGGCGTGGGCAGGCGGGACTTCGTGGTGGCGCTGGCCCGGGCGGCCGCGGCCGCCGGCGCGGACGGGATCCTGGTGGAGGTGCACCCGCGGCCGGACGAGGCCAAGTCCGACGCCGCCCAGACCATCGGACCCGCCGCGTTCCACCAGATGATGCACGACGTGGCCGCCATCCTGCAGGTGCTGGGGCGGCGGCTGCCTGCCGCTGCGGCGGTCCATGTCTAGCGGATTCGGCACCGTCGCCATCTGGGGCGTCGGGCTGATCGGCGGCTCCATCGGCATGGCCCTGCGCCAGCGGGGTCTTGCCGACGAGGTGATCGGCATCGGCCGGCCCGCGACACGGGCTGCAGCGGCGGATGCCTCGGGCCCGGGCGGTGGTGCCGGCGCCTGGGAAGTGCCGGAAGCGGTGCGGCTCGGGGCGGTGGATCGCATGGTCACCGACCCCGCGGCCGCCCTGGCCCGGGCCGACCTGGTGATCCTGGCCATGCCCGTTCAGCCGATGATCGACCTGGCCCCTCGGGCCGCACCGCTTCTCCGCCCGGGCACCGTCGTCACCGACGTCGCCTCCGTGAAGGAGGCGGTGGTGGCGGCGTGGGAGCGGCACCTGCCGGACGGGGTCGCCTTCGTGGGCGGCCACCCGATGTTCGGAAGGGAACGCTCCGGCGTCGCCTGGGCGTCGGCGGACCTCATCCCCGGCTGCCGCTGGGTGCTGACGCCCGGGCAGCGCGCGGTCACGGTGCTGAAGGCCGGGCGCAGCGGGGCGGAGGTTTCGCCGCTGGAGCTGGTGTGGGACCTGGCGGCGGCGCTGGGCGCCCTGCCCGTGGTGATGTCGCCCGCGGAGCACGATCGGCGCGTCGCCGGGGCCTCGCACCTGCCCCAGCTGGTGGCCACGGCCCTGGCGGCCGCGGCCCTGGACCTGGACGAGACGCAGCCGGGCACGCTGGAACTGGCCGCCGGGGGCTTCCGGGATGCCACCCGCATCGCCGACAGCCCCGCGGCGCTCTGGCACGAGATCTGGGCCAATAACCGGCCCGCGCTCCGGGAGGCAGTCGCGGCCTTTCGGGGCGTGCTGGCGGACCTGGAGGCGGCGGTGGACGCGGGGGACTTCGGCGCCCTGGCCGCCGTGTTCGAGCGGGCGCACGCCGCCCGCCGCCGGGTCGGCGGCCGCACGGGCGGCCCGGCGTGAGCGACCTGACGGGCACGCCCGGGCGGCGGCCGCGACGGGAAGGCTGCGCGCCTCCGCCGGCCTGTTTCGGCCGTGATGGACAATGATCCGGCAGACTGCACGTGCTTCATGCCTGAGATGATGCAGTCAGGGCCGGAAAGGCCTTTGATACAATGGGAAACGGTCTCCGCTGTCTGCATCAGGAATCGGCTGTTATCTTGGCTGCGCTTTCCCGGACGGTGTCAACCCGATTGTGTCAGCCGGACGGCAGCCGCCTCGCGACACCGGGCGAGGAACCGTGCGTCGGGCCTTCCGGGGTCAGATCCGGATTTGGCCCCGGGGCGCGGCAGCGGAGAGGGAGGGATTCCATGGACGTCAGGGTGTACCCGGCCACCCGGCTGGAGGGGACGGTCAACCCGCCGTCCTCCAAGAACTACACGACGCGGTACCTCCTCGCCGCCGCCCTGGCGGAGGGCGAGTCGCTCATCCGTTACCCGGCCGAGAGCGAGGATGCTGCCGCGCTGAAGCGGTGCCTCGCCGACCTGGGCGCGGAGCTCATTCCCGACGGTCCGCACCTGCGGGTGCGGGGGTTCGGCGCCAACCCGCGCAACCCCGGAACCCTGAACCCGGGGAACGCCGGGGCGGTCCTGCGCTTTTTGATGGCCGTCTGCGCGGCCACCCTGGACGAGATCACCTTTGTCACCGACTACGCCGAGTCGCTGGGCAGACGGCCCCACGGCGACCTGCTGGACGCCCTGGCGCAGCTCGGGGCACAGGTGGAGAGCCGGGAAGGGAGGCTGCCGATCACCATCCGCACGGGACCCCCGGCCGGAGCGGGCAGCCGCAGCGGCTGGGAACGGCCGCCGTCGGGCCGGGTCGGCCGGCTGCGGGGCGGCACGGTGCGGGTGAGCGGGTCGGTCTCCAGCCAGTACACGTCGGCGCTCCTCTTCGCCGCGCCGCTGATCGGCGAGGACGTGACGATCGAGGTCACGGGGGACATGAAGTCCCGCCCGCCCATCCGGCAGACGCTGCAGGTGCTCCAGGAGGCGGGGATCCGGGTAGAGGCCGGGGACGACCTCCGCCGGTTCCACATCCCCGGCGGCCAGCGGTATCGTCCCCGGGAGTACACGGTGCCCGGCGACTACCCGGGCGCCGCCGCGCTCATGGCCGCAGCCGCGGTGGTGCCCTCCGACGTGACGATCCCCCGGCTCTTCCCCGACGAGCAGGGGGAGCGGCAGGCGATCGACGTGCTGCGGGCGATGGGGGCGGATATCGCCCACGACGGGCAGCAGGTGTGGATCCGGGGGGGCAGGCCCCTAAGGGGTGTCCGGTTCGACGGCGACCCGTTCACGGACGCCGTGCTGGCCCTGACCGCCGCGGCCGTCCTGGCGGAGGGGGAGACAGTTTTCTATAATGTAGAGAATCTGCGCTACAAGGAATGTGACCGCATCTCCGACTACCGGGCGGAGTTGAACAAGCTGGGCGCCCGGGTGGCGGAGGAGCGGGACAAGCTGATCGTCCGCGGACGGCCCGAGGGGGTGGAGGGCGGGGTGACGGTGGAGAGCCGGATCGACCACCGGGTGATCATGGGGCTCACCATCGTCGCGCTGCGGGCCCGGGAGCCGGTGGTGATCCGGGACGCGCACCACGTGGCCAAGTCGTACCCGGCCTTCTTCGCGGATCTGCGCGGCCTGGGCGCCAGGGTGGAGGAGCACTGAGCCGAGGACAAGCTACCCACACAAACGAAACAAGTTTGTTTGTTCTCCCTTGCCAGCCATCAGAAGCCCCTGTTATCATGAACATAAACAGCCCTTCTTGGGGGGATGGGCGTGGATCGGCGGCTCTGGTGGAGGGCGCGGCTTTACCGGTGGGGGCAGGCGCACGACCGGTGGCTGCGCGTGGGGATGTTGCTTGGTTTCGTCGGACTGGCGCTGACCCTGGCTCTGCGCACGATCGCACCGCAGCTCTGGCCCGCGTGGCAGCTGCTGGCCATGGGCGGCTCGCTGGTGCTGGCCGGCGCAGGCTACGCGCTGCTGGGGGAGCAGACGACGGTGGTCGCCTACGCGCGCGGGGACAGCGAGCAGTTTCCGACCGTTTCGCGCTTCGCCAGCGGGCTCCTGGCCTCCTTGGGCGGAGCCATTCTGGCCATGACGGGCCTGTCCGCCATGATGGGTTAGCCCGTGTGTGTTTCGACGGCCATAAGGTACAGACCGGAGGTTCCATACGGGACCTCCGGCCTATTTTTGCACTATCCTTCGTTATACACTGATCGTCCAACCGATTCACGGACGCGATTTTTCGGGTTTCGGTAGGAATGAACATGGGCACAAGGTGTTATTGTGGGGTAGCCCCGGGCTGTGGCAATCTTGCTGGGAACGGTTCAGTCACGTGCTTTCACACCCCAGATCGAGGAGGGCAGAGGATGAAGCGGAACATCCCCGTTACCCAGGTTGAACGCGACTACCCCGCCGAAGAACGGCTGATCTCCGAAACGGACCTGCGCGGGATCATCACCACGGCCAACGCATCATTCTGCGCGGTGGCCGGCTACAGCCGGGAAGAGCTGGTCGGTAAGCCCCACAACATCGTGCGCCACCCGGACATGCCGAGCGCCGCCTTCAAGGACATGTGGGACACGATCCAGGCTGGCGAACGCTGGGTGGGGATCGTCAAGAACCGCTGCAAGAACGGCGACCATTATTGGGTGAAGGCCTTTGTCTCCCCCGTGCTGGAGGACGGCAAGATCATCGGCTACCGGTCGGTGCGGCGCAAGCCTACCCGGGAGGAGATCCGGGAGGCGGAGGAGCTGTACCGGCGGATGAACAGCGGCGAGCAGGGGCTGCTCGACACCCTGGGCGCCCTGCGCCGTCGGGAGAGCCTGGGGGAGCGTCTGGGCACCCTCGGGCAGGTGGCGCTCATGCTGGCCTGGCCGGCCGCAGTGGCCATCGCTATGGCGGTCGCGGCCACCGTGGGCCTGCCGCCCGCGGTGCTCTGGGCGATCGCCGGGATGGGCGGCATCGTCGGCGCCGGCCTGGGCGTGGCGATCTACCGGTGGCAGACCGCGCCCCTCGAGGCGCTGGCCAGGGTCGCGACGGCCTTTGAGCGGGGCGACCTCACGGCCCGCATCGACCTGCCCGGCCGGTCCCGCTACGCCCAGATCGCCCGGTCCATCAACCTCGCCCTGGACGGGGTGGAGATCGCCCTGGCCGACACCAGCCAGATGTTGGACGGGCTGCGGCGGGGCGAGTTCGGACGGCGGATCACCGTCACGCTGCCGGGTGAGATGGGGCTGATCAAGGAGTCGGCGAACCGGCTGGCGGAGGAGATCGAGGCCACCATCACCGCGCTGAACGCCCAGCTGGCGGCGCTGGCGGACGGGCAGCTGGACGCGCACCAGCGGGCCTTCACCGGCGAGGGCCACTTCCGCGAGGCCCAGGAGCGGGCAGCCGGAACGGCTGCCCGGCTGGCGACGCTGCTGAAGGAGATGGTGGCCTCGGTGCAGGCCCTGGCGAGGGGCGACCTCACCAGGACGCTGTCGTTTGACGCCAAGGGAGACCTGGCCATTCTGATCAAGCAATACAACGCGGCGCTCACCGCGCTCTCGGACACGCTCACCGCCCTGCAGCACCATGCGCATCAGGTGGCCTTCGCGGCCGAGGAGAACAGCCGGGCCGCGGCCCAGATCGCGGCCGGCGCCGAGGACCAGATGATCACGGTGGAGGAAGTGACGCGGGCCGTCCAGGAGTCGGGGGCTTCCATCGTGAGCCTGGCCGACGATGCCGAGGCGGCCAGCGGCAAGTCCAGCGCGACGGTGGAGATCGTCCGGAGCAGCCGCGCCGCGATGGAGCAGATGGTGTCGATCGTGCAGGCCATCGCCGCCAGCAGCCAGCAGATCAGCAAGTTCACCAACGTCATTGAGGAGATCGCCGCGCAGACGAACCTGCTGTCGCTCAACGCCGCGATCGAGGCGGCCCGGGCAGGCGAGCACGGGAGGGGCTTCGCTGTGGTCGCCCAGGAGGTGGGACACCTGGCCGCCAGCTCCGGCAAGTCGGCCAAGGAGATCCATCTGCTGGTGCAGCAGGCGGTGGAGGAGGCCAGGCGGGCGGCGGAGAGCGTCGCAGCCGTCAGCGGCGAGATGGACCGGATCGAGCAGGCGGCCCTGGAGAGCCACGAACTGCTGACGCGGATCGCCGCGGCCATCGAGGAGCAGGGCGCGACGATGCAGCAGATCGGCGAGCACGCCCGGCGGCTTTCGTCCATCGCGGAGTCCAACGCCGCCGCCACCGAGGAGTTGGCTGCCTCGGCGTCGGAGCTGGCGGGCATCGCCGAGGCCGCTTCGGCCGAGGTGGGCCGGTTCCGGCTGCTGGTGCACGCCACCGCGGAGAACGGGGCCCCGGATCGATCCGTCGCGCAGGGCTGACGCGAAAGCGCGCACATAGAAGACTCCCGGGGTACCGTGGCTATCCGGGCGCCGCTACCTGGGGGAAATGCAAACAGGGCGGTCCCGCCGTGCAAGGTGGGACCGCCCTGTCTGAATGCGCTGGCCGGCCTCCCGGCCCCAGGGGCACCGAGGTGGCCGCGGCCTGCGGGCCCGGGGCCGTGAACGAAGAAGGGAATTTTTATAGAACAAGGAGGAATTTGGGTGGTGATATGGTATTTCTTTCCTCTAACCTCACTCGGGGAAAGGAGGACGAGAGGATGAGACACCGCCGTGTGTTGGTTGTGCGGGCCGTCGCGCTGGCGACCGCCCTGTCCGTGGCGCTGGCCGGATGTGGACGCGCCTCCCGCGGACCGGAAGGCGGGGAGGGGGCATCGGGAACCGACTCGGCGCGCCAGAGGCCGGTGGTCGTGCTGCAGGGGGTGGATGCCACCACCCTGGATCCGGCAGGGCACGCGGAGACACCGGCTTATAACATCCTCAACAACATCTACGACACCTTGATCTACCGGAACCAGGATATGAAGCTGGAGCCCGGCCTGGCCACGGAGTGGCGGACGCTGAACGACACCACCTGGGAGCTGAAGCTCCGCGAGGGCGTCCGGTTCCACAACGGCGACCCGTTCAACGCCTACGACGTCAAGGCCACCATCGAGCGGATCATCGACCCGGAGGAGGCGTCGCCCCGGCGGAACAACCTCTCCGCGGTCCAGGAGGTGCGGGTGATCGACGACTACACGGTGCACATCATCACCTCGGTGCCCTACCCGATCCTGCCCAACCGGCTGGCCAATGAACACGTCATCAGCGCCGAGTACCTCGCCGAGTACGGCAAGGAGCACCTGGCCAATAACCCCATGGGAACCGGCCCCTACAGGTTTGTCCGCTGGGTCAAGCAGGAGGAGGTGGTCCTGGAGGCCAACCCCGACTATTGGCGCGGGGCGCCCCAGATTCAGCAGGTGATCTTCCGGCCCGTGCCCGAGGCGGCCACCCGCATCTCCCAGATCCAGACGGGGCAGGCCGACATCGCCGTCAACATCCCGGCCAATCAGGTGGAAGCGCTGCGCAACGACTCCAGGGTCCGGATCGTGGAGGTGCCCAGCGTCCGGGTGATCTACGTGGCCGTTCAGACCCGCAGGGGCGGCATCCTGGCCAACCCCACCTTCCGCCGGGCGCTGGCCCACGCCATCGACGGCGAGGCGCTGATCGAGAAGGTGCTGATGGGCAACGGCTACCTGATGGCGACGGCGCTGACGCCCCAGCACTTTGGTTTCAACCCCGACCTCCAGCCCTACCGCTACGACCCGGACCTGGCCAGGCAGCTCCTGGCCGAAGCGGGGTATCAGGGGGAGGAGATCCAGTTCGACACGCCCAGCGGCCGTTACGCCATGGACAAGGAGATGGCGGAGGCCATTGCGGGCCAGCTGGCCCAGGTGGGCGTCAACGTGCGGATCCAGGTGAACGAATGGGGCAACCACGTAGACCTCATGACCTCCCGGGAACAGAAAGGCATCTACATCCTGGGCTGGGGCAATGCCACCTGGGACGCGGACGGCACCCTCTCCCCGCTGCTGTTCGGCGACGGCGCCTTCTCCTCCTATGAGTCGCCCGAGGTGGACGAGCTGATCCTGCGGGCGCGCTCGACCATGGACCCAGCCGAACGGGAGCGGCTGTACCACGAGGCCCTCCGCATGATCCACGAGGACGCGGCCCACCTGATCGACTGGCGGCAGAAGGACGTGTACGCCACCTCTACCCGAATCCACTGGCTGCCCCGGTCGGACGAGGAGATCAACCTGTTCTCGGCCACGTGGGCCGGCTGATGGCCTATGGGCCGTTACCTGGTTCGGCGGCTGGCCCACGCGGGCCTGGTGGTGATCGGGGTCACGTTGGTGGCCTTCTTCCTCACCCGCATGACCGGCGACCCTGTAAGGCTGCTGGCCCCCCTGGACGCGACCGAGGAAGAGGTGGAGCTCCTGCGGACGCAGCTGGGCTTCAACCGGCCCCTGTACGTGCAGTTCCTGGAGTACATGCGGGGGGTACTGGTGCTGGATTTCGGGGAGTCGCTCCGGCACGGCGAGCCGGCCATGCGCCTGGTCCTGGAGCGGATGCCCGCCACGCTGCAGCTCTCCCTGGCCGCGCTGCTGCTGGCCCTGGCCGTGGCCATCCCCATCGGGGTGGTGAGCGCCACCCGCCGGGGGGGCCTGCTGGACGGTCTGGGCACCCTGCTGGCGCTGCTGGGGCAGTCCATGCCGGTCTACTGGCTGGGGATCCTGCTGATCATCGTCTTCGGCGTGCAGCTCCGGTGGCTTCCGGCGGGCGGCAGGGCGGGCTGGACCTCGTACATCCTGCCCGCCGTGACGCTGGCGGCCTACACCTGCGCCAGCATCATGCGGTTGCTGCGCTCCAGTCTGCTCAACGTGCTGAGTCAGGACTTCATTCGCACCGCGCGGGCCAAGGGGCTGGAGGAGCGGAGGGTGATCTACCGGCACGCGCTCCGCAACGCCCTCCTGCCCGTGGTGACGGTGGTGGGGCTGCAGATGGGCTCGCTTCTCAGCGGCTCCGTGATCACCGAGACCATCTTCGCCTGGCCGGGGGTGGGGCGGTTCGTGGTGCAGGCGATCTTCAACCGCGACTTCTACGTGGTGCAGGCGGCGGTGTTCCTCTTCGCCCTGATCATCGTCGCGATCAACCTGGTGACGGACCTGGTCTACGCTCTCCTGGACCCGCAGATCCGCTACTCATAGGAGGTGAGGCCAGTGGCAGCGGCCCGTGAGCCGGACACCCGCCGCGAGGACGCCCGGACCGGGCGCAGGGTGCTGCGCCAGGCGTTGCGGCAACTGTGGCGGCGGAAGGTGGCTCTCCTGGGGGTGCTCATGGTCCTGGGGGCGGTGATCTGCGCCCTGTTTGCCCCCGTCCTGGCGCCGCACGACCCCAACGCCCAACAGGTTCAACTCCGGCTGCTGCCGCCCTTCTGGATGGAAGGCGCGCACCCTGCATATCCCCTGGGCACGGACCACCTGGGTCGGGACATCCTGAGCCGGCTGATCTACGGGTCCCGGGTGTCGCTCACCGTGGGGCTTTCGGCGGTGCTGATCGCAGGCGGCATCGGCACCGCGGCCGGGCTGGCGGCCGGGTACCTGGGCGGGGCGGTGGACGACCTGGTGGGGCGGCTGGGCGACGTGCAGCTGGCCTTTCCGTTCACGCTGCTGGCCCTGGTGGTGATGGCTGTCCTCGGCACGGGGATGGGCAAGACCATCGCCGTGCTCGGCATCACCGGCTGGGTCTTCTATGCCCGTGTGCTGCGCTCCGAGGTGCTCGCCCTGCGGGAGCGGGACTTCATCCTGGCCTCGCGCGCCCTGGGAAACCCCGGGTGGCGGACCGTGCTCCGGCACCTGTTCCCCAACGTCGCCGGCACGCTGATCGTGCTGGCGACGCTGGAGGTGCCCCGGGTGATCATCACCGAGTCGGCCCTCACCTTCCTCGGGCTGGGCATCCAGCCGCCCACCGTCACCTGGGGCGGCATGCTGGCCGACGCCCGCAACTACATCACCACCCACTGGTGGGTGGCCACCTTCCCGGGTCTGGCGTTGCAGCTGACGGTGCTGGGGCTGAACCTGACGGGCGACTTCCTGCGGGAGATCCTGGACCCGCGGCTGAACTCCTGACGTGCACGGTCGAGCAGGATGCCGCGGCCAGGTGCGCCGGGGGATGAAGGGAGCCGCACGGCTGATAGGTCTAAGCCTGTAGTCAACCGGCGGTGAGTCTGGGTGATCCGACATGTGGCAGCGTCGCCTGCACCGTGTATCAGCCTGGCTCGCGGCCGTCCTGCTCCTGGGTGCCCTCGTCCCTCCCGCCGCATCGGCCGCACCGGCGCCACGGTACACCGCCGGCGTCCGTATGAGCTGAGCAGAAAGAGCCTCTGTCCCGCCGCATGCGCGGCGGGACAGAGGCTCTGTTCGCTTCAGCCAGAGGTTCTGGCTACACCAGCTTCCGGATCCACGCCTCCCGGTCGCCCGGCAGGTAGTCGATGACCGGGATCTCGATCATCGTGTAGCACCCCGGCTTCTGCCGGGCGGCGGCCCGCAGCGCCGCCACCATGACCTGCGCGGTGAGCGCCGGGTTGTTGATGCGCATCTCGAACCGGAACAGCTGGTTGTGGGTGGCCCCGGAGACGCCCTTGCGCTCCATGACCACGCCGTGCCCGACGTCCATCAGCGCGCTGACCGACTCCACCTGCGTAACCCGGGTCTCGTCGCGCACGAAGTAGGGGTCGGTCTTGATCGCGCGCTCCACCTCGGCGAAGTCGGCTCCCGGCTCCAGTTCCACGTAGACCGCCCGCTTGTGTACGCCCATGCCGGCGGGAATCGTCATCGACAGCGCGTCCCGCACCCCGGGGATGGCCTTGACGGCCACGGAATGACCCATGGACATGCCCGGGCCGAAGTTGGTGTAGGTGATCCCCTTCGGCGCCATGAACTCCAGCAGGGCCCGGATGATCGAGTCGGTGCCGGGGTCCCAGCCGGCCGAGATCACCGCAGCCGCCCCGTGTTCCCGCGCGACCGGGTCGAGCCGGCGCCGCAGGTCCGCCAGGTCGCCGTGGATGTCGTAGCTGTCCACCGTGTGGATCCCCCTGCGGAGCATCGCCTCCGCGTACTCCGGCACGGACCGGGTCGGCACGCACAGCAGGGCCCCCTGCACGCCCTCCAGTTGGCTGATGTCGGTCACCACCCTCACGCCCGTGAGCTCGGGCGGGGTGGCGGCCAGTACCTTGCGGCGGACGACCCCCACCAGCTCCATGTCCGGTGCGGCTTGAACGGCTTCGAGGGCGTAGCGGCCGACGTTGCCGTAGCCGACCACCGCCACGCGCAGCTTGTCCATCGCTGGAAACTCCTCCTCCAGTTCGATTAACGTTCATTCTACCCTTCCGGCCGGCGCTATGCCAGTGCCATGCACCCCTGTATGGAAGTCGGCTCGCTAGACAGGTAATTGGGAAGGTATGGCGAATTCTCTCGTTACTGACCAGGCAGGGGGAGTGTTGTCATGAACATCCCGGTCCGCCGGTACCTGCGGCTGCTGGTGCGCTACCTCAGGCCCCAGTGGGCACAGATGGCATGGCTCGCGCTGCTGCTGGTCACCAGTATCGGCCTGCAGCTGATCAACCCGCAGATTCTCAGGCGGTTCCTGGACACGGCGGCCGGCGAAGTGTCGGGGGGACCGTCGCTGGTCACCCTGGCGCTGGCCTTCATCGGAGTGGCCTTCGCCGTGCAGGCGGTGACCGTGCTCGCCCGCTACCTGAGCGAGTCGGTCTCCTGGCGGGCGACCAACGAGCTGCGCGCCGACCTGGCCGAGCACTGTCTGCGCCTGGATCTGGGCTTCCACAAGCGCCGGACGCCGGGGGAGATGGTGGAACGGATCGACGGCGATGTGACGGCGCTGTCCCAGTTCTTCTCGCAGCTCTTCATCGGTGTGCTCGCCAACCTCGTGCTCATGCTCGGCATCCTGGTGCTCCTCTTCCGCGAGGACTGGCGGGCCGGCGTGGCGATGACGCTCTTCGCGGCGTTCACGCTGTGGGTGCTCGGCAGGATTCACGAGCTGTCCGTGCCGGTGTGGACCCGGCAGCGGCAGGCCTCCGCCGAGTTCTACGGCTACCTGGGCGAGGTGCTGTCGGGGACGGAGGCGATCCGGGCCGGCGGCGCCCGGGGCTGGGCGCTGCACCGCTTCCTGCGCAACGTCCAGGACTTCTACCGGCAGAATCTGGCCGCCAGCATGATGTTCTGGCTGACGTGGAGCACCTCCATCGTCACGTTTGCCGTGGGGGCCGCGCTGTCGCTGGGCGTCGGGGCGTGGCTGTACGCGCGCGGCGGGGTGACCGTGGGCACGGTCTACCTGCTCTTCCACTACACGGAGCTGCTCCGCCGCCCCATCGAGCAGATCCGCACCCACCTGCAGGAGCTGCAGCGGGCCGGGGCCGCGGTGGAGCGGGTGGAGGAACTCTTCGCCCAGCGCACCCGCGTACCGGACGGCCCGGGGCGGGCGCTGCCCCCGGGGCCCCTGTCGGTGGAGCTGGTTGGCGTTTCGTTCGCCTACGAGCCCGGCGCGCCGGTGCTCAGGGACGTGGATGTCCGGATCGAGCCGGGCGAGGTGGTCGGGCTCCTCGGCCGGACCGGCAGCGGCAAGTCGACCCTGGCCCGGCTCCTGCTCCGCTTCTATGACCCCGATGCCGGGATCGTGCGCCTGGGCGGGGTGGACCTGCGGGAGGCCACCGTCGCCGGCGTACGGGCCCGGGTCGGGTTCGTGACGCAGGACGTGCAGCTGTTCGCCGGCACCGTGCGGGACAACCTGACGTTCTTCTCCCCGGAGGTCAGCGACGGACGGCTGCTGGCGGTGTTGGAGGAGCTGGGCCTGGGGCCGTGGCTGCAGTCGCTGCCCCAGGGGCTTGACACCCCGCTGGAGTCAGGGGGCGGCGGCCTCTCCGCCGGCGAGGCACAGCTGCTGGCCCTGGCCCGGGTGTTCCTGGCCGATCCCGGCCTGGTGATCCTGGACGAGGCCTCGTCCCGTCTGGATCCCGCTACGGAGTCGCTGGTGGAGCGGGCGGTGGACCGGCTGCTGGAGGGGCGCACGGGCATCATCATCGCACACCGGCTGGCGACGGTGGAGCGGGCGGACACGATCCTGATCCTGGAAGACGGGCGGGTGGTGGAGTACGGCCCGCGGGCGGAGCTGGCGGCGGATCCGGCCTCTCGCTTCTTCCGGATGCTGCGGGCCGGGCTGGAGGAGGTGCTGGTCTGATGTCCACCTGGCGCTTCGTCTGGGGGCTGATCACCTACCGGCCGTGGGTGTACCTGGCGGCCGTGGTCTCCTTCACCGTGGCCTACATCCTGCCCGTGGTTCCCGGACTGCTGACCCAGGCCTTCTTCGACCGGCTGACGGGGGCGGCGCCGGTGGCGCTCGACCCCTGGGCGATCATCGCCCTGCTGATGGCGGCCGCGGTGGCGCGCGTCGCCGCGCTGGCCGCCGGGTTCTTCGCTTCGGCCACCGGCCGGGAGTCCATGGCCAACCTGCTGCGCCGCAACGTGCTGGAGCGCATCCTGGAGATGCCCGGTGCCGCCGCCCTGCCCGAGTCGCCGGGCGAGGCCCTGAACCGGCTCCGGGACGACGTGCTCCATGCCGAGGAGACCGCGGACTTCATGCTGGACGTGGTGGGCCAGACCACCTTCGCCGCGGTGGCCCTCTCCATGCTGCTGCGGATCGACGCCCGGCTGACGGTGCTGGTGTTCCTGCCCCTGGCCCTGGTTCTCGTCGTCACCCGGGCGGTGGGACGGCGGATCCTCCAGAACCGACGCTGGAGCCGGGAGGCGACGGCGCGCGTCACCGCGCTGATCGCCGAACTGTTCGCCTCTGTGCAGGCGGTGCAGGTGGCGGGGGCGGAGTCGCGGGTGGTCGCCCACCTGCGCCGCCTCAACGACGAGCGCCGCCGGGCGATGGTGGCCGACCGGCTGCTGACGCAGGTGCTGGAGTCGATCGCCTTGAACGCCTCGTCGGTGGGCACCGGCCTCATCCTGCTGCTCGGGGCCCGCACGATGGCGACCGGCCAGTTCACCGTTGGCGAGTTCGCCCTGTTCGTCTACTACCTGGGGTACGTAGCCGACTTCACCCACTTCGCCGGCCGCTGGCTGGCCCTGTACCGGCAGGCGGGGGTGGCGAAGGATCGGCTGCTGGCGCTGCTCCAGGGGGCACCGCCCACGCGGCTGCTCCGGCGGACCGAGATCCCGCTCCGCGGGCCGGTGCCGGTTCCGCCCGAGCCGCCGCCCCCGCCCGCAGAGCCGCTCCGGGAGCTGCGGACGGAGGGGCTGACCTACCGCTACCCGGACAGCGGCCGGGGCATCGAGGGCGTGAGCCTCACCATCCCCCGGGGCAGCTTCACCGTCATCGCAGGCCGGGTGGGCTCCGGCAAGACCACGCTGCTCCGGGTCCTCATGGGCCTGCTGCCGGCGCAGGCCGGCACGGTGTACTGGAACGGAGAGCCCGTTGCGGATCCCGGGTCCTTCATGGTGCCGCCGCGCTGCGCCGCGACCCCGCAGGTGCCGATCCTCTTCAGCGGCACCCTGGCCGAGAACATCCGCATGGGGCTGGACGCGACCGAGGCGGAGGTGGCGGCGGCCGTCTACGACGCGGTGCTGGAGCGGGACCTGGCGGGAATGGAGGACGGACTGGAGACCCAGGTGGGCGCACGAGGCGTGCGGCTTTCGGGCGGGCAGGTCCAGCGTACCGCCGCAGCCCGCATGTTCCTGCGGAGGCCGGAGCTGCTCATCATGGACGATCTCTCCAGCGCCCTGGACGTGGAGACCGAGCAGATCCTGTGGGAGCGGCTGTTCCGCCAGCGGGACGTCACGTGTCTGGTGGTCAGCCACCGGGAGGCGGCCCTGCGCCGGGCGGACCAGATCATCCTGCTGAAGGACGGACGGGTGGTCGACCGGGGGACCCTGGACGAGCTGCTGGCCCGGTCGGCGGAGATGCGGGCGCTCTGGCAGGCCGGCACCAGCGAACAGGGGCGGGGATGATCCCCGCCCCTATGGCTGTCTAGTCGTCCTCGTCGCCGGAGCCGTCGTCCTCGCCCGAGCCGTCGTCCTGCCAGAAGGCAGCCAGGGTGCCCCGGTCGTCGCGGGAGAGAGCGAAGAAGACCACTGCAAGGATCAGGTTCTCCGAGACGCCTGCACCGTCGAGCCGGCGGACGAGCCGGAACAGCTGCCGCAGCTGGCGGCGGATCCTGCTGCTTGCCACGCGGATCTCCCTCCTGCGAACAGGTCGGCACGCACCGTCCCGCTGTCCTTACGGCCTGCTGAGGGGCCGCCGTGCAGCGGAAGGGAGCGGCCGCCGGTGCTTATGTTATGTAACCCCTGCTGCGGGAGTGCACGACGTGGGGGAAAAACGGCGCCCGCGGCGTCGATTGGGCCGGACGGCCGGCAGGAAGGCCGGCAGAAAGAACGGGACGCCCGGGCGATGGCCTGCACGCATGCCGATGAAGACGACGGCCGCGGCGATGACGACGATGATGACGATGGCGATGACGATGACGGCGATGAACACCGCAGCCATGCCCACGACAGGCCCCTGTGAAAGCCCGGCAACGGCAGGCAGGAGAGCAGCCGCGGAAACAAGTGGAAGAAGGAGCGCCTGAGGGCGCATGACGCGCAGCGCCGCTGCAGCGGGAAAGCCCGCCGCAGCGGCGCCGGCGCATCTTCAGGGGTCACCTCCCTCCGGTGCGACCGCGGCGGCCGGTCGGTGCGATCAGGCCGGCAGCACCGCGACGGCGCACCCTTGGCAACAGATTCCTTGCATGAGGTTGACCACTTCGATGCAGATTACAGGCAACGACATAACCAGGAGGCACAGATCGATGCCAGGGAACAATAACTCGATCCTCGTTTCGCAGGCTCGCGCCGCGCTGGAGCAGATGAAGAACGAGACCGCGGCGGAGCTCGGCATCCAGAACTACGCGCAGCAGTACAAGGGCGACCTGCCCAGCCGGGTCAACGGTTCCGTGGGCGGGTACATGGTCAAGAAGATGATCGCCCTGGCCGAGCAGCAACTGGCGGGGGGCACCGGCACCTTCTAGTGCCCTGCCGCACGTTCACTGATCACACTACAAGGAGGAGAGTCTCATGGCGAGCAACAACCAGAGCAGCAACAACTCCATCCTGGTGTCCCAGGCCCGCGCCGCGCTGGAGCAGATGAAGAACGAGACCGCGGCGGAGCTCGGCATCCAGAACTACGCGCAGCAGTACAAGGGCGACCTGCCCAGCCGGGTCAACGGTTCCGTGGGCGGGTACATGGTCAAGAAGATGATCGCCCTGGCCGAGCAGCAGCTGGCCGGCGGCACGGGCACCACCACCATCCGGTAACCATCCTCAGGTAGCACGCAGAAGGGGGAGCAGTCAGCATGGCCAACGTGTTCGGCACGGGTACCACCGGTCAGACGGGCAACAGCAGCAACCAGCTGGTTGTTTCCCGGGCCCGGGCTGCCATGGAGCAGCTGAAGCAGCAGACCGCCGCCGAGCTGGGCATCCACAACTACGACCAGCAGTACAAGGGCGACCTGCCCAGCCGGGTCAACGGTTCAGTGGGCGGGTACATGGTCAAGAAGATGATCGCCATCGCCGAGTCCCAGCTGGCGGGCGGTACCACCACCGGTCAGTTCTGAGCGGGTACGGGAGGCAGGAGCGGCGCACCGCTTCTGCCTCCTCAGTTGATGTAGCGCAGCAGATCCTGGGCGGTGACACTGGTGTGCAGAACCGCGTTCAGGCTGCCGGCGATCAGCTTGGCCATGTCCTCGGTGAGCTCGTCGATCTCCTTGGGCGTGACCACCAGCTCGCCCACCGTCGGCGAGAGCACCTCGCTGAGCAGTTTCTGCCGCTCCTCCCGGGAGTTGAACAGCTGGAAGAAGGGCTTGGTGCCGGCGAAGCTCTGGGCCATGGCCTCGAAGGCGTCCTGCACGATGGTCGTGGCGTGTACGACGGTGGGAACGCCGATGGCGATGACGTCGACCCCCAGGGACTCCCGGTTGAGCGCCTGCCGCTTGTTGCCGATGCCCCCGCCCGGGGCGATGCCGGTGTCGGCGATCTGGATCGTCGTGCCGATGCGCTCCACCGACCGCGCTGCCAGCGCGTCGATGCAGATGACCACCGCGGGCTTGATGCGTTCCACGATGCCGAGGATGACTTCGGCGGTCTCGATGCCGGTGGTGCCCAGCACCCCGGGGGCGATCGCCGCGACCGCCCGAAGGCCCCCGGCCACGTCGGCGGGCACGAACTCCCGCAGATGGCGGGTCACCATCAGCTTCCCGGTGACCCGCGGCCCCAGTGCGTCCGGCGTCGCGTTCCAGTTGCCCAGCCCCACCACGAGGACGGTGTCGTCCTCCTTCAGGTGCAGCAGCTTGTTCAACTGCTCCACCAGGATCTTGCCCACCTGCTCCTGCAGATCCCGGTTTCGCCTGCGGAGCTGGGGCGCGTCAATGGTCACGTAGTTGCCGGCGGGCTTGCCGATGGTCTGCTCCCCCACGCCCGGCATCACCTCGACCCAGGAGACGGTGGCGACGTCGTACCGCTCCTCCCGCATCACCACTCCCGGCAGCTCGGTCCGGGCGTCCCCCCTGGCCGCGGCGGTGGCCTCCAGGGCCAGGTCCGTGAAGGGGCTCAGATAATCCCGTGCCTGCACATCTTTCCCTCCCGATTCGGTGGGTAACACCGCCTGCGCCTATTCTCTCCTGCGCAATGGCGGCGCATACCTGCGCGGCAGGGATCGATTGGCCTGTGTGGATGGCCTGGCGGATGCGCCACGTGCGGATTTCTTTACCCCCTTGATTGGTTCGGATATAGTATTAGGCAGCACGGCGCGTCCGGGGGGTGGCAACGACGAGCAGCGGGCAGAAGGGGCTGAAGCCCCACCACATCGATATGGGCGAGCGGGGCATCTACCACACCGACAACCGGCTGAATGACCTGACCGGCAAGGAGTGGGTCTTCGCCACCCGGTCGGTCATCAACAAGAGCTACCCGCCTTCCTTCCAGTTTGCGCTGCGCAGCCGGCACGGCGGCCAGAAGCCGCCGGAACTGTGCGCGGACCTGATCCGCACGTTCACCAAGTCCGGCGAGCGCGTGCTCGACCCGTTCATGGGGGTGGGCGGCACGCTCATTGGCGCGACCATCTCCGGCCGGCGGGCGGTGGGGGTGGAGATCAACCCCCGCTGGATCGCGATCTACCGGGAGGTCTGCAGCCTCGAGGGGCTGCCGGAGCAGGAGGCCGTCTGCGGCGACAGCCGCACGGTGCTGGCCGGGTTTGAGCCGGAGTCTTTCGACCTGGTCCTGACGGACGTGCCCTACTGGAACATGGACCGGCGCCGCAGGTCGAAGGGGAAGTTCAAACGGGCCGACGGGCCCGCGGTGGAGCCGCGCCGCTCCAAGCTGTCGCCCTTTGCGCCGGATGAGACCGAGACCGACGTCACCGGCATGCAGGGCAAGGAGGAGTGGCTGGATACCATGCGGGCCGTGTTCGCGGCGGCCCTGCGGCTCCTGCGTCCCCGGCGGTACATGGCGGTCTTCATCGGGGACATGTACCACTCCGGCCGCTACCACATGCTGTCCGCGGAGCTGGCAGGACTCCTGGAGTCGCTGGGGCTGGTGCTGAAGGCCAACCTGATCTGGTACGACGTCTCCAAGAAGCTGCACGTGTACGGCTACCGGTACGAGTTCATCCCTTCGATGGTCCATCAGAACATCCTGGTGTTGCGCAAGGAATGACGGAAGAGGAGGGGCCCGGTGAAGCCGCTCTGGGTGCAGAACCGGAAGTACATCGGCAGCAAGCACAACCTGCTGCCGTTCATCGAGCAGGTGGTGGCGGAGCGGGCCCCTGAGGCCCGCTCCCTCGCCGACCCGTTCACCGGCTCCGCGGTGGTCGCGTACCATTTCGCCGCCCGGGGCCTGACCGTCGCCGCAGCCGACAACCTCTACCACAACTACATCGCCGCCCGGTGCTTCCTGGGCGGCCGCCCGGGCGAGGTGCGCTGGGACCGGGTGGCCGAGCTGATCGCCCATCTGAACCGGCTGCCACCGGAGCAGGGCTACTGCTGGCGGGAGTACGGCGGCACCTACTTCACGCCGGAGAACGCCGGCCGTATCGACGCCGTCCGGGAACAGATCGCCCGCTGGCGGCAGGAGCGGATCATCGGGGAGCAGGAGGAGGCGGTGCTGCTCACGAGTCTGATCTACGCTGCCGACAAGGTCGCCAACACCTGCGGCCAGTACGACGCCTTCCTGAAGCACCTGGGCGCGAAGCCCTATGCCGAGGACGGCACCCACCTGGTTGACGCGACGGTCTACAAGCCGCTGGAGCTGGGCCTGCCGCAGGTGGTGGAGTCGGAGGCCAACCGGGTTTACTGCGGCGATGCCGATCACCTGATCGACCGGATGGAGGCGGACGTGCTCTACCTGGATCCGCCGTACAACAGCCGGCAGTACATTGACAACTACCACGTGCTGGAGAACATCGCCCGATGGGAGAAGCCCCGCCTGTACGGCAAGACCCGCAAGTTTGCCCGGGACGGTCTGAAGTCCGCCTATTCCCGGCGGTCGACGGCCGGGGCACATCTCACCCGGCTGATCCAGCGGGCGCGGGCGCGGCACATCCTGCTCTCTTATAACAATGAAGGAATCATCCCGGACGAGGTGATCCGGGCCGCACTGGAGCAGCGGGGCCCGGTGGAGCTGTTCGAGCGGCGCTACGCCATCTTCGGCAACGGCGCGGGGCGCTCGGGCCGACGGCCGATCGTGGAGCGGCTGTTCTACTGCAGAGTGGTGCGATAATACAACTTTAGAAGGATCATGGAGTTGCATGTGGAATTCCTCCTTCATTCCGACCCAGGATGAAGGAGGAAGTCATGTCCAGGAGATGGATGACCGCCGTCGCGACGGCCCTGCTGGTGATCAGCAGTGCGGCGCCTGCCGCCGCAGCAGCCGCTGAGCCGGCTCCCGTCGTGGATTCGGCCCCCCAGCCAGACTCACAGCAGACTCCCTCGTCTCCCGCTGACGCCACCGGGCCGGAGGCGCCGGCCGACGCACCGGCGCTGCCCGATGAGGCGGCCGATGACGACGCCGACCCGGAAGCCGGCGCAGCGCCCGGATCCGTGACGGATCCCGATCCTGAGGCCGAACCTGAGACCGAGCCTGAGACCGAGCCTGAGACCGAGCCTGAGACCGAGCCTGAGACCGAGCCTGACACGGAACCCGCCCTCTTCGCGGACCTTCCGCAGGATCACTGGGCCTACCCGGAGGTGGAGCGCCTGGTCGCGGCCGGCGTGATCCACGGCGACCCGGCGGGCCGCTTCCGGCCCGACGCCCCCATTTCCCGGGCGGAGTTCCTGAAGATGCTGCTCACGGCGCGCCGGCTGGATCCGGCCGGGAAGTGCGCCGGCCTGTTTGCCGACGCCCAGTGCTGGACCTGGTACGCCCCTTACGTGGAACTGGCCTACCGGCTGGCCATCGTGGAACCCAAGACCGATATGCTGGATGACGAACCCGATTACTTCGACCCCGAGGGGGCCATCACCCGGCAGGAAGTGGTGACCGCCCTCATCCGCGCGACAGGGAAGCGCTGGACCGCGCAGACCATGCACTGGCGTGAGGCCAGCGAGATCCTCGGCCGCTACGCCGACGGCGCGGACGTCACGGAACCGTACCGCAAGCCCATGGCCCTCGCCCTCACCGAGGGGCTGGTGCGCGGCTTCGGCGACGGGACGCTGCGCCCGTGGCACCAGGTGACCCGCGCCGAGGCGGCGGCCCTGGTGGGCCGGGTGCTGCTGGACGCCCCTGACCTGCCGACGGTGAGCCTGGACGGCCATGAGGTGGTCTACGTCGACGCGCTCGACATGCGCACCACCATGTACACCACCGGCGAGGCCGGCGTGGGGACGCGGACCGCCACGGGCGTCACCGTGCGGCCGGGCGCGGTCGCGGTGGACCCGGCCGTCATCCCGCTGGGAACGCTGCTCTTCGTCGAGGGGTACGGCTACGCGGTGGCCGTGGACACCGGCGGGGCGGTGAAGGGCAACGCCATCGACCTGTTCGACTGGGTCTCCCACCGGGAGGCGCTCCTCTTCGGCATCCAGACCCGCCGGGTCTGGGTCCTGCCCTGACAGGCAGAAAAGGAGCGGCCCTGGGGCCGCTCGGAGAGGAGAAGTGGGAGAGGAAACGGAACGGAGAAAGAGCCCATCCTGTGGGGTGATTACCGCTCAACTCGGCATCGGCTCTCACTGATCGTTAGCATGCCCACGAGGGACGCGGCTATACAGGATGATCCGGGCGATTTCGGGGAAGAAGAGCGAAAGGTGAGTCGCCGTGCGTGTCATCACAGGATCGGCGAAGGGCCGGCCGCTGAAGACCGTCAAGAGCCGCGCCGTCCGGCCCACCAGCGACCGGGTGAAGGAGTCGCTGTTTAACATCATCGGGTCCCGGGTGGTGGATGCGGACTTCCTGGACCTGTTTGCCGGATCGGGCGCTGTGGGCATCGAGGCGCTGAGCCGCGGCGCCCGTGCCTGCGTGTTTGTCGAATTGCAGACCGCCCACCTGAAGGTGGTGGCGGACAACCTGAGGACGACAGGACTGGCCGGGCGGGCGGAGCTGATCCGCCGGGACGCCCGCGCCGCTCTGGTCGATCTGGCCCACCGCGGCCGCCGGTTCGACTTCATCTTCGTCGATCCGCCCTATGGGCAGGACCTGGTGCCGGCGGTGCTGGCGCTGATCGATGGTCACGGCGTGCTGGCCGAGGACGGCTGGGTGATCTGCGAGCACCACGCCAAGGACCCGGTCCCGGCGGCAGCAGGAGGTCTGTATCGGTTCAGGGAAGTACTGTTTGGTGAAACGATGCTATCCATCTATCGGGCTGACGCCCGTGATGCCGGGGGGCAGAATTCGTGATCAAGGCAGTCTGTCCCGGGAGCTTCGATCCCGTGACGCTCGGACATCTCGATATCATCGAACGGGCCGCCCGCACCTTCGACGAGGTCGTCGTGGCGGTGCTGACCAACCCCCGCAAGGAGCCGCTCTTCACCGTGGAGGAGCGGCTGGAGATGTTGCGGGAGGCTACCAAGCACATCCCCAATGTCTCGGTGGCGGCCGCGGACGGCCTGCTGGTGGACTTCGCCCGCCAGCAGGGGTGCCGGGTCATCGTGAAGGGACTCCGGCCGATTCAGGACTTCGAATACGAATGGCAGATGGGCGCCGTGAACCGGCAGTTGGACGGGAACATCGAGACGTGCTTCCTCATGAGCCGCATCGAGTACGCACACCTCTCCTCGAGCATCGTGCGGGAACTGGCCTACTTCGGCCGCCCGACGGAGGGGCTGGTGCCGCCGTTCACCGCAAGGCGGCTCCGGGAAAAGTTCGCCAAGACACAACCCTGACGCGGGGAGGTTTGCGCCGTGGAGATCATGGCTCTGATCGACCGGCTGGAAGAGCTGATTCAGCAGGCCACCCGGGTGCCGCTCACCGGCAAGATCCTGCTCGATCCGGATGAGATTCTGGCCATCGTCGACGAGATGCGCGAGGTGGTGCCGAGCGAGATCCGGGAGGCCAACCGGGTCGCCCGGGACCGGGAGACGATCCTGGCCGAGGCCCGGGAGCAGGCCGAGGAGATCCTGCGGGAGGCCCGGGCGCTGGCGGCGCAGCTGACCAGCGAGGCCGCGGTGACCAAGGAGGCGCAGACGCAGGCCGACGAGCTGATCGACCAGGCCAAGCGGGTGGCGCGCGAGATCCGGCAGAACGCCCTGGAGTGGGCGGACGAGCTGTTCGCCCGTGCGCAGCCTGAGCTGGAGCGGATCGCGGCCGACACGCAGCGGGCCGTGGCCGCCGTACGCAAGGCCCGGGAGGAGCTGCAGAATCAGCTCTAGCCGGCGAGGGGGGAGCCCATTGCGGGCGGTCGTCCTGTGGTTTCGCCAGCTGGACGCGTGGGTTCGACGGCTGTTTGTGCTGTCGAGCCTCATTGCTGTTCTGGGCGCCGTTCTGGTCTATACGCCGACCCCATACTACGTGACGGCACCCGGCGCCGCCATCGACACCAGCCGGCTGGTGACGGTGGAGAACGGCGACGTTCACCGGGGCCATCTGTACTTGCTGGTGGTCAACACGCAGCCCGCCAACCTGTTCTGGTACCTGTACGCCCAGGTGGACCGGCGGGCCGTGCTGGAGACGAAGGAGCAGTACCTGGGCAGCTTCGAAAGCTACGCCGAGTACCTGGACTGGAACCGGCAGCTCATGACCGAAAGCCAGCGCACCGCCCGGGCCGTGGCCTTCCAGCAGCTGGGCTTCGGCGAGGGGGTGCGCTCCGTCGGGGCCCGGGTCGTGGGCGTGCTGACCGACAGCCCGGCCCGCGGGCTGCTGCACGCCGGGGACGTCATCGTGGCGGTCGCGGGGGAGCCGGTTACCGGCAGCGAGTCCCTCCGCAGCCGGATGGCCGGCATCCCCGGGGGGGAAGAGGTGCCCGTCACCGTCCTGCGCGGCGGCGGGGAGGTGACCCTGACCCTGCCCACCCGGGCATCGCAGGAGGCGGGGCGCGAGGGCAGCGCCGTCTTCGGCATCACCATCCAGGACGAGCTGGAGTTCGACGACGATGCCGTGCCGGTGGAGATCCGCTCCGGATCGATCTTCGGGCCGTCCGCGGGCCTCATGTTCACCCTCCAGATCATCGACCAGCTGACCCCCGGCGGCCTCACCGACCTGGTGGTGGCCGGCACCGGGACCATCGAGCCCGACGGCCGGGTGGGGCGCATCGGGGGCGTGCAGCAGAAGGTGTACACGGCCGAGGCCGCCGGCGCGGACCTGATGTTCGTCCCCCGGGGCAACTACGAGGAGGCGATCGCCGTGGCCACCCGGGTGCAGGTGGTGCCGGTCGACCACGTGCGCGACGCCCTGGAGTGGCTGCGAGCGGCCGGGCCGCAGGACGGATAGGTTGCCATCGTTCTGCGGAGAGTATGCGGTGTGGGCGGGGCTGCCTTCCCTTACAGGGGTTCGTAATTGTTGACAAGGAAAGGCATGCGTCGATATAATACTGCTTGTGCCCGCGCCGCACGCCCGGGCGCGGGGCCAGGATTGGGGTGGTTTCCCGTGCGCATTGATGTGGCGGACATCAAACAGGAGGTCGGCAGCCACAAGCTTACCGATCTGTCGGTCACCCTGGATTCTGCCGAGTTCGGCGGGGCGGAGGTCCGGTTCGACCGTCCGTTCACCGGCAAGGCGAAGATCTGGAACCTGGGCGACCGCCTGCTGGTGCAGGCGGAACTTCAGGGCGAGGTCCGGCTGACCTGCAGCCGCTGCCTCCGGGAGTACACACAGCCCGTGTCCGTGTCCTTCGAGGAGGAGTTCAGGGAGGGGGAGCCGGGCGCGGAAGGGCCGGATGAAGAGGACGGCGACGAGTCCGTGGAGCCAGTCTCGTTCTACAGCGACGACGAGCTGGACGTAACGGAGGTGGCGCGCGACCACATCCTGCTCGCGCTGCCCATGAAGCCGCTCTGCAGCGAGGCGTGCCAGGGGCTCTGCCCCCGGTGCGGCAAGGACCTCAACGAAGGGCCGTGCGGCTGCGGCGGGGCGGAGGAGAACGTTGATCCCCGGCTGGCGGTGCTGAAGGATCTGCTCCGTAAGCCGGATTCCAATTCCTAATCTATTCCCCCCGGGACCGGGTCTCGGGTCCGTCATCGGAGTTGACGGAGCATGGAAAGGGGTGTTATTCAGCATGGCGGTTCCGAAGAGAAAGGTGTCCAAGTCCCGTAGGGACTCCCGGCGGGCCCAGACCTTCCGCCTTGAGGCGCCGAACCTGAGCCCGTGCCCGAATTGCCGGACGCCCAGGCTTCCGCACCGGGTCTGCCCCAACTGTGGCTACTACCAGGGCCGGGTCGTGATCCAGCACGAGGCCGAAGCTGCCGAGTAGGGCGCACTCGGGCTGTACAACCGCATCGCGTTTGGGACGGAGGCAGGAAGCGTTGCTCCTGCCTCTGTTTGCGTTTTGCCGGCCCCCTGCCTCCGCCGCGGCGGCCCTCACGACAGCCGCTTCTCCAGCTCCAGTTCGTCGTGGATCGGGATGCCGTGCTCCCCCACCAGGGGAATGGTCGGCTTCAGACGCCGGGCCTCGTCGATGGCGCCAGGGTGCACGGCCACCAGCCGGTACCCCCTCCGCTGGTAGAACCGGAGGGCGTCCAGGTTGTCGTTGGAGGTGATCAGCCACACCCGCCGGCAGCCGGCCTGCCGGGCGGCGTCCTCCACCGCCTGCAGGAGCGCGGAGCCCACGCCGCCGCCCGGGCGGATGGCGTTGAGGCTCATGAGCTCGCAGTCCGTTCCCTCCACGTGAAACGTCGCAGCGCCTACGGGCGCGGCGCCGTCCCAGGCGATGAGCGCCTGCAGGTCCGCGAGCCGGTGCACCCGGCCTCGGGTGATCATGGTCTCTCCGCCCCATTCCGCGGTCCAGAGGTCCCGGAGCCACTGTTGATCGGCCAGGGTTCGGGGCGGCTGAATACGGTACGGATGCATGTCCCAGTCCTCCTTCGGCAGCCCCGGCCTTCGGCTGTGCGCGCACCGGCCAGAGCAAACATCACAAATAGACGTTTACTCCTGCTTTCGGTTCAACACAAGGCGTGCGGCGACCCGCCGGGTTGAAACCCGGGTTCGCCCCTCCAGCGTCGATCCGTATGGAAGGGAGTTGGGCGACATGGGTCGGGCGGCATGGATCGTCGTCGGCTGGCTGATGATCCCCCTGGGCATCGGGCTCGCCGTTGTGCAGGCGGTTCCCGGGGAACCGCCGGGGGTGGCGGGGATCGCACCGCCGGCAGCGGAGGCGCAGGCCCGGGCGGCGGAGGCGCAGGCCCCCGCCACGGCGGTCCTGGCGGGTGAGGGGGCTGACGCAGGGCCGTCCGGGGTGGAGCTGCCGGAGGAGTGGCGGCGCGCCATCGATCAGGTGGTGATCCCGCGGGAGGTGCTCGACAGGCTGCCCGAGCTGGCGGCGATCCAGCAGAAGCTGATGCGGGTGGACGGCGTCCTCATGTCGTGGACCGATCACCGCAACGGAAAGGTGTTCGTTGGCGTGCGGTCGCTGGAGGCCCGTGAGCGGGTGGAGGCCGCCATCGCCCGGGAGGGCATCCCGCCGGAGTGGGTGGAGATCTTCGGCGGCGCAGGGCTGCTCTCCGAGGAGCGGCCGCTGGAGGGGTGCCAGCTGGCCGACCCGCCGCGCCCGGAACCGGGGCCGCAGTATCTCGAAGTCACCCCCGCGGTCGTCCGGCCGGGACAGGGGATTTCGCTGGTGATCCGGGGCGTGCCCGAAGACCAGCTGATGCGGGGCGTGGAGGCCTACCTGGAGTGCTGGGACGGCGAGGGCTGGTCCCCGCGTTTCTACCTGATCACCGCCTACGGGGGAGGAGGGCCCCACAGCGTGCTGTACGGGGGCCCGCTGGTCATCGTCGACCTGGGGCTGTTCGGCACCGGACCGGAGCGGCACCTGGTTCCGGATCAGCTGGAGCCCGGCTGGTACCGCATCCGCAAGCCGCTCGGGCGCACCCGTTTCGTCCCGGCGGAGGTCGTCGGGTACCTGCAGGTGCGCTGATCCCTGCGCCAGCTGGTAGCGGTGTGAGAGGTTCGGGCACAGGGCACGAGGTGCGATGGATTTGCCCTTGGCGCGCCGGTGAAGTGGAAGTTTGTCGCAGTTGGACGGCGCCGCTGCCCTGCGCCCGATGGTTGAGATGTGAAAGGTGTGGGTGCGGGGCACGAAGAACGTTCGTCGCAGTTGGGCGGCGCTGGGGCCGTGGGCCTGACGGTTGACATGCAAAGGGTTCGGGTGCAGGGCACACACGGAGTGCCTGAATGGGGGCTGCCCCGGGGAGTCATCCGCAGTGACTCGGGGCAGCCCCCGGCGCTTTGTGCGTCGCCCGCGCAAGCGAAAGCGCATTTGGGGCGCTACCGGCGTGAGATCGCTATTGCCAGCCCTTTCCCCGGCCGCTATAATTGTCACCAGATCATAAAACCTCGTTTTAGAAGCGAGTGTCCACAGCAGCTGATAAGACCGGGTGGCGCGGCCCGGTGCCACCCATCGCAGGAGACAGGCGAGGTGGTTCTCTGTGACGGCCGGATTGAAGAAGCGGGACCGGCAGGCTGCGCTGCGGGAGAAGATCCGCGAGAACCCGTTCCTCAGCGACGAGGAGCTGGCGCACATCTTCGGCGTCAGCATCCAGACCATCCGGCTCGACCGGCTGGCCCTGGGGATCCCGGAGCTGCGGGAGCGGACCAAGTCGGTGGCGGAGCGCACCTACGGCATCGTCAAGTCCATGGGTTCCAAGGAGATCGTCGGCGAGCTGATCGACATCGTCCTGGGCGAGCGGGGCATCTCCATCCTGGAGACCACCGAGGACATGGTCTTCGAGCGCAGCCGGGTGGTGCGGGGACAGTTCATCTACGCCCAGGCCGAGTCCCTGGCGATCGCGCTCATCGACGCCGACGTGGTGCTGACGGGCCTCGCCAACATCAAGTTCAAGCGGCCGGTCACCGTTGGGGAGAAGCTGGTGGCCAAGGGGGAGGTCATCCGCCGCCGGCGCAACCAGCACGTGGTCCTGGTCGAGACGCGCGTGGGCACCGAAAACGTCTTCCGCGGCAAGTTCTCCGTGTTCGAGGTGGATCCGGCCAGAGTCGGAGGAGGCGTATAAGATGGGCTTTCGCATCGCCGTAGACGCCATGGGCAGCGACGCAGCACCCGCCCCGGAAGTCTCGGGTACCATCCAGGCGGCCCGCGAGTGGCCGGACCTCCGCTTCGTGCTGTTGGGCGACGACTCCCGCATCCGGGCCGAGGCGGAGAAGGCCGGCGGGCTGCCCGGCAACGTCGAGGTCGTGCACACGACCCAGGTGATCACCCCGGATGAGGAGCCGACCAAGGCCGTCCGGTCCAAGAAGGACGCCCCCCTGACGGTGGCGGCCCGGCTGGTGAAGGAGGGGCAGGCCGATGCCCTGCTCAGCGCCGGGTCCACGGGCGCCCTGGTGGTGGTGGGCACGCTCGGCATCGGCCGGATGAAGGGCATCGACCGGCCGGCCCTGGGGACCATCATGCCCACCGTGAAGCAGCCGGTCTTCATGCTGGACGTGGGTGCCACACCCGACGCCCGGCCGGAGTGGCTGGTGCAGTTCGCCCTCATGGGCGACATCTATGCCCGGGAGATCCTGGGCCTCAGCCGCCCCCGGGTCGCGCTGCTGAGCAACGGCACCGAGGCGGAGAAGGGCAACGCCGTCGTCAAGGCGACGTACCCGCTCCTGCAGGAGCTGCCGTCCATCCACTTCATCGGCAACATCGAGGCCCGGGACGTCCCCTTCGGTGGCGCCGACGTGGTGGTCGCCGACGGGTTCCCCGGCAACGTGCTGCTGAAGACCTACGAGGGCGTGGCGATGGCCCTGTTCCAGTCCCTGAAGGAGGCGCTCACCGGTTCGCCGCTGACCGCCGTTGGCGCCGCCCTGGCCAAGCCCGGGCTGAAGAAGATGGCGAAGCGGTTCGACTACACCGAGTACGGCGGCGCTCTGCTGCTGGGCCTGAAGGCGCCGGTGGTCAAGTGCCACGGCTCCTCCAACGCCCGGGCGATCTACAGCGGGCTCCGCGTCATGAAGCTGGCCCTGGAAGGCCGCGTGATCGACCGGCTGGCTGAGGCGATCGCCCAACTGCCGGCCAAGAATCCGAAGGAAGAGGGGGATCCCCCGGCATGAAGATACGCCCCGTCGGCATCACCGGCCTGGGCATGGCGGTTCCCGAGCGGGTCCTGACCAATCACGACCTGGAGCGGATGGTGGACACCTCCGACGAGTGGATCCGCACCCGCACCGGCATCCGGGAGCGGCGGATCGCGGCGCCCCACGAGGCCAGCTCGGACTACGCGCTTCGTGCGGCCCGGGAGGCGATGGCGCAGGCGGGGGTGACGCCGGAGCAGATCGACCTGATCATCTGCGCCACGGTCACCCCGGACATGCCCATGCCGGCCACGGCCGCCCTGGTGCAGGCTGCCCTGGGCGCACACCGGGCTGCCGCGTTCGACCTGTCCGCCGCCTGCCCCGGCTGGATCTACGGCGTGGTGATGGCGCAGCAGTCCATTGCCACGGGGCTCTACGACTGCGCCCTGGTCATCGGGGTGGAGCTGCTGTCCAAGATGGTGAACTGGCAGGACCGCAAGACCTGCGTGCTGTTCGGCGATGCGGCCGGCGCGGCGGTGCTGCAGCCGGTGTCGGAGGGGCGCGGCATCCTCTCCTCCGTGCTGGGGGCCGAGGGGGCGGGCCACTGCCACCTCTACACGCCTGCGGGCGGCTCCCGCCTGCCCGCCTCGCCGGAGACGGTGGCGCAGGGGCTGCACTACGTGCACATGAACGGGCCCGAGGTGTTCAAGTTCGCAGTGCGGGTCATGGACGAGGCCACGGTGCAGGTGGTCGAAAAGGCCGGCCTCACGGTGGGCGACATCGACCTGCTGGTGCCGCACCAGGCCAACGTCCGCATCATTGACAGCGCGGTGAAGCGGCTGGGGCTGGCGCCGGAGAAGGTGGTGGTCAACCTGGATCGCTATGGCAACACCTCGTCCGCGTCGATCCCGGTGGCCCTCACCGAGGCGCTCACGGAGGGGCGGGTGCGGGACGGCGACCTGGTGGTCTGCGTGTCGTTCGGAGCCGGTCTGGTATGGGGCGCCCTGGCGCTGCGCTGGGGGCGATAAGGCAAGGGGGGAATACGGCAGATGGGGATTCGCATTGTGACCGACAGCACCGCCGACCTGCCGAAGGAGCTGTGCAGGGAGCTGGGGATTGAGGTGATCCCCCTGACCGTCCGGTTCGGGGAGGAAGCCTACCTGGACGGCGTGACCCTGGATTCCGACGGGTTCTGGGCCAAGCTGAAGGAGAGCCCGCACCACCCCAGCACCGCCCAGCCGGCGCCGGGGGACTTCCTGGAGGTGTACCGGCGGATCCACGAGGCGGGGGACGAGATCGTGTCGATCCACATCTCCTCCAAGATGTCCGGCACGGTCAACTCGGCCGAGATCGCCGCGCAGATGCTCCCGGAGGCCCGCATCAGCATCGTGGACACCCGGTCGGTGTCGCTGGGGCTCGGCCTGGTGGTGATCGGCGCCGCCCGGATGGCCAGGGAGGGCAAGAGCCGGGAGGAGATCGTCGCCTGGGCCCACAAGACCTGCGACCGGATGAACATCCTGTTCACCATCGACACGCTGGAGTTTCTCCAGCGGAACGGACGCATCGGAAAGGCGACGGCCCTGCTCGGGGGGCTGCTGGGTATCAAACTGATCCTCCAGGTCGACAAGGAGGGCGTGGTGGCCCCGGCGGATAAGGTCCGCGGCCGGTCGCGGGTGTTCGCCCGGGCCCGGGAGATCATGCACGAGCGGGTGCCGCCGGGCCGGCGCATCCGGATGGCGGTGGTGCACGCGCAGGCACCCGAGCAGGCGCAGGCCTGGGGCGAAGAGGTGAAGCGGGACTACCAGGTGGAGGAGTACCTGGTCGGCCAGCTGGGGGCCGTGGTCGCCTGCCACGCGGGGCCGGGGGCCTTGGGCGTCATCTTCCACGAAGTTGACTGAACGGGGCTGGTTCCGGTCAATCCTTATGGCAGCCACGAAACCGTGAAGTGAGGACTGACGGAATGGCGAAGATCGCGTTCCTCTTCCCGGGGCAGGGCGCCCAGTACGTCGGCATGGGGCTGGAGCTCGCCCGGGAGTTCCCGGAGGTGGCCCGCCGGTTCGAGCAGATGAACGAGCTGGTGGGGTTTGACCTGCGCAAGCTGTGCTGGGAGGGGCCCGAGGAGGAGCTGAAGAAGACCGCCAATCAGCAGCCGGCCATCCTGGCCCTCTCGGTGGCCTGCCTGGAGCTGCTGCTCCGGGAGGGCATCCGGCCGGACGTCACGGCGGGCCTCTCCCTGGGGGAGTACAGCGCGCTGGTGGCGGCCGGGGTGCTGACCTTCGAGGAGGCGGTGCCGCTGGTGCGCCGGCGCGGCACGTACATGCAGGAGGCGGTGCCCCTGGGCACCGGTGGCATGGCGGCGCTGCTCGGACTTACGGCCGAGCAGGTGGACGAGCTGTGCGCCCGGGCGGCCCGGGAGACGGGCCGCCACGTGGAGGGGGCCAACTACAACTGCCCCGGTCAGGTGGTTGTGGCGGGCCACACCGAGGCGCTGGAGCGGTGCATGGCCCTGGCCGTGGAGGCCGGGGGGCGCGCCGTCCGGCTCTCGGTGACCGCGCCCTTCCACTCCCGGCTGCTCACGCCGGCCGGCGAGCGGCTGGCCGAGGCCCTGGCGGCCGTCCCGCTGCGGGAGGCGCAGGTGCCCGTGGTGTCCAACGTCACCGCCGACTACGTCACGCAGCCCGGAGAGATCCGGCGGCTGCTGATCGAGCAGGTCTCACGGCCCGTGCTGTGGGAGGCGTCAATCCGGCGCATGATCGCCGACGGCGTCGACACCTTTGTGGAGGTAGGCCCCTCCAGGACGCTCACCGGCTTCCTCCGGAAAATCGACAAGGGCGTGCGGGCCCTGCATGTGGAGGACCCCGGGTCCCTGGCCCGAGTGCTTGATTCCCTGGGGAGGGTTTGCTAAGATGAACCTATCTACGCAGGTGGCAATTGTTACCGGTGCCACAGGCGGTCTGGGCCGGGCGATCAGCCTCGCCCTGGCCCGGGAGGGCGCCGCGGTGGTGGTGAACTACGCCCGGAGCGCGGAGAAGGCCGCCGGGCTGGTGGAGGAGATCTCCGCCCAGGGGGGCCGGGCGCTCGCGGTGCAGGCCGACGTCGGAACCGCCGAAGGGGCCGAGGCCCTGGTGAAGGCGGCCCTGGACCACTTCGGCCGGGTCGACATCCTGGTGAACAACGCCGGCATCAACCGGGATACCCTGATCATGCGGATGAAGGAGTCCGACTGGGATGACGTCCTCGATACGAATCTTAAGGGCGCCTTCCTCTGCATCAAGGCGGTGTCACGGCCGATGATGAAGGCCCGGTACGGGCGCATCATCAACATCGGCTCCGTGGCAGGACTGGCGGGCAACGCCGGGCAGGCCAACTACTCCGCCGCCAAGGCCGGGCTGGTGGGGCTGACCCGGGCGGTGGCCCGGGAACTGGGCAGCCGGAACATCACGGTCAACTGCATCGCCCCCGGCGCGATCGATGCCGGCATGCTGCTGGAGCTCAGTGAGGAGCAGCGGAGCAACTACCTGCGACAGATTCCCCTGGAGCGCTTTGGCAGGCCCGAGGACGTCGCCGCAGCGGTGGTGTTCCTCGCCGGTCCGGGCGGTGCGTACATCACCGGACAGACGATCGCGGTCGACGGCGGCCTGACCATGTACTAGAATTCTCGTGGTGAGGTTTCGAATCCCTGAGAGGAGGTGAACCTGCCCATGTCCACTGATCCGATTTTCGAGAAAGTCAAGGCGATCATCGTGGACCAGCTCTCCGTCGAGGAGGAAGAGGTGACGATGGAGGCCTCGTTCATCGAGGACCTCGGCGCCGACTCCCTCGACATCGTGGAGCTGATTATGGCTCTGGAAGAGGAGTTCGATCTCGAGGTCCCCGACGAGGACGCGGAGAAGCTCACCACTGTTGGCGCTGCGGTGAACTACATCAAGGAGCATAAGTAGAAGCGCCAGGGATCGCGTGAACACCCGAAGTCCCGTAACGACGCTTACATGCTGTAGCGCCGCTGCGGGGCTTTTCCTCTCTGAGGGGGGATGGCCGTGTCCGTGCTGGACCCAGGCCGGCGCGCCTGGTGCGCCGAGGCCCTCGGCTACGAGTTCCGCGATGAGTCGCTCCTCCTGGAGGCCCTGACGCACACCACCTACGCCAACGAGCACCCGCGCGCCCGCGCCAACGAGCGGCTGGAGTTCCTGGGCGACAGCGTGCTGGGCATGGTGATCGCCGCACACCTCTACGAGCGCTACCCGGACCTGCCGGAGGGTGAGCTGACCAAGATCCGCGCCGCGGTGGTCTGCGAGCCGTCGCTGGCGGAGCGCGCCCGCGTCCTGGGGATCGGCCGGCACATGCGGTTCGGCCGCGGGGAGGCGGTGTCCGGCCGCGACCGGGACTCCACGCTGTCCGACGCGTTCGAGGCAGTGGTGGGGGCGCTGTACCTCGACGGCGGCCTGGAAGCGGCACAGCGGTTCGTGCTGCGGGAGCTGGGGCAGCTGGTCGAGGCGGCGCGCCAGGGCCTCGTGCGCGTGGACTACAAGACGCAGCTGCAGGAGCAGCTGCAGCGGCAGGGGGCGGCCGCCCCCCAGTACCGGCTGCTGGTGGAGGAAGGGCCGGCGCACCTGCGACGCTTCCAGGTGGGGGTCTACTTCGAGGGGCGGCTGCTGGGCACCGGCTGGGGGCGGAACAAGAAAGAGGCCGAACAGGAGGCGGCGCGCCAGGCGCTGATGCCGGAGCACCACTCGGGCTGAACACGCCCGGGTGGTGCTGTCCCGCGTCATCTGCAGGTTGTGACACAGGTCGCTGAATTTCCAGAGGAATCTTTATGCCGACAGAGGGAAAAAGCGGTTTTGTATAGAATGGACAATCATACACCTACTACACCACAGAATGAGCAGCGCTGTTCTGGTTAGTTTGGGGGGGATTTCTGGATGGAAGCACTAAAGGTCTCAGCAACTTCGAACCCGAAATCGGTTGCAGGTGCTCTGGCTGCTGTTCTGCGTGAGAAGGGCAGCGCTGAGGTCCAGGCCGTGGGAGCGGGTGCCGTCAACCAAGCGGTCAAGGCGATTGCCATTGCGCGCGGGTACGTGGCGCCCAACGGAATCGACCTCATCACCATTCCGGCCTTTGCGGAGATCGCCATCGAAGGGGAGGAGCGGACGGCGATTCGGTTCATCGTGGAACCCAGGTAAGATCCAGTGGGAGAGGAGACAGAGCGCCACTTCCGGCCGCGGGGCGGCCGGAAGTGGCGCTCTGTTCTTCGGGCAGCAAAGGAGAGTCCGCTCCTGGTGTCGAATACCATCCGTCGCGTGAGCGCCGGGCGCAGTGCCGCCCGGCGCCCCCGGAAAGGGGTTCGGGCCCCTTCCGGCGTTGCGTGGGAGGCAGCGCAGATTGTACCTCAAGCGACTGGAGATCCTGGGATTCAAGTCCTTTGCCGAGAAGACCGAGCTGGAGTTCACCCCCGGCATCACGGCCGTGGTGGGCCCCAACGGGTCGGGCAAGTCCAACGTCTCGGACGCGATCCGCTGGGTGCTGGGCGAGCAGTCGGCCAGGGCCCTCAGGGGCGGCTCGATGGCCGACGTCATCTTTGCGGGCAGCGACGGCAAGCGGGCCATGGGCTTCGCAGAGGTTTCGCTGGTGCTGGACAACAGCGACGGCGCGCTGCCGCTGGATTTCACCGAGGTCATGATCACCCGCCGGGTCGACCGTTCCGGCGAGGGCGAGTACTTCATCAACCAGGTGCCGTGCCGGCTGAAGGACGTGCAGGAGCTGTTCATGGACACCGGCATCGGCAAGGAGAACTACTCCATCATCGGGCAGGGGCGGATCGACGAGATCCTCTCCTCCAAGCCCGAGGACCGGCGTGCGCTGTTCGAGGAGGCCGCCGGCATCTCGCGCTACAAGGCGCGCAAGCGGGAGGCTCAGCGGCGCCTGGAGGAGACCGAGCAGAACCTCCTGCGCATCACCGACATCATCGGCGAGCTCACCAGCAACATGGACGCGCTGGCCCAGCAGGCCGAGAAGGCCACCCTGTACCAGGAGCTGGACGGCGAGCTCACCCGGCTCGACGTCGGCCTGCTGGCCCGCCAGCTGCAGACCGTGGTGTCCCGGCTGGAGGAGCAGCGGGCTGTGGGCGCCGAGCTCGCCCAGAAGGCGGCCGACATCGAGCAGCGCATGCAGACGGCGGAGGAGGCTCTTGAGGTCTCCCGGCAGCTGGTCGCCGCCCTGGACGAGGAGCTGAACGTGCTCTCTGTGCGGCTGACGGAAGCGGCCAGCCGCCAGGAGCGGGCGGAGGGCCGGCTGGCCCTGGCCGTCCAGCAGCGCCAGGGGCTGGAAGCGGACCGGGCCCGGCTCGAGCGGGAGCTGGAGAGCCTGGCGGCCAAGCTGGCGCAGGTGGATGCCGAGCTGGCCGACCTGAAGCGGCAGGAGGCTGCGGTGGAGCAGGAGGGGCTGCGGCTGGCGCAGGAGCTGTCGGCGCTGGAAGCGGAATGCCGTGCGGCCGAGCAGGCCGCCGCCGCCGCCCAGTCAGAGGTGGAGGCCCGGAAGGACCGCATCGTGGCCATCCTGCAGCTGGAGGCCGAGCGGCGCAACGGCGTCCAGGCGGCTGAACGGGCCGCCGACGAGGCCAGGCGGCGGCTGGCGCGCCTCGGGGAGGAGCGGAAGCGGGCCGAGGCCGATGCCGCCGCGACCCGGGCCCGGTCGGCGGAGGTGGCTGCGGATAAGGCGCGCCTCGTGCAGGAGCGGGAGACGTTGCTGGCCGAGCTGGCGGACCTCACCGCCCGGCGGCAGGCGGCGGACGAGGAGCTGCGGGACCTGGAGGCCCGTCGTGCGGCCCTGCGGGAGGAGATGCAGGCCGCTTCCTCCCGCCTGCGCACCATTGAGGAACTGATCAGCGGCTTTGAGGGCTACCAGCGGGGACCGCGGACCGTCCTGCAGGGGCGGGAGAAGGGAGCCCCTTGGGCGGCCGACGTGCTCGGCGCCGTGGCCGAGGTGGTGCGCACGGAGCCCCGCTATGAGCGGGCGATCGAGGTGGCCCTCGGCAGCGCCGTGCAGAATCTGATCACCGCCACCGACGCCGGCGCCAAAGCCGCCATCGAGCACCTGAAGCGGACGGGCGGCGGCCGTGCCACGTTCCTGCCGCTCAACACCATCCGGCCCCAGGGGTACCGGCCCGAAGAGGAACGGGAATTTCGCGGGGCGCCGGGCATACTGGGGGTAGCGCTGGAACTGGTGCGGTTCGACGAGCGGTTTCGGCCGGCCATCGCGTCCCTGCTCGGCAGGACGCTCGTCGCCGAGACGCTGGACGCCGCGCTGGCGCTGGGGCGCAGGACGGGGCAGCGCTTCCGCATCGTGACCCTGGACGGCGAGGTGCTGGCCGCCGGCGGCGCCATCACGGGCGGCGACGCGGTCGGCCGGGGCAGCGGCCTGCTCGCGCGCGAGCGGGAGCGGGACGAGCTCCGGGCCCGGGTCCAGGAGCTGCAGGCCGAACTGGAGGCGGTGCGGCGGGCCTGCGAGCAGGCCGCGGCGCGCCGGACGGACCTGCTGGGCCGGATCGACGAGGCCTCGACCCGGCTCCGCAAGCTGGAGGGCCGGCTGACCCAGACCGAGGGCGACGAGCGGCGGCTCTCCGACGAGGCCCGACGCTGGGCCCAGGTCCTGGAGACCCATGCCCAGGAGGCGGCGTCCATCGAGGCGGAGATCGCCGCGGCGGGGGAGAGCGCGGAGCGGCTGCGGCGTGAGCTGGCGGAACTGGCGGCGGAACGGCAGGGCCTCGAGGCCGAGGTGCGCAGCCTGACGGCCGAGGGGCAGCAGCGTGAAGAGTCCCTGGGCCAGCGGCGCCGGGCCGTGACCGATCTCCAGGTCCGCCTGGCGGGGCTGCACGAGCAACTGCGGTCGCTGCAGGCGCAGCGCCGCCGGGCGGAGGCCGACCGGGAGGCGCTGGACCGGGAGCGGCTGGGGCGCGAGCAGGAGCAGGCTGCCGTGGCGTCCCGGCTGGAGCAGACGGCCGCCGAGCAGGAAACCGCCCGGGCGGAGGCCGAGGAGGCCGCCGCGGCGCGGGCCGCACTGGCCGCGGAGCGGGATGAGGCCCAGGCCCGGAAACTGGCGGCGCAGGAGCAGGTGAACGCCCGGGAGCGGGAGCTGCGCTCCCTGCGCCGGGCCCTGAGTGACGTCCAGCACCGGTGTCAGCAGGGGCAAGTGGAGGAGGCGCGCCTCGCCCAGGAACAGGAGGGTCTGGTGACCCGGCTGGCCGAGCAGTACGAGCTCACCGCCGCCGAGGCCCTGCCCCGGGCCCTCCCCGAGGAGGAGACCGACTTTGCCAGGGCGCGCATCGCCGCCCTGCGGGAGCAGATCCGGGAGCTGGGGCCGGTGAACCTGCAGGCCATCGAGGACTACCGGGCCGCCAGGGAGCGGTTGGACTTCCTGCAGGCGCAGGAGGCCGACCTGCAGGAGGCGAAGGCTTCCCTGTACCGGGCCATCAGCGAGCTGGACCGGCGCATCAAGTCGCACTTCTACGAGTCGTTCCAGGAGATCCGGCAGGCGTTCCAACAGGTCTTCACCGAGCTGTTCGAGGGCGGCAAGGCCGACCTGCGGCTGGTGGACGAGGACGACCTGCTGGAGACGGGCATCGAGATCATCGCCCAGCCGCCGGGCAAGAAGGCCCAGCCCCTCAGCCTGCTTTCCGGCGGCGAGCGGGCCATGACGGCGATCGCGCTGCTCTTCGCCCTGCTCCGGGTGCGGCCATCCCCCTTCGTCGTGCTGGACGAGGTGGAGGCGGCCCTGGACGAGGCGAACGTGGAGCGGTTCAGCCGCTACCTGAAGCACGCGTCGGAGCACTGCCAGTTCATCTGCATCACCCATCAGCGGGGCACCATGGAGGTGGCCGACGCCCTCTACGGCGTCACCATGGAAGGCACCGGGGTCTCCCGGGTGGTCTCGGTCCGGCTGGTCGACATCGAAACGGAGGCGAGCTAGATGGGCAAGGAGGATCTGCGGCTGGACGAGTCCGGGAGACCGGTGGAGGAGGACGGCGGCCACAGGCTGCCCGGCTGGGTGTACGGGCTGCTCCTCGCCCTGCTGGTGGTGATCCTGCTGGGCGTGGAGTCGATCCTGAACTGGCTCCTGCCCTGAGCGGGCACGCCCGGGGCGGGCACGTGCATGCTGAACACCCCCCGTCCGGCCTGGCGGAGCCGGAGGTGATCCTGTGCCGGCCAACGGCGGGCGGGGCGTTGGCGAAGGAGAGAGCCCTGTGTCGTTCTTTGAGCGGTTGAAGGCAGGCCTGCAGAAGACCAAGGAGGCGCTCATCGGGCAGGTCAACACCGTGATGAGCGTCTTCCGCAAGATCGACGACGACCTGTTCGACGAGTTGGAGGAGGCCCTGATCCGCGGCGACGTAGGCGTGGCCACCTCCGCCAAGCTGGTGGAGGAACTGCGGCGAGAGGCGCGGCAGAAGGGGCTGAAGAACGGCGACGAGCTGCTGCCGCTGCTGAAGGAGCTGGTGGCGGAGCGGCTGGGCAGCGGAGCGGCGCCGCTCAGGCTGAATGAAGGCGGGCTGACCGTCATCCTGGTGGTGGGCGTCAACGGCGTCGGCAAGACGACCACCATCGGCAAGCTGGCCCGTCACCTGCGGGAGGACCGGGGCCTGAAGGTGGTCCTGGCCGCGGCGGACACCTTCCGGGCGGCCGCGATGGACCAGCTGAAGGTCTGGGGCGAGCGGGCCGGCGCCGAGGTGGTGGCCGGGCCGGAGGGCGCCGACCCTGCGGCCGTGGCGTTCGATGGGGTGAAGGCCGCACGGGCGAGCGGGGCCGACGTGCTCATCGTGGACACGGCGGGGCGGCTGCACAACAAGGCCCACCTGATGGCGGAGCTGGGCAAGATCGCCCGGGTGCTGGGCCGGGAGGTGCCCGGCGCCCCTCACGAGACCCTGCTGGTGCTGGACGCCACCACGGGGCAGAACGCCATCCAGCAGACCCGGCTGTTCAAGGAGACCGTGCCCGTCACGGGCATCGCCCTGACCAAGCTGGACGGCACCGCCAAGGGCGGCGTCGTGGTGGCGATTGCGGACACCGAGCAGGTGCCCGTGAAGTTCATTGGCGTCGGCGAAAGGCTGGACGACCTGCAGCCCTTCGATCCGCGGCAGTTCGTCGAGGCGCTGTTCAGCGAGTAGAGACGGCAGGCGGCCGCCTGGGTTGACAGGCGGCCGCTGCGCGTCCGTACACAGTGTTCAGGCGGTCCGTTGGCCGCCGGGAGAGCATGTGGAGGGAGGGGGGCCGATGGGTCCGTACGTCCCGGGCGTTCTGCGCCTTACTTCCCTTCCCGCCGGTCGCAGTAGATCTGCATCGCGTCCCGCAGGAACCGGGCGAGGCCGGGCTTCGTCATGTCGATGTTCCGGGTGAACCGCTCGTCCTGCACGTACATCTCGCCCAGCCCGCGGAAGACCTCCAGCGAGCAGTCGTAGTACCACTTGCTGATGTGCTCGTGCCAGCGGCCGACCCACTCCTGCACGGCAGGGTCGGCGGGATCCCGGTCCATCAGGCGGGCGATGTTGCCGTAGATCTCGCCGTCCTCCGCCGCGATTCTCTGCCAGTCCTGCCGGGTGTACTTCCGGGTCCGCTCCGCCGACTCCCGGAACTCCCGGGATCCGCCCCAGCGCTGCCTGGCCTCCTCCTCGTACTCGCCCGGATCGAACCCGTCGAACAGTTCCTTCATCTCTTCCCTGGTGTCCATGGGGGCATCCTCCCTTTCCATTGCCGCCAGCGTGCGGTCGACCGTGGCGATCAACCGCTCGATGCGGGCTTTCCGCTGCAGCAGCGCCTCCCGGTGGGCCAGCAGGGCCTGCCGCCGGTCGAAGCCGGGGCTTTCCAGGATGGCCGCGATCTCCCTCAGGCTGAACCCCAGTTCCCGGAACAACAGGATCTGCTGCAGCCGTTCCAGATCCTCCCTGGAGTAGAGCCGATACCCTGCGGCCGACTGCCCGGCCGGCTTCAGAAGCCCGATCTCGTCGTAGTGGTGCAGGGTCCGGACGCTGATGCCGGCCAGTTCGGCCACTGCCTTCACCGTCAGGGCCATCTGCTCACCTCCTGTCTCCGAGCATAAACCCTCACGTTGCGTGAGGGTCAACAGCCAGTTTGGCGAGTCGCGGCGACGAGGATGAAACGGCACGTGTGTTCGCAGCCTCTGTTCCTGTGACGAACACTTGTGAGGTGAACAGGCGGATATGGACAGGCTGGATGCGATGGCTCTCGAATACGTCATGCAGAACGCACCCCCTGGGAACGGTGGCGCGCCCGGCGGCTGCTGGGCTCCGCCGGGCCGGTGCCTCCGGATTGGGCGGACCGGCAGAACCCGGACGGCGGCTGGCGCAGCCGGGAGTTCAGCTCCCCCGTGTCCAACATGGGCACCACCAGCGTCACCCTCATGCGCATGATCTGGTGCGGCCTCGGCGACTCGCCCGAGTGCCGGGCGACCGTGGAGTACCTGCGCAGGACCCAGCAGCCGGACGGCCGGTGGACCGAGGACCCGGCGCAGTACGGGGCGAACCCGCCCGAGTGGAACCGTCCCGGCGACCTTGCGGTCGACCTGTGGGAGACGGCCAACAACGCCGCGTGCCTGTGCGCGCTGGGGCTGGCGCAGGACCCGGTCACGGAGAAAGCGGTGGCCTGGCTCAGGGCCAACCGCCGGGAAGACGGCACCTTCCCCGGCTACATCCACACCACGTACGCGATGGCGGCGGTCTGCCACATGCGGGGCGAGGGGGTGGAAGCGGAACGCTACCTGGCCGACTCGCTGCGGATCCTGCACAAGTTCAAGGATGAGTCCTGGTTTGACGTCATGGACCTGACCTGGGCCCTGATCCTGTGGGGCCTCGCCGGCCTCGACGTCCGGACGGAGGCCGTCAGAAGCTACCGGGACGAGCTGCGCAGGCGGCGCAACGCCGACGGCACCTGGTCCAGCCGTTACCCGGGGTGCGGCCCGCAGTACACGCTGGAGGCCGTGGAGATTCTGAGGGCCCTGGGCTGAGCGGAGCGCGGCCTATCCCGCTGCGCCGAAGCGCCGGGAGAACCGCAGCCGGCCGACCGCTCCCTGCGGCTGCTCGATCAGCGCCAGGTTGTCCACGGCCACCGTCCAGCGGAGCGGCAGGCGGGACAGGTGTGACACCACCCGCTCCACGTGGGCGGGGCTCAGGTCCTTCTCCGCCAGCGTGATGTGGGGCCGCCACGCCTCGGGGCTGTAGTAGGGGCTCTCCCGCCGCCGGTGGGGCCGGAGCGCTTCCCACAGCCGAACGTGCAGCGCGTCCAGGGCCGGCGTGCGCCGGACGTCGATGAAGACCACCGGCGCCGGCCCGCGGAAGACCCCGATGCCGGTCGTCTCCACCTCAAACGGTGCAAGCCCCTGTGCCACGGTCTGCAGGCAATCTTCCACCCGGGCGAAGTCGTACTCGGGCGCGATCTGCCAGGAGAAGTGGGGAATCGGCGTGATCCGGGCGCCGGAGAGGCCGAACCGGCGCTCGAGGTCGTCCCAGAGCGCTTCCACCCGGTGGTACAGCTCGGGCTGCAGGACGGTTACGACGGCGTGCATGCTGTCCCTCCGGTTGGATCCAACTGGCCATAGCGATTCCTGGGACGTGATGCGCCCTGCTGAAGTTCCTGCCGTGACGCCGCCGCCGGCCTGCCCGCGGCGAGAACCTGACGGCGCGCCGGACGCGTCATACAGATGGCGGTTCCGTTTGAAGGATCGGACGGCGCCCGGAGCGTCACACCCTATATGAACCCGGTACATGCAGCACAAGAGCGGCATCAGGGAGGTTGAGGCCATGGCCAGGCTGGACGCACTCTTCTTCCAGCACATCCCGCCGCTGCGCGCGGCGGCGGTGGCGCTGCCCGAGGGCGGCGTGCTCTTCTCCGACGACGGCTTCGCGGACTTCCTGCGGACGGGGCGGCCCACGTCCGACCCGGCCGGACCGCAGGTGCTTTCCACCGGCGTCGCCTGGGAGGAACTGCGGTCGGCCTGGAGCCGGGTGCTGCCCCTGGAGCCGTTTGCCCACGACGGCTGGCTCGCCCACCTGCAGACGTACGCGGGCCTGGACTGGAGCGGCCTGGATGCCCTGGGGCTCGACCTGTAGCGGGGAGGTGCAGCCATGCAGGAGTTGATCTTCCCGGCTGTGGGTCGGTGGGTCAGCGCCCAGCGGGAGTGGGAGGACCTGGTGGCCGAAATGCGCCACGAGCTGCCCGCCCGGCTCTGCCAGGATCTGGTCCGACAGGCGCAGCACCGGGCGCAGCAGGTGAACTGGGCGTTTGGCCGGCAGATGGAGCGCAGGTTCAAGGAGATCGAGCACGCCCGACGGGACGGGGCCAGGAAGAAAGGGCGCAAACCCGAGGCGAAGGCGCTCCGGCGTCGACTCACCCTGATGGACCCGGCGGCCGTCGCCCGAGACCTGGCCGCGGGGCTTACGCCGCCGGACCTCTCCGAGTACAACCAGATCGTCGCCGACCTGTCCCGGGCGATGCCCCACCCGGGGATCGCGACCCGTTACACGCTGCCGCCCCAGGCCCTCCGGGCGCTGGCGGACCAGATCGCCGCCGCCGGCCGGCCGATGGCGCAGGCGCTCAGCGAGCACGCGCAGAACCTGAAGCAGTACGCCGAGCTTGTGGACCGGCTGCGCGCCCAGCCGCTGGTGCAGAAGGGCGCCAGGCTCATCGGCAGCGCCGTGGCCACCGCCCTGGAGCCGCTGGTCGGGCGTGAGGCCGCCGCACAGCTCATGGGTGTGGACCGGTCGCTGGACCGGGCGCTGGAACAGGTGGAGGAGGGCTGGGCTGCGTTCCAGAGGGAGTACGCCGAGTTCGCCGCCGAGCGGCAGCGCCGGCACCAGCTGATCTACCTGAGCCTGGTGGGCGGCCTCTTCCTGCGGGTGCAGCGGGACCTCCGGCGGCTGGGCTGTGAGCTCGTGGTGGACGAGCAGGGCAACTGCCGCACGGTGGCCACCCCCGAGCGGCAGGCCTGGCTCCGGCGCCACTTCCAGGCGGCCGCCCCGGCCGTCCGGACGGCCCTGGACGAGGGGCGGCTGGAGGAGGCGGAGGCGCTGGCGGCCCGTCTGGTGGCCCAGGTGGTCACCGACCCCGTGGCGGCCCGGACGGAGCTGGACGGCAAGTCGGTGGGCTACCTGGCGTACGCCCTGCACCTGAGCGCCTGGCTCGCCCGCGCCCGGGAGCTGTGGGGCCAGGGGAAGCCGGAGGCGGCCGCGGCGATCTGGCGGCAGGTCTTCACCGACTACCCCTGCCTCGTGGCCGACGCCGATCTGCACCCGGTGCCGGGCGAGCCCCTGCCCCTGGTCACCGCCGGCTTCCGGCTGGCCGCCTATGCCGAGTGGGTGCGGCAGTCGAACCGGGCCGACGAGGCGGACGCTCTCCTGATGGCCCAGGTCCGGTTCGCGGAGCGTCTCTCCCGGCTGAACCCGGAGCATGCGCTGCCAGGCGAGGCGCTGTCGCCCGAGATGCGGGAGTGGGCCGCGACCCTCTCTGCCTACCTGCGCCGGTCGGCCGCCGACCCCGGCGCACTCGGCCTGCCGGAGCGGCCGGTTCCGCTTTCCCGCTACCCGGGGGTCCTGCGCCGGTTCCGCCAGGCGGTGGGCACCAGCCTGGAGACCTCGCCGCTGGACCGGTACCTGCGGGGCCGGGTGAACCTGCTGCGGGGGGCCACGGCAGCAGCCGCCACCGGCGGCGTGGGTCTCCTGGCGGCCCTGGCGTGGCTCCTGCTCTAGGAGGTGACTGCGTGGATCTGCGGGACGTGCAGCGGGAGGTGGACCGCTGGGTTGCCCCCTTTGGGTACTGGGATCCGCTGGCCAACCTCGTCCGGCTCACCGAGGAGGTGGGGGAGCTGGCCCGGGAGATCAACCACCGGTGGGGGCCCAAGAAGAAGAAACCCACCGAGGACACCGGGGACGTGGCCCTGGAGCTGGGCGACATCCTGTTTGTGGTGGCGGTCCTGGCGAACCAGCTGAACATCGACCTGGAGGAGGCGTTCCGCCGGGTCATGGACAAGTACCGGACCCGCGACGCGGACCGGTGGCGGCCGAAGGACGGATGATGCGGCGCCCGGAGGTGTCAGGAGAAAATCCTTGACAGCCTCCGGGCGAATCCCTATACTCAGGAAGGTGGCGACGCTGTCAATCACATCTCCTTGACATCATCGGCACGCCGGAGGAGGCGGTTTCCGATGAAGGACGTGCAGCGGATCGCCCTGCTCTTCGACTTCTACGGGCCGCTGCTCACCGAGCGGCAGCAGGAGCTGATCCGGGCCTACTACCTGGAGGACCACTCGCTGGCGGAGATCGCCGACGCCGACGGCGTGAGCCGGCAGGCGGTCCACGAGCTGATCCGCCGGTCCGAGGCCGCCCTGCAGGAGTACGAGCAGCGGCTGGGCTTTGTCGCCGAGCATCAGCGGCGCCTCAGGCTGCTGGACGAACTGCAGGAGGCGCTGGACCGGGCCGACCTCAGCGCCGCCCGCCGCGCCCTGGCGGCCCTGCGGGCGGAGGCGTGAGCCCGTTGATCGACACCTTCCATACGGAGAGGGTGACCATCCCTTGTTTGAATCGCTGCAGGAACGGCTTCAGGAGGCCTTCAAGCGGCTCCGGGGCAAGGGGAAGCTCACGGAGTCGGACGTGAACGAGGCTCTGCGCGAGGTGCGGCTGGCGCTCCTGGAGGCCGACGTCAACTTCAAGGTCGTCAAGTCGTTCATCGCCCGGGTGAAGGAGCGTGCCGTGGGGCAGGAGATCCTGGAGAGCCTGAACCCGGCCCAGATGGTGATCAAGATCGTCTACGAGGAACTGGTCGCCCTGATGGGCGGGGAGAGCGTCGGCCTCAACATGGCCGACCGGCCGCCGACCATCATCATGCTGTGCGGCCTCCAGGGCGCCGGCAAGACGACCCACGCGGCCAAGCTGGCGTTGAAGCTGAAGAAGGAGGGGAAGAAGCCCCTCCTGGTCGCGGCCGACGTCTACCGGCCGGCCGCCATCAAGCAGCTGGAGGTCCTCGGCGAGCAGGTGGGGGTGCCGGTCTACAGCGAGGGCGATCAGGCGAGCCCGGTGGACATCGCGCAGCACGCCGTCGCGTACGCGGCGGAGGAGCGGCGGGATGTGATCATCGTCGACACCGCCGGCCGGCTGACCATCGACGAGGAGCTCATGGAAGAACTCCAGCAGATCAAGGCGCGCATCCAGCCCCACGACACGCTGCTGGTCCTGGACGCGATGATCGGCCAGGACGCCGTGACCACCGCCGAGCACTTCCACACCAAGCTGGGGATCGACGGCGTCATCCTGACCAAGCTGGACGGCGACACCCGCGGCGGCGCCGCACTGTCGGTCCGCGAGGTGACCGGGCGGCCGATCAAGTTCGTGGGCGTGGGGGAGAAGCTGGACGCCCTGGAGCCCTTCTATCCGGATCGGCTGGCTTCCCGGATCCTGGGCATGGGCGACGTGCTCACGCTCATCGAGAAGGCCCAGGAGCAGGTGGACCGGAAGCAGGCCGAAGAGATGGCCCGGAAGATGCTGAAGGCCCAGTTCGACTTCGAGGACTTCCTGGAGCAGCTCCGCGCCCTGCAGCGGATGGGCCCGCTGCAGGACATCCTGAAGATGCTCCCCGGCGTCGGGGCGCAGCTCAAGGACATCAACATCGATGAGAAGGAACTGAAGCACATCGAGGCGATCATCCTCTCGATGACGCCGAAGGAACGGCGCAACCCGGACATCATCAACGTCCGGCGGCGGGAGCGGATCGCCAGGGGCTCGGGCCGGCCCATCGCCGAGGTGCACCGGCTGATCAAGCAGTTCGAGCAGACCCGCAAGCTGATGAAGCAGCTGGGGGGCATGGAGAAGATGTTGAAGCGGGGCGGCAAGCTGCCCCGGCTCCCCGGCGGCGGGTTCGGCGGCCTGTTCGGCCGGCGCTGATGCGGTAGCGGTGCTCCATCCCCGCATTTCCGGAGCAGGGATGTGCACACATAGATCTCAATTGCACTTGTTGAGGAGGATGAACCGAAATGGCTCTCAAGATTCGCCTGAAGCGCATGGGGATGAAGAAGACGCCCTTCTACCGGCTGGTGGTGACCGAGGCGACCTCGCCCCGTGACGGCCGCTTCGTCGAGGAGATCGGCTACTACGATCCCACCAAGAACCCCGTCGTCCTGAACATCGACGAGGAGAAGGCGCTGAACTGGCTGCTGAAGGGCGCGACCCCCACCGAGACCACCCGCGCGCTGCTCTCCAAGGCGGGCGTGCTGAAGAAGTTCGACGAGGCGAGGAAGTAAGGGGGCAGGGCCGACCCGACCCCCCCGGAGAAGGGGGCGCTGACCCATGCTGCAGCGGCTGGTGGAAGTGCTGGTGACGGGGCTCGTGGAGCACCCGGACCAGGTCAAAATCACGGCGGTGGAAACCCCCCGCGCCGTCACCTTCGAGGTCCGTGTCGCCGACAGCGACATGGGCAAGGTGATCGGTCGGCGCGGCCGGGTGGCCAGGGCGATCCGCACGGTGGTCAAGGCGGCCGCCGTGAAGGACGGCCGCCGGGTAATGGTGGAGTTCATGTCATGAGCTTGCAGATCTTGCGACCGGTGACGATCAAGGCCCGGGTGACCGAGAGCCTCAAAGCGCGGCTCACGGCGGAGCTGAACGCGGCGATCAAGCAGCTGGACGACGAGATGGCCGAGCTGGAAAGCCAGGTCAAGCGCGCCCAGCTCACCGCGACGATCAGCCCGCAGCAGCAGCTCCAGCTGCACCAGCTGGTGGAGCAGGAGCGCGCGGTGCGCGCCGAGAAGAAGGCGCAGCTGCAGGAGGAGATCCGCCGCGTCCAGGCGCTGCCTCTGGGCGCCGAGGTGGTCCAGGGCACCATCCAGGCGACGGCCACGGTGAAGGTGGGCGACAGCCTGGACGCCCTGATGACGGCCGAAATCGTCGTGGAGGACGGAAAGGTGATCGAGATTCGGGGTGAGGTGTAGTGGCCGGGCAGTCCAGGCCGGACCTGATCCGGATCGGTCAGGTGACCGCCCCCCACGGCGTGCGGGGCGCGGTGCGGGTCTATCCCACCACCGACTTCCCTGAGCGGTTCGTCACCCTGAAGCGGGTGATGATCGACGGTCCCGACCGCGCGGTCGGGGCCAGGTTTCGCGGCTTCGTCAAGAACCTGGTCATCCTGGAGCTGGAGGGGATCACCGACCGCAACCAGGCGGAGCGGCTGCGCGGGGCGGATCTCCTGGTCCCGCGGGAAGAGGTCCATCCCCTGCCCGAGGGGTATTACTACGACTTCGACATCATCGGCATCGAGGTGGTGGACCCGGACGGCAGGCAGCTGGGGCGGGTGGTGGAGGTGGACCACACCAGCCCGGTGCACGACCTCTACGTGGTGGAGACCGCGCCGGGCAAGCGGTACCTCGTGCCCGCCGTGCGCCGGTTCGTCAAGGAGATCGACCTGGAAACCGGCCGGATGGTGATCGACCCGATCCCGGGCCTCCTGGAGGACTGACCCGATGCTGATCCAGATCCTGACCATCCACCCGGCCATCGTCGCCCCCGTCTTTCGGGAGTCGATCCTCGGCCGCGCCTGCGAGGCGGGCATCCTGGACCTGCGGGTGGTCAACATCCGGGACTTCGCCCTCAGCAAGCACCAGCAGACCGACGACTACCCCTACGGCGGCGGCGCCGGGCTGCTCATGAAGCCCGAGCCGGTCTTCGGCGCGGTCCGGTGGGCGGCCGGGCGGGCCCCGGCGGGCGCCCGCCCGCCCCGGGTCATCCTCATGGACCCGCAGGGGCGCCGGTTCGACCAGCGTTATGCGGAGGAGCTGGCGCGGGAGGACCATCTGATCCTGATCTGCGGGCGCTACGAGGGGTTCGACGAGCGCATCCGGGCCTTAGCCACCGACGAGATCTCCATCGGCGACTATGTGCTGATGGGCGGTGAAGTGGCGGCGCTGGTGGTGGTGGAGGCGGTGACCCGGCTGATCCCCGGGGTGCTGGGCGACCTGGAGTCCAGCGTGGCCGAGTCGCACACCTCGGGCCTGCTGGAGGGGCCGCAGTACACCCGCCCCGCCGAGTTCGAGGGGATGCGGGTGCCGGAGATCCTCACCTCGGGCAACCACGGGGCCATCGCCCGGTGGCGGCGGGAGCAGGCCCTGCGCCGTACCTTCGAGCGGCGCCCCGACCTGCTGCAGTCCGCCGACCTCACGCCGGAGGAGCGCCGCCTGGTGGAAGCGTGGCGAACCCGCCAGAGTTGATATTGCCACCGGTTACCCGCCTTGGTATAATGGTGTGCGTGTGATCACGGACGGTCCGCTGCCGGACTGCTTGCACGCTCGGAAGCACCGGTACGAACGTCACGTACAAGGGGTGAAATCATGTCCGACATCATCCGCGAGATCGAGCGCGAGTACATGCGCAGCGACATCCCCGCCTTCCGGCCCGGCGACACCGTCCGGGTGAACGTGAAGGTCGTGGAGGGCAACCGCGAGCGTATCCAGGCCTTTGAGGGCGTGGTCATCAAGCGGCAGGGCTCGGGGATCAACGAGACCTTCACGGTCCGGCGCGTCTCCTACGGCGTCGGCGTCGAGCGCACGTTCCCCGTCCACAGCCCGCGGCTGGCCTCGATTGAGGTGATCCGCCGCGGCGTCGTCCGGCGGGCCAAGCTCTACTACCTGCGGGAGAGGACCGGCAAGGCCGCCCGCATCCGGGAGCGGCGGCTCGCCAGGCCGGAGGAGGCCTAGAATCGGGTTTCGGCTTCTGGTCGCTCCGCTCGACACCCCTGGCGGGTTGAGCGGAGCGTTGCACTATTCCCGGGGAAGCAGCGGAGCGAATCGCCGCGCCGGGACATCGGAGCCGAGCGGGGAGGAGAGGCTAGATGGCAGACGTCCCGGACGAGAGGCCGGCCGTCAGGCGGAAGTCGCCCCTGCGCGAGGTGCTGGAGACCCTGGTCCTGGCCCTTCTCTTTGCGCTCATCATCCGCACCTTCGTCGTGGAGGTCTACCAGGTCTCGGGCAGCTCCATGACCAACACCCTGTACGACCAGGAGCGGGTGCTGGTCAACAAGTTCATCTACAAGCTGGTGCGGGATCCCCGGCCCGGCGACATCATCGTCTTCAAGTACCCGCGCCAGCCCGAGAGGGACTTCATCAAGCGGGTGGTGGCGGTGGCCGGGGACACCGTGGAGATGCGCGGCGGCGTGGTGTACGTCAACGGCGAGCCGTTCAACGAGGCGCCGACGGTGCGGCTGAGCGCGGGCGATTTCGGGCCGGTGGTCGTTCCGCCGGATTCGGTCTTCGTGCTCGGGGACAACCGGTCCAACAGCGAGGACAGCCGCTACTTCGGCGAGGTGCCGCTCAGCCACATCCGGGGCCTGGCCGTCGCGCGGATCTGGCCTCTTACCGAGATCAGCGCCCTCGCTCTGCCGGCGGCGGAGGGCGGCGGATAAGGGAGGGAGCGCCGTGCCGGTGATTCAGTGGTTCCCCGGCCACATGGCCAAAGCGCGTCGCATCCTGCAGGAGAACGCGCCACTGGTGGACGTGGTGCTGGAGATCGTTGACGCCCGGTGCCCGCTGGCCAGCCGCAATCCGGACCTGATGGCCCTGGTGGCTCACAAGCCGCAGGTGCTGATCCTGAACAAGGCCGACCTGGCCGATCCCGCCGCGACCCGGCTCTGGGTGGAGCGGCTGAACGAGCCGGGTCGGCCTGCCGTCGCGTTGGACGCGGTGCGCGGCACCGGCGCCCGGGAGGTTCTGGCCGCGATCCGCCGGGCCTTCGCCCCCGTGCTGCGCGCCTGGACGGCGAAGGGCCGCAAGCCGCGCCCGGCCCGCGTCATGGCGGTCGGCATCCCCAACGTGGGCAAGTCGTCGGCCATCAACCGGCTGGTCGGCGCCCGGCGGGCGCCGGTGGGGGACAAGCCGGGGGTGACCCGCGGCAAGCAGTGGATCCGCATCGGCAAGGACGTGGAGCTGTTGGACATGCCCGGCATTCTCGTCCCCAAGTTTGAGGACCAGCGGGACGGGCTGTTGCTCGCGGCCACCGGGGCCATCAAGGACGAGGTCTTCGACCAGCGGGAGGTGGCCAACCACCTGCTGCACCTGATCTGGGAGTCTTTGGGCGCGGCGGTCGCCGAGCGGTACGGGCTCACTCGCCTGGACCCAGAACCGGTGGCGAACCTGGAGGCGATCGGCCGCTTCCGCGGCTTGCTCAGGGCCGGGGAACAGGTCGACCTGGACGCGGCCGCCCAGCTGGTCCTGCGGGAGTTCCGCGAGGGGCGGCTGGGGCGGGTGACCCTGCAACCGCCTGATCCACCCCCCGGGGGCGAATGATGGGTATTGTATGTATACGGTGAAATCCTAATATATCTTTATGTCCGTAGGAGGATTTTTCTCACACACCGCCGAAACTGACATGCACGATTTAACCGTGTTGAAGGCCTAAAGGGTGTGGACCGCGTGGGACCGCAACCCGCCGGAGGCCGCTGATTGGGTGGGGGTGAACCGGTGAGGCGAATCATCCTGAAACGGATGAGCTTGAAGCGTCTACAGGCACTGATGGCAGAGCAGGGGCCGGACATCTACCCGGAGGTCATCGCAGCGCTCAAAGACGATCCCCGGGAAGGGGCCCAGCGGCTGGTGCGTCAGTGTCAGACCTACCTGAAGGAGCGGGAGCGGCAGCGGGCGGTGCTCCAGCGGATGTACAACTACGAGCGGCAGCTGTGGTCCATGGGCTACCGCCACATCGCGGGCATCGACGAGGTCGGCAGGGGGCCGCTGGCCGGGCCTGTGGTGGCGGCGGCGGTGATCCTCCCCGGAGAGGTGGAGCTGCCGGGTATTGAGGAGGCGAAGCGGCTTTCGGATCGGCGGCGGATGGAGCTGTACAGGCGCATCCGCGAGGTGGCCGTGGCCGTGGGGGTCGGCCTGGTGCAGCCGGAGGGCATCGATGAGGCCAGCGTGGTGGTGGCCACGTACAAGGCCATGATGAAGGCGGTGGCGGACCTGCCCGTCACGCCCGACTACCTGCTCATCGACGGCGTGCACCTGCCCAACGTTTCACAGCCCCAGGTGCCCGTGGTGGGCGGGGAGACGCTCTCGTGTTCCATTGCGGCGGCGGCCGTGGTGGCCAAGGTGGTGCGGGACGAGTACATGGTGGAGATGGACGCCAAGTACCCGGCTTACGGCTTTGCCCACCACAAAGGCTACGGCACCCCGGAGCACCGGCTGGCGCTGGAGCGCTACGGGCCCTGTCCGATCCACCGGAAGCCTTCGGACGGCACGCCCGCCGGGGCGGTGCTGCTGTTCACGGAGGGCTAGGTGAGCCGCCGCGTCGGCGAGGCGGGGGAGCAGGCCGCTGCAGAGTTCCTGACGGCCTCCGGATACCGCATCATCGCCCGCAACGTGCGCTTCCGTTCGGGTGAGATCGACCTGATCGCCCAGGACGGGGGCGTGCTCGTTTTCGTGGAGGTGAAGACCCGACGCGGACGGAGGTACGGGACGCCGGGCGAGGCGGTGACGGCGGCGAAGCAGCGGCGGCTGGCCCGCCTGGCCTCCCTCTACCTGGCCCGCCTCGGATCGGAGCCCCCGCCGTGCCGGTTCGACGTCGTGGAGGTGGAGCCGGGCCCCGACGGGCGCCTGCGCTGCCGGCTGATCCAGAATGCGTTCCACGCGTGAGCGGAGCCGTTCCGGTGACGAACCGGAACGGCTCCGCCTGCTTTGCTCACGGTGCCGTCGGCCTTGGGAAGACCACCGCCCGCGCCCGCGGCCCGGGGCGCCGTGTGAACCGCTTCACCCGATCCTGCCGTTCGCGGGGCTGTCCGGGCCAGGCCCCGGGCGGCCTCCGCCACCTGCTCCGACGAGGTGCCAGCTCCTCCACGGTGACGGATACCTCTTCCGCTGCGAAGGCGTTCTCCACCGGCTGGCACAGGGAAGGGGGAGATTGACAAGAATGAGAATCTGTGGCACGATGTACCCGAGGCGAACGTCTGTTGGCGGGGGGTGCGGCGGGTGTTCGTACGGGTGTGGAGCTTCACCCTGCAGGGGATCGAGGCGCTGCCGGTCGCCGTGGAGGTCGATGTGAGCCCGGGCCTTCCCTCCTTTGAAATCGTCGGACTGCCCGACGCGGCCGTGCGGGAGGCCCGGGAGCGGGTGCGGGCCGCGGTCCGCAATGGCGGGTGGCCGTTCCCGCTGCAGCGGATCACGGTGAACCTGGCCCCCGCCCACACCCGGAAGGAGGGGGCTGGATTCGACCTGGCCATCGCCCTTGGGGTCCTGGCTGCGGCGGGCGCCTTCCATCCGTCGGCCCTGGCGGGCATCGCGGTGGCGGGCGAGCTGGCCCTGGACGGCGGCGTGCGTCCGGTGCGGGGGGCGCTTGCCATGGCGATGGCGCTGGAGCCGGGCCGCCGGCTCGTGCTGCCCCCGGAGAGCGCGCGGGAGGCGGCCGCGTGCGGGGCCGACGTCCTGGCCGCGCCGCACCTTGCCGATCTGGTCGCGCACCTGCGCGGGGAACGGGTCCTGGCGGCGCCAGACCCGGCGCCGCCCGTGGCCGGTGGCTGCGACGGGGACGTCGACCTCGCCCTGGTGCGCGGCCAGCCGGTGGCCCGGCGCGCCCTGGAGGTGGCCGCCGCCGGGGGTCACAACCTGTACATGGTCGGCCCGCCGGGCGCCGGCAAGAGCCTGCTGGCCCGCTGCCTGCCCACGATCCTGCCGCCGCTGGACGAGGCCGAGGCGCTGGAGGTGAGCCGCATCCACAGCGTGGCCGGGGAACTGGGGCCGGGCGGTCTTCTTCGCCGGCGGCCGTTCCGGGCGCCCCATCACTCCATCTCCCGGGCCGCCATGCTGGGCGGCGGGAATCCCCTCCGGCCCGGGGAGGTGACGCTGGCCCACCGCGGCGTGCTCTTCCTCGACGAGATGCCCGAGTTCCGGCGCGACGTGCTGGAGGGCCTCAGGCAGCCGCTGGAGGACGGCGTCGTGCGGGTGGCGCGGGCGCATGCGCACCTGACCTTCCCGGCCCGGCCCACGCTGGTGGCGGCGGCCAACCCGTGTCCCTGCGGTCACCTGGGCGATCCCGTGCATGCGTGCACGTGCACGGCCACCGCGGTCCACCTCTACCGCAACCGGCTCTCGGGCCCCCTGCGCGACCGGTTCGACCTGCAGGTGTACCTGCAGCCGGTGCCCTACGCCGCGTACCGGGCAGCGGCGGCCGGAGAGTCCTCCCGGGCGGTCGCGGAGCGGGTCCGGGAGGCGAGGGAGCGGCAGCGGCGCCGGCTGGCGCAGCACGGTTGCTCCAGCAACGCCGAGATGGGCCCCGCCCTGATCCGCCGCTTCTGCCGCATTCCGCCGGGCGCGGAGGCGCTGCTGCGGGAAGCCGTGGACCGCTTCGGCCTGTCGGTCAGAGGCTGCGATCGTGTGCTCCGGGTGGCCCGCACCCTGGCCGATCTGGAAGGCGCGGACACCGTCGAGCTCCGGCACCTGGCGGAGGCGCTGCAGTACCGCGGCGTCGGTGCGGCGCCCGTCCGGCAGGGCGCATGAGGCCGACAGGCGGAGTCTGGTACGCACTGCGCCGTACGCGCATGCTATCGCCTGACTGCACACCGCGGTCAACCTGTACCCAGGAGGGATCAGATTGGCGGAGCAGGACCGGCGTACGGTTCACGAAGGACCCATGGCCGACCGGCGGGGTCCCGGGTGGCGGCAGGACGCCGCCGAGCTCGAGGCCCGGGACCGGGAGCGCAAGGAGAACCCCATGGGGGCGCTGCCGAACAACCTGACGACCATCGACAAGGCGCATGCGGCGCGGGCCAAGTCGGACGAGGGATCCGTGGATCCGCAGGCCGACCTGGGAGGGGGCGCTGCCGGGGAGAGCGAAGAATAGGGAGAGCGGCTGGGGAGGCGGGGACCACCGGCCTCCCCGCTGCATGGATCGGCCTTGAACCCACCGGGAGGGAACACGACGTGTCGACTACGGGCCAGGGAACGCTGCCTCAGCCGGATCGCGCGATCGACCTGCGCGGCGACGTCTGTCCGGTCACCTTCGCCAAGACCAAGATCGCCCTGGAGGAGATGCAGATCGGCCAGGTGCTGCTGGTGCGGCTCGATTACGAGCCCGCCACGCGCAACGTCCCGCGGAGTGCAGAGCTCTACGGCGACGAGGTGCTCGCCGTAAGGCAGGTGGGCGAGCGGGAGTGGGAGGTTTGGCTCCGCAAGCGGGTGGAGTGAGGACTCGGCCGCCACTCTTTCCAAACGTTGGATCGTCCGCTATAATCGGAGATTGAACCGCAAAGGGGCGATGTCGCATGATCCTGGAGCACCCGACTGCCTGCCGCCTCGTGGCCGAAGCAGAGTTGGCACTGCCTGAGCTCGTGCGGGAGGTCATCGCCGTCTGCGAGATCCCCGCCCCCACGTTCCACGAAGCCGAGCGCGCCGCTTACGTGGAGCGGCGGATGCAGGAGGTCGGTCTCCGCGAGGTGAGGCGCGATGCGGTCGGCAACGTCATCGGCCGGCTGCGGGGGAACGGGACGGGGCCGAACCTTCTGATTGCGGCGCACCTGGACACCGTGTTTCCCGCCGGCACCGACGTGACCGTGCGACCGGACGGCGACATCCTCCGGGCCCCCGGCGTGGGCGACAACTCCTCCAGCGTGGCGACGATGCTGCATGCGGCCCGCCTGCTGGTCAAGAACGACGTGCCGCTGGCGGGCGACGTCATCTTCGCGGCCACCTGCGGGGAGGAAGGGCTCGGCAACCTGGAGGGCATGCGAGCCGTGGTCGAGGCGCTGAAGGACGAGATCGACTACGTGATCGCCCTGGACGGCAGCCTCGGCGGCATGGTGCGGGAGGGCGTGGGCAGCCGGCGGTTCCGGCTGGTGGTCGCCACCAGCGGCGGCCACTCCTGGGGCGCGTTCGGTGCGCCCAGCGCCATCCACAGCCTCGGTCGCATCATCGCCCGCATCAGCGAGCTGCGCGTGCCCACCCACCCGAAGACGACCTACAACGTCGGCGTCATCTCCGGCGGAACCTCCATCAACACCATCGCCGCCCGGGCCGAGGCGCTCATCGACCTGCGCTCGCTGGACCGGGGCGAGCTGGTGCGGCTGGAGGAGCGGGTGTTGCGCATCGTGCGCGCCGAGGAGCGGGAGTCCGGCGTGAGGGCCACCCTGGAGCTCCTGGGGGACCGGCCCACCGGATCGATCCCGGACACCCATCCCCTGTGCAACCTGGTCCGGAGGGTCCACCGGGAACTGGGCCTGCAGACGCGCAGCTACCCCTCGTCCACCGACGGCAACATCCCGCTGTCGATGGGGATCCCGGCCGTCACGGTGGGCGTCACGCTGGGGGGCAACGGCCACCGGCTGGATGAGTACATCTATACCACCCCGCTCACCAAGGGGCTGGCCCAGGTGCTGCTCCTGGTGCTCGGGGCGCAGGAACTGCCGCAGCGGGCCCGGTAGCCGGAAGGCCGGGCTTTTCGTGTGGAAGGCACCAAACCGAAGGCCGGCTGCCCCCGGGCGGCCGGCCGCGTGGGGGAGAGCGGCATGGAGGGCGCCCTGGTCTGGCTGATTTACCAGCGCGCGCCGGGGGTGGGCCGGCGGCGCATGGCGCAGCTCATGCGTACCTATCCCGACCCCGAGGTGGCCTGGCGGTTGGGGAAAGCGGAACTGGCCGCCGTGCGGGGGTTCAGACCGGATATCGTCGAGGCCTTGCTGGCCGTGCGGAAGAGCGCGGAGGCGCGCCGCGACGCGGAGCGGGAGCTGGAGCGTGCCCGCCGCGCCGGCCTCCGCGTACTCTGTTATGGCACCCGGGGCTACCCGGAACGGCTGGCCGAGATCCCCGTCCCGCCGCCCGTGCTCTACCAGTACGGGCCGTGGGAGCCCGACGGCCGTCCGGTGGTGGCCATCGTCGGCACCCGTCGGCCCACCGCCTACGGGCTGGCGGTGGCGGAACAGCTGGGCCGGGAGCTTGCACAGCTGGGCGCGGTGGTCGTCAGCGGGATGGCCCGGGGCATCGACACCGAGGCGCACCGCGGGGCCCTGGAAGCAGGGGGAACTTCGGTCGCCGTACTTGGCGGCGGCGCCGATGTCTGCTATCCTCAGGAGTCGGCGGCGCTGTACCGGCAGATGCGGGAAACCGGTGCGATCCTGTCGGAGCAGCCGCCCGGCACCGCCCCGCGCCCCGAGAACTTCCCGGAGCGGAACCGGATCATCACGGGCCTCAGCCACGGGGTGATCCTGGTGGAGGCCGGGGAGCGGTCGGGCACGCTGATCACGGCTGCACACGCCATCGAGCAGGACCGGGATCTGTTTGTGGTGCCGGGGCCGGTCACCAGCCCCCTCTCGAGGGGCCTCTACAAGTACGTCCGCGACGGCGCCGGACTGGCCGTCAGCGCCGCCCAGGTGCTGGAGGACCTGGGCTTTCTCCCTTCGGCGGAAGGTCCGCTTCACTTCACCCCCAGGGGCCTGACGGAGTTGGAGCAGCGGGTGCTGGGCTGGATGGGCAGCGCCCCGTGGTGGCCCGGCGACCTGGCAGAGAGCAGCGGCCTCCCGCTGCCGGAGGTGCAGGCCTGCCTGACGATGCTGGAGATCCGCAGCGCGGTCCGGCGCCTGCCCGATGGGCAATATATCCGAATTGGATAGACCACACGCGGAAGGAATAGTCTATGGAACACGAGCGTCGTGCTCTGGCATGTCACACGGGGGTGTGGACTGCTTGCCGAAGAGCCTGATCATCGTCGAGTCCCCGGCCAAGGCGAAGACCATTGAGAAGTTCCTCGGGCGGAAGTACGCCGTGAAGGCCTCCATGGGCCACGTGCGCGACCTGCCCAAGAGCCAGCTGGGGGTCTCGGTGGAGAACGACTTCGAACCGAAATACATCACGATCCGCGGCAAGGGCGACATCCTGAAGGAGCTGCGGGAGAGCGCGCGCAAGGCCGATCGGGTCTACCTGGCCACAGACCCGGACCGGGAGGGTGAGGCGATTTCGTGGCACCTGGCCCAGGTCCTGAAGCTGCCGCTGGACGAGCCGCTGCGCATCGAGTTCCACGAGATCACGAAGGATGCCATCCAGCGGGCGATCAAGCAGCCCAGGCCCATCGACCTGAACCGGGTGGAGGCGCAGCAGGCGCGCCGGGTGCTCGACCGGCTCGTGGGGTACAAGCTGAGTCCGCTGCTGTGGCGCAAGGTACGGCGCGGCCTCTCCGCGGGGCGGGTGCAGTCGGTGGCGGTGCGGCTGATCGTCGACCGCGAGCGCGAGATCCAGGCGTTCCAGCCGGAGGAGTACTGGACCCTGGACGCCAGGCTGTCAACGGCCTTTGCCCAGTCCTTCAGCGCCCGGTACTGGGGCATGGGCGAGCAGAAGGCGGACCTGAAGACGCAGGATCAGGTACGGGCGGTGGTGCACCAGGTGGCCGGAGACCGGCTGCCGGCCGGTAACGCCGCGGTGAGCGGGGAGGGCACGCCCGGCGATCCGTTCACCGAGGTGCTGGACCTCGCCGGCGAGGGCCTCGTCCTGCAGGTGCGCAGCGTGAAGCGGCGCGAGAAGAAGCGGAACCCCGCGTACCCCTTCACCACGTCCAGCCTGCAGCAGGAGGCCTCCCGCAAGTTGGGGTTCAGCGTGCGGCGTACGATGGCGGTGGCCCAGCAACTCTACGAGGGGCTGCCGCTGGGCGAGGAAGGCCACACCGGCCTGGTGACCTACATCCGCACCGACTCCACCCGGATCGCCGACGAAGCCGCCCGGGCGGCGGCGGAGTTCATCGAGCGGCAGTACGGGAAAGACTACGTCCCGGAGCGGCGGCGTGAGCCGGACCGGCGCGCCGGCGAACAGGGAGCCCACGAGGCCATCCGCCCGACGGACGTCACCCGGACGCCGGAGTCGGTGAAGCCGTACCTCACGCCGGACCAATACCGGCTCTACCGGCTGATCTGGGAGCGCTTCCTGGCGAGCCAGATGGCTCCCGCCGTGCTCGACACGGTCACGGTGGAGCTGGTAGCGGGGGAGCACGTGTTCCGGGCCAGCGGGCAGAGCATCCGTTTCCCGGGGTTCATGAAGGTCTACATCGAGGGCGAGGACGACGACGGCCAGCGGGAGGAGGGCGACGATCTGCTGCCCGAGCTGGCCGAGGGGCAGCAGGTCACCCTGCAGACGCTGGAGGCGCGGCAGCACTTTACGCAGCCGCCGCCCCGGTACTCCGAGGCCATGCTGGTCAAGGCCCTGGAGGAGCGGGGGATCGGCCGGCCGTCCACGTACGCGCCCATCATCGGAACCATTCAGACCCGCGGCTACGTCGAAAAGCGGGATAAGCGTTTCTATCCCACGGAGCTCGGCGTGCTGGTCACGGACATCCTGAAGGAGTACTTCCCGGACATCATCGACGTCGAGTTCACCGCCCACCTGGAAGGTAAGCTGGACGAGGTGGAGGAGGGGCGGGTGAACTGGCGGGAGCTGATCCGGCGGTTCTACGGCCCCTTCGAGGAGACGCTGAAGCAAGCCGAGGAGAAGGTGGGCGGGTTCGAGCTGGAGGACGAGGTCTCCGACGTGCCCTGCGAGAAGTGCGGCCGGCTGATGGTCGTGAAGCACGGCCGGTTCGGCAAGTTCCTGGCCTGCCCGGGCTTCCCCGAGTGCAAGTCCACCAAGCCGATCCTGGAGGAGACGGGCGTCACCTGCCCGGCCTGCGGCACCGGCCGCATCGTGGAGCGGAAGTCCAAGAAGGGCGGCAGGCGGTTCTACGGCTGCACCAACTACCCCGACTGCAACTTCGTGTCGTGGGAGAAGCCCGTGAACCGGCTCTGCCCGGAGTGCGGCGCCCCCTACCTGGTCGAGAAGCGGATCAAGGAGCTGGGCCTCAGCCACGTCTGCAAGCAGCCGGACTGCGGGTACGTGGAACCGGTGGAGAGCATGGAAGAGGTGCATGCCTGAGTGACGGAGCCCCATGTGACCGTAATCGGCGCCGGGCTGGCCGGGTCGGAGGCGGCTTGGCAGGCCGCCCGGCTCGGGGTCAAGGTGACCCTGTACGAGATGCGCCCCCACGTGACCACTGCCGTGCACCGCACGGGGCTGTTCGCGGAGCTGGTCTGCTCCAACTCGCTGCGCGGGGCCGGCCTGGAGAA